>JASGGP010000009.1:0-31321 GCA_047604985.1 Lacrimispora sp.
AGCTATGAGGCGAAAGCAGCTCTGCTGGCTGCCAAGGAAAATTCCTCTCTTCCCGTATTTGTCACCATGATCTTTGACGGAAAAGGAAAGCTTCTGACGGGAGGAAATGTGGAATCCACGGTTGCACTTCTGGAGGGACTGGGTGCAGATGCCTTGGGAATCAACTGCGGACTGGGACCGGTGCAGATGAAAGACATTCTGGCAGATATCATGAAGGTGGCTTCCATACCGGTTATTGTAAATCCCAATGCCGGGCTTCCAAGGAGCGAAGGCGGAAAAACCGTTTATGATATTGATGCCGATGAATTTGCCGCTGTCATGAAAGAAATCGTGGAAATGGGCGCCTGTGTTGTAGGAGGCTGCTGCGGAACAACGCCGGAGCATATTAAAAAAACCGTTGCCCTCTGCGGCGGGCTTCCGGCCAGACTGCCGGATAAGAAAGAACGGACCGTGATTTCTTCCTATTCCCAGGCTGTTGTTATTGATAAAAACCCGGTGATCATAGGGGAAAGGATTAATCCCACAGGGAAATCCAAATTTAAGCAGGCTCTTAAGGATCATAACCTGGAATATATTCTCCGGGAGGGAGTGAGCCAGCAGGACAATGGGGCTCATGTGCTGGATGTGAATGTGGGCATGCCGGGGATTGATGAGGCGGCCATGATGGTGGAGGTGGTTAAGGAGCTTCAGAGCATTATTGATCTTCCGCTTCAGATTGACACATCCAATCCGGAAGCCATGGAGCGGGCAATGAGGATTTATAACGGAAAGCCGCTGATTAACTCTGTAAACGGGAAGCAGGAAGTGATGGAAGTTATTTTCCCGCTGGTAAAACGGTACGGAGGAGTGGTGGTGGCCCTGGCCCTGGATGAGGGAGGGATTCCTGAGGATGCGGAGGGCAGGATTGCTGTTGCAAAGAAGATATATGAAAAGGCAGCTGAATATGGGATTGATAAAAAGGATATTATCATAGATGCACTTTGTATGACTGTAAGCTCTGATAGTAGAGGAGCGCTGACTACTTTGGAAACCCTGCGGAGAGTGAGGGACGAGCTGGGCGGAAAGACTGTCCTGGGAGTTTCTAATATTTCTTTCGGGCTGCCACAGAGGGAGATTGTCAATGCCACATTTTTTGCAATGGCTATGCAGAGCGGGCTCAATGCGGCTATTATAAATCCGAATTCAGAGGCTATGATGCGGGCTTATTACAGCTTCCGCACTCTTGCGGATTTAGATCCACAGTGCAGCGATTATATTGCTGTTTACAGCGGTCAGGTGGCCACCTTAGGGGAGACGGTGCGTCAGGGGAATTCCGGGCAGGCAAATGACGGCGGAGAGCTTTCTCTGGCGGAAAGCATTGCAAAGGGACTTAAGGACAGGGCTCACAATGCGGTGACGGAACTGCTTAGAGAGAAAGAGCCTTTGGTTATTATAAATGAAGAAATGATTCCGGCTTTGGACCGGGTTGGGAAAGGGTTTGAGAAAGGGACGGTGTTCCTTCCACAGCTTCTTATGAGCGCAGAGGCGGCGAAAGCGGCTTTTGAGGTTATAAAGGAGAAGATGGCGGAAAGCGGCGCAGTGGAGGAGAAGAAAGGGGCTGTTATTCTGGCTACGGTTAAGGGGGATATTCACGATATCGGGAAGAATATTGTGAAGGTGCTGCTGGAGAATTACAGCTATGATGTGATTGATTTAGGAAAGGATGTTCCGCCGGAGAAAGTGGTGGAAACAGCTGTAGAGGGGAATGTGAAGCTGGTGGGATTAAGCGCGCTTATGACTACTACGGTTCCCAGCATGGAGGAGACTATTCTGCAGCTTCGGAAGGAGGCCCCCGACGTTAAGGTTATGGTGGGGGGCGCTGTTCTTACGGAGGAGTATGCAAGGACTATTGGGGCGGACCAGTATTGCAGGGACGCTATGGCTTCTGTGAATTATGCGGAGGCAGTATTGGGAGGGAAGTAGGAAAGGGCAAAAGGATTGATGTATGTTCGCCATGACGGGCTGCGCCCTATAGAAAAAATTGTGCAGTTTTCCCTTAGTGAGCAAGCTCACACGGGAAAGCTGCGCAATTTTTTTGCATGGCTTGGCGATTGACAAATCTGAAATGAATGGTAAAATAAAGTTGATAATACATCTGGAGGTACAAACATGGGAAATATTAGACCGACCGGGACAGGCCCACGGAAAGCTTCATATCGGCCATTATGTAGGGTCGCTGAAGCGAAGGGTGGAGCTACAGAATTCCGGCGAATTTGACGAGATTTTTATTATGATTGCGGATGCCCAGGCATTGACGGACAATGCGGACAATCCGGAAAAGGTCCGTCAAAATATCATTGAGGTTGCGCTGGACTACCTTTCCTGCGGACTGGATCCGAAAAAGTCCACCCTGTTCATCCAGTCACAGATACCGGAGCTTACGGAGCTGTCCTTTTATTATATGAATCTGGTAACCGTATCCAGGCTGCAGCGCAATCCTACGGTAAAATCCGAGATTGCCATGAGGAATTTTGAAACCAGCATTCCGGTGGGCTTTTTTACCTATCCCATCAGCCAGGCGGCCGATATTACGGCATTTAAGGCCACTACAGTGCCTGTGGGAGAGGATCAGGAGCCCATGGTGGAGCAGACCAGGGAAATCGTGCGTAAATTCAATTCTGTTTACGGAGATGCTCTGGTGGAGCCGGATATTTTACTTCCGGATAACAAGGCCTGCTTAAGGCTTCCTGGGACCGACGGAAAGGCCAAGATGAGCAAATCTCTGGGCAACTGCATTTATTTGTCGGATTCGGAAGAGGAAGTAAAGAAAAAGATCATGAGCATGTTCACAGACCCTAACCACATCCAGGTTTCCGATCCCGGCGAGGTGGAGGGAAATACAGTATTTACTTATCTTGACGCATTCTGCAAGGATGAGGATTTCCAGAAATATCTGCCGGATTATAAAAATCTTGATGAGCTTAAGGACCATTACAGGCGCGGCGGCTTAGGCGATGTGAAAGTGAAGCGGTTCTTAAACAGCGTGCTTCAGGCAGAGCTGGAGCCCATCCGTCAGAGAAGAAAGGAATATGAGGCCAACATCCCTTATGTTTATCAGATATTAAAGGACGGAAGCGAAAAGGCGGAATCAGTGGCCGCTGAAACCCTAAGGGGCGTGAAAGAAGCCATGAAGATCAATTACTTTGATGACCAGGAACTTATTGAGGAACAGGCAAGAAAGTACAGAGGCCAGGAATAGAGGCAGATATGAAGATCATATCGATCAGTGAAATATTGGAATGCAATGATTTCATAAGGAGCATGGGACTTGATTTCCGGCTCCATCTGCGGGATGCTTGTGGAAAGCAGTCCTGCTGGGTCGAATCCTTAAGCCCGGAAAACGGCAGGGAGCAGCATGAAATGCTGTATAATGCCATAGAAGAGTTTTTTAGCGGACAGAGATTAAAGCTGGAATACGGTGAGGACAAGACCAACTTCTGGCTTTCGTAATACCGGAAACAGGAATGCCGGAGAAAGTGGAGAGGAAAAGATTCCTTGCAGCTTCTCCGGCATTTTTATCGTATAGGAAGTTCGCCCTATACGATAAAAACCCTCCGGGAGGATCGCACTGCGGCAGTAAGGTTGGATGTTGCAGAAGCCACTTACCGCAGGCGGAATAATCCCGCAAGCGGGATTATTCCTTGAGAAAGTCCGCCTCTTTCGGTCACAAAACAATAATTATTATCGGTATTAATGTTGTGTTTTTCCATAAGGTATGCTATGATTGATTTGTGAATTAGAGAGGACTAACTCATAAAAACATTAGAAATAAGCCATATTAATTCAGAATACGTGTTGCCATTCAATGGAAAGTCCATTTTGAAATCATGAAATCATTCAATGGAACCTCCATTTTGAAAATCATGAAAAAGAAAAGGAGAAAAAGTGATGAATTATCTGGAGATTGAAAAAGTAATAGGGAGAGAAATTATTGATTCCAGAGGAAACCCAACGGTGGAGGCAGAGGTTCATTTAGCAGACGGAACCATTGCCACAGGCACGGCGCCAAGCGGAGCATCTACCGGTGAATTCGAAGCTCTTGAGCTTAGAGACGGGGACAAGACCCGCTTTGGAGGAAAAGGTGTTTTAAATGCAGTTCATAACATTAACACCGTGATTCATTATGCAATTGTTGGAATGGATGCTTCTGATATCTACGCTGTTGACCAGGCCATGATTGCCGCCGATGGAACAGAGGATAAGTCAAGACTTGGAGCCAATGCAGTTCTGGCCGTATCCATTGCCTGCGCCAGAGCAGCAGCTTACAGCCTGGGTATCCCGCTGTACCGCTTCCTGGGAGGTATTTCAGGAAACCGTCTTCCGGTTCCCATGATGAACATTTTAAACGGCGGAGCTCACGCGGCCAATACCGTGGACGTTCAGGAATTTATGATCATGCCGGCAGGAGCGCCCAGCTTTAAGGAAGGGCTTCGGTGGTGTACCGAGGTTTACCACTGCCTGGCTTCCATATTGAAGGCAAAGGGACTGGCTACCGCTGTTGGAGACGAAGGCGGATTTGCTCCCGACGTGGAAAGTGATGAAGCAGCCATTGAGCTGATTTTGGAAGCAGTCAGAAAGGCAGGCTATGAGCCGGGCCGCGATTTCGTTCTGGCTGTAGATGCAGCTTCCAGTGAATGGAAGGGAGAAAACAAAGGCGAATATATCCTGCCAAAGAGCGGTGAGCATTTCACCTCTGAAGAACTCATTGCCCACTGGAAACAGCTTTGTGAAAAATATCCCATTTACTCTCTTGAGGACGGCCTTGACGAAGAGGACTGGGAAGGCTGGAAGATGCTTACCCAGGAACTGGGGGACAAGGTCCAGCTGGTTGGAGACGATTTATTCGTAACCAATACCCAGCGCCTGAAAAAAGGAATTTCAGATGGCTGCGGAAATTCCATCCTGATTAAGCTCAACCAGATCGGCTCTGTATCCGAAACCCTGGAGGCCATTAAGATGGCACATAAGGCAGGCTATACCGCTATTGTATCCCACCGTTCCGGTGAAACAGAGGATACCACCATTGCGGATCTGGCAGTTGCCCTTAACACATGCCAGATCAAGACAGGAGCGCCAAGCAGAAGCGAGCGCGTAGCAAAGTATAACCAGCTTCTTCGGATTGAAGAGGAATTGGGAAACAGTGCAGTTTACCCCGGAAAAGAAGCATTTAATATCTGCAGATCATAAAGTGTCGGAAAGGCCCGTCTGGTTTTATAATGAAACCTGACGGGCCTTTTTCCAGCCAGTCCCTGGAAAATGAATTGATGAAAGAAGAAAAAGGTGGTATTCTTATATCAGAAGAATATACGAAACTCCCTTTCAATACAATGAATAATGGTGCAGCAAGGCCGCCGGTAGTTTCCGGCAGAATGAAAGGTATTTGAAAGAGAGATGAAGAAAATGACGGAGATAAAGAGGATCAGATGCGGGAGTGTCAACAGCTATCTGGTGGAAGATAATGGAAGAGCCGTTCTTGTAGATACAGGAAGAAACGGATTTGAAGAGAAAATACTGGCTCAGTGCCGGAACGTGAAAGTGGAGCTGATCTTTCTCACCCACGGCCATGTGGACCACGTGCAGAACGCGGCCTGGTTAAAGGAGAAGCTGGGCGTTCCCGTGGCGCTTCATAAGGCGGACCTTGAGCTGGTAAAGAACAATTTTACGGAACCCTTATTTTATGAGGGAATGCTGGGGATGCTGGTTGCGGAGGTTTCGGCCAAAAGCTTTGAAAAGGATAAGATCCCGGAATTTACCCCGGATATCTTTTTGCAGGAGGGAGACAGCCTGAAGGATTATGGGATCAACGCCAGAGTCCTGGAGCTTCCCGGACATACCAGAGGCTCTATTGGCCTGGATGTGGATGGACATGGGATTGTTGTAGGGGATGCGCTGATGAATATGTTTTACCCGGGGCTGTCCATGTTCTATGGCGACCGGGAGGAGATGATGAGAAGCGCGGATAAGATCAGCGCCCTGGGCGCGAGAAAGGTGTATTTCGGTCACGGCTGTCCGGTGTATAACCGGCCATGGAGCCGGGCAGGAACTGAAAAAGGGATTTAAACAGGCATGATACAGATATATCTGGAGCGGTATAAAGAAATTCGGGGAATGAAGAAAAGGGAATTGGAGCATGAGCTGGGAAACAAACTTCTCTGCCAGGGTTTGAAAGACCTATATGGAATGGAAATGGAAAATCCGCCTGCCCTTTTAAAGGGAGAGCATGGAAAGCCCTGCCTTAAGGATTTCCCCCGGATTTATTTTAACATCAGCCATACAGAGGGAATGGCAGTCTGCGGAATAGGAAGCAGGCCCCTGGGAATTGATATAGAGGCGGAGCGTCCCTATAAGGAAAATGTGTTAAGACGGGTCCTGTCAGAGGCGGAGCGCCGCCGGCTAAAAGAGCTGCCGGAGGCGGAGCGTTCCCGGCGCTTCTTTTGCATCTGGACATTAAAGGAAAGCTATGTGAAAGCAAAGGGGTTGGGCCTCACCATCCCCCTGACTGATATTTCCTTTGAATTCGGAGAAGATGGAAATATCAGCTGTTCTGTGCCGGGAACTTACTTTCACCAGAGATTCCTTGAAGGAGGCTATATTCTCTCCCTGTGTACTTTTGAGGAGGAAGAAATCAGCCTTGTGCAGAATCCTCTTTCTTCCATCGAAGCAGAGCGTTAAGGAGAGAACCCTGGGCCCCGGCCTTGCTTTCAGAGATCATAAGCCCTGCAAGAGTCAGAACGATTCCGCAGGCGGACTGGAAAGTAATGCGCTCGCTTAATACAAGGGTGGAACAGATGACCGTAATGACCGGAACCGCATAGATGTAGACGCTGGTTTTTACAGTGCCAAGGACCCTCACGGCAAAATTCCAGGTGGCAAAGCAGAGGGCGGAAGCGCCCAGTCCTAAAAACAGGATATTCAGCAGGTTCTTTGCCTCAGCCAGACGGTATAAGTCCAGGCGGAAAGGGAAAACTGCCAGTGCGGGAACCATGAACAGAAGACCGTAAAAGAAGATTCGCCTTGTGGTTATGACGGTTCCAAGGCCGTATTCCCCTATTTTCTTTGTGATAACGGAGTAAGCTGCCCAGGTAATGGCGGCGGTCAGGGCCAGAAAGTCGCCTTTGGGGTTTATCCTCATGCCGGTTTCTTTCTGAAAGCTGATAAGGCCTATTCCGATAATCGCGGCTCCGAACCCTGCCAGAAAGCCAAATCCCGGTTTTTCTCCTTTTAAAAACAGCCAGTCGAACAGGGAGGTGAAAAATGGGGCCACGGCAATGATGACGCTGACATTGGCGGCAAGGGTAAGGGTTAAGGCAAAGTTTTCCATAAGGAAGTAAAGGGTTACGCCGCACATTCCTGCGGCGGCAAAAAGGACCTCCAGCTTTTTGTTTTCCGTCCGCAGAACCCGGGGACAAGCCAGCCACAGGGCTGCATAACCGATGAGGAAGCGGAAAAAAAGAATTTCAAGAGGCGTAAAAGACTCTAAGAGAACTTTTGTAGAGATAAAGGTGGTTCCCCATACGAATATGGAAAAACCGGCGGCCAGATGTCCGTATAAATGATTGTACTTGTTGTTCATATTTAACTCCCGCGTAAAATTTATGCTGCCTTTTAATGGATGCCGCTGACAGGGTCATCTGGCAGATGGTTTGATTTTAGCACAAATTTTGGGGATTGTCTCGCAAAATACTGTAATTAAGGGAAAGGAACGGTAAAACATATGAAGAAAGTGCTGATGATGATTCAGGAAACATGCCCCTATTGCAAAAAGGCGATGAAGCTTATGGACGAGCTGAAAGAGGAAAACGCCGGCTTTGAAGAGGTGGAAGTAAAAATTGTGGATGAGAACAGAGATCCCCTTCTTGCGCAGAGCCTGGATTACTGGTATGTGCCTACCTACTTTGTAGACGGTGAAAAGCTTCACGAGGGCGTTCCCACAAAGGAAGCGATCAGGAAAGTGTACGAAACAGCTTTGGAAGCATAAGGCTTCTAAGGGTTGCCGTATTTGGGAAATCATGTTATGATTCCATAGGATAAAACTGACAGGATGTGGAAAGGGATCTTTGTGGAACAACATGAGCAGACGAAAGAAGAACGGACTTCTGGTCCTGACATATGCAATAATGCTTTTCCTGTGCTTTGGCGTTGTTGTATTGGTAGATAAACTGGGCTCCCCTCAGCCCGCTCCCCAGGAAACTGCAGGGACGATGCCGGAGGAAACTTCGGCCAGGGAGGATGACAGCAAAGCACCGGAAGAGGAGGATTCCAAACCGGAAAAAGTGCCGGAAGAGGAGAAAGAAGAGACAAAAAGCGGCAGTGATGCAGGAAAAGAACAGCCGGAAAGACGCCGGGTGACGGAAACTGGGGAAGCCGGAGAAATTCCTGAGGAAACGTATAAGCCTCCCGTCATCGTCATACAATCGGATGTCCATTATTTTTCACCGGAGCTTACGGACTATGGAGAAGCCTTTAAGACCATGATGAAAAATGACGACGGCAAGCTGATAAATTACGATCCTCAGCTTATGGATGCCTTTACGGAGGAGATGGAGGAGCTTAAGCCTTCCGCAGTAATTTTAAGCGGGGACTTAACCTTAAACGGAGAAAAGGCAGGCCATGAGGCCCTGGCGGAAAAGCTGGGAATTCTGGAGGAAAAAGGGGTAAAGGTACTGGTCATACCGGGAAACCACGATATCAATAATTATGCTGCCGCCTCTTATTTCGGGAAAGAAAAGGGGCAGACGGATATTGTGGATGCACAGGGCTTTTATGACATTTACCGCCGGTTCGGATACGACCAGGCCAGGAGCAGGGATGAGGCTTCTTTAAGCTATGTTTATGAGCTGGACCGGAAAAACTGGCTTCTCATGCTTGATAGCGCTCAGTATGAGCCTGTAAATAAGGTAGGCGGACGGATTAAAGAAGAGACTCTGGTCTGGATGAAGGAACAGCTTGAGGAGGCCAAAAAGGAAGGAGTCACCGTAATTCCCATCGCCCATCACAACCTGTTAAAGGAAAGCATTCTCTATCCCCAGGACTGCACCCTGGAAAACAGCCCGGAGGTGATCAAGCTGCTTGAGGCTTACCGTGTACCCCTCTACATAAGCGGCCATCTGCATTTGCAGAAGACTCAGAAGTATAAGCAGGAGCCGGGAGAAAGTACCGATGTTTATCACATCAGCGAGGTGGTGGCGGATTCCTTTACCATCTCTCCCTGCCGGTACGGTATTCTCAAGTGGACAGACGACGGAAAGATGACCTATAACACCAAGGAGACCGATGTGGCTGCCTGGGCTGAAAAAGAGGGAAGTACTGACGAAAATCTTCTTAATTTCAAGGAATATGGAAATCGGTTTCTTACGGAGGTGGTCAGCAGCCAGGTTTATGGCCAGATAAAGAATCTTCCCCAGGAACAGATGGAGGCCATGGCAGAGCTTTACGGAAATATTAACCGGGATTACTGCGCAGGGATTCCCATTGACGCAAGGGAGATACGGTCAGAAGAGGCTTTCCGCTTATGGCAGCGGAACCTGCCGGACAGCAAAATGTTCGGGGAAATTGATGAAATCTTAAGGGATACAGGGAAAGACCACAATTTCTGGGAATGTGAACTGGAAGAAAACCCATAACCTCCTCTTTACAAAATATTTCACATCATGCTATAATTATGAAATAAAATTACATGAAATTTGAGGGTAGTTTATATGCAGGAAAATATCAGCGTATCCGGCATTCTTTGTTCCTCCTATGATTCATTTTTTGAGGCGGAAAAAAAGATTGCGGACTATATTCTGGCACACAAAAGTGAAATGATTGATATGACGGTGGCGGAGCTGGCCCTGGCCAGCGGTACCAGCGACGCCACCGTATCCAGATTCTGCAGAAGGTGCGGTTTTAATGGCTTTCATCACTTAAAGATCAATCTGGCAAAGGAAGTAGCGGAGGAAAGAGGAAATTCCATAGAGGTATCCAATGATATCAGCCGTGAAAACATCTCTCAATCGCTTCAGAACATTTTGGAAAATAAGGTGGCGGAGCTGACCCAGACCATCTCCATGATGAATCCGGCGGAACTGGAACAGATATTGAAGGTCATCGAGAGGGCAAGGACCGTACAGCTTGTGGCAATGGGAAATACCCTACCGGTAGCTCTGGACGGCGCATTTAAATTCAGTCAGCTGGGCATACTTGCGGTATCAGGAACGATTTGGGAAACCCAGATGGCCCATACCTGTAATTTGGGTAAGAATGACGCGGTGATTATCATATCCAACTCCGGTTTTTCCAAACGCCTTATGACCCTTATGGAGATAGCGAAAGAAAACCAAACTCCCACCATTGCCATTACAAACAATGCTTCTTCACCTCTTGGACAGGGCTGCGATTACCATATTACGACGGCGACGAGAGAAAAGCTCCTTCTGGGTGAATTCTGTTTTTCCAGGGTAACTGCAACTGCGGTGATTGAAATACTGTATTTGTTTTTGTCTGTGAGCATTAAGGATTCCCATGACCATATCAGACGTCATGAAGTGGCTATTTCAAGTGATAAAAAATAAGGGGTTTTAAGAGCGTAAAACGATGGAAAGACTTCCTGGATACGACATTATGTAGAAACTGTCGTAGACTGGGGAGTCTTTTGTTTTTTCAAAGACAATATATACAAAAAAGAAAAGATTATATCCTGAAATATCACCTGAATTTATGCAGATTGCTGAAATGATTCAAGAAATAATATTTCTTATAGAAATATATTGACGAAATAAAGCAATCGTATTATATTATAAACGAGGGAAGAAATAAAATTTTATATAAAAAAGGAGAGGTGATATATGATTTACACGGTAACATTTAATCCTGCCTTGGATTATGTCGTAAAAGTAGATCATTTCACGCTGGGAGCTGTCAACAGAACTGTACAGGAAGACATCTATTATGGGGGAAAAGGCTTGAATGTATCTGCGGTTCTGGCGACATTAGGCTACGAAAATACAGCGTTGGGTTTTGTGGCAGGGTTTACGGGCCGGGAAATTGAGCAGGGCGTAAAGAGCCTGGGCTTCCAGTCGGATTTTATCCATGTGGAAAAAGGCATGTCCAGAATCAATGTAAAGCTTAAATCTCAGGAAGAGACAGAGATCAACGGCATAGGTCCTGAAATAACGGCTGAAGATGTAAAGCAGCTTTTTGAAAAGCTGGACTGTTTGACAAAGGGAGACGTGCTGGTCTTATCCGGCAGCATTCCCAAATCCATTGATGATGATATTTATGAACGGATTATGAGCCGTCTTGACGGAAGGGGAGTCCGTATTGTGGTGGATGCGACGAAAGACTTACTCATCAACGTACTGCCTTACCATCCGTTTCTGATTAAGCCAAATAATCACGAGCTTGGGGAAATGTTTGGAGTAGTGCTTCAGGGGAATGAGGATATTATCGCCTACGGAAAGCGGCTCCAGGAAAAGGGAGCAAGAAACGTACTGGTTTCCATGGCAGGAGACGGAGCTATCTTAATTACGGAAGATTCAGAGGTTTACCGGATGGGAGTGCCTAAGGGCACCGTGAAAAATTCGGTTGGTGCCGGAGATTCCATGGTGGCCGGATTTATAGCCGGTTATATGGAAAAGGGAAGCTATGAACACGCCCTGCGTCTGGGAAGCGCCGCCGGAAGCGCCAGCGCCTTTTCCGAAGGACTTGCCTGCAGGAAAGATATCATGAAGCTTTATGAAGAATTATTATAGGAGGGGTTTCTATGAAGATTACGGAATTGCTGAAAAAGGAAAGTGTGGAGCTGGGAGTAAAGGTTTCCGGCAAGGAAGAAGCCATTGACCGTCTGGTAGGCTTAATGGAAGCAGGCGGCAGGCTTAAGGACAAGGCAGGCTATAAGGAGGGAATTCTGGCAAGAGAAGCTCTGGGCAGTACAGCTGTGGGAGACGGGATCGCCATTCCTCACGCCAAGGTTGCCGCGGTAAAAGAGCCGGGACTTGCGGCCATTGTGGTACCGGATGGGGTGGATTACGAAGCCTATGACGGTTCCCTGTCCCGTTTGATTTTCATGATCGCCGCGCCCGATGGGGAAGCGGATGTCCATCTGGAGGCCCTGTCCAGGCTTTCCACTCTTTTGATGGATCCTGATTTTAAGGACGATCTGATGAAGGCCAAATCAAAGGAAGAATTTTTAAAGCTCATTGATGATAAGGAATCGGAAAGATATCAGAAGAAAAAGAGGAAAAGCCGGCAGAGACGGCAAAGGCTTTTAGCGGATACCGGGTTTTAGCGGTTACGGCCTGTCCTACGGGAATTGCCCATACCTTTATGGCTGCGGAGAATTTAGAGCAGACGGGAAAGAAGCTGGGGATTCCGGTCAAGGCAGAGACCAACGGAGCGGAAGGAGCGGCCAATGTCCTTACAAGGGCGGAGATCGCAGAAGCCGACGCAATTATCATTGCAGCGGATAAGAACGTGGATATGGCCCGTTTTGACGGAAAACCGGTGGTTATGGCCACTGTTTCGGAAGGAATCCAAAAGGGCGAGGAACTGATTAAACGGGCGGTGAGCGGTGACGTTCCTGTTTACCATCACGACGGACCTTCTGCTGTGGAACGCAATGAAAGTGAAGGAATGGGCCGTTCCATTTACAAGCACTTAATGAATGGCGTATCCCATATGCTTCCTTTCGTAATCGGCGGAGGTATTTTAATTGCTTTGGCTTTCCTGTTTGACGATTATTCCATTGATCCTTCCAACTTCGGTAAGAACACGCCTCTGGCCGCTTATTTAAAAACCATCGGTGAACAGGCATTTGGAATGATGCTTCCCATTCTGGCAGGTTATATTGCCATGAGTATTGCTGACCGTCCCGGTCTGGCCGTAGGTCTTGTAGGCGGTCTCATCGCAAAGATGGGCGCTACCTTTGCCAATCCGGCAGGCGGAAGCGTAAACTCCGGCTTCCTGGGAGCGCTGCTGGCAGGTTTCATCGGCGGCTACATTGTAATTCTGCTGAAAAAGGCTTTCAGCAAGCTTCCAAGATCCTTAGAGGGAATCAAACCTGTTCTTTTATATCCGCTGCTGGGCATTTTCCTGGTGGCTGTGGTAACAACCTTTATCAATCCTTTTGTAGGGGCAATTAATGACGGAATTACCAGCCTGTTAAATGGCATGGGAGGCACCAGCAAGATCATTCTGGGAGCCGTAGTCGGCGGCATGATGTCCGTGGACATGGGCGGTCCTGTAAACAAGGCGGCTTATGTATTCGGTACGGCCCAGCTGGCGGAAGGAAACTTTGATATTATGGCGGCTGTTATGGCGGGCGGTATGGTTCCACCTATTGCAATCGCCCTGTGCACCACCTTTTTCAAGAAGAAATTTACGGAAAAGGAACGCCAGTCCGGTCTTGTAAACTATATTATGGGTCTGTCCTTTATTTCCGAAGGAGCAATTCCTTTTGCGGCTGCTGATCCCATCCGCGTGATTCCATCCTGTATCATCGGCTCTGCTGTGGCCGGGGCCATATCCATGGCTATTGGCTGTACCCTGAGAGCACCTCACGGTGGAATTTTCGTTCTGCCGACCATTGGCAATCCATTTGGATATCTGGTTGCGATTATCGTCGGTTCTGCTGTGGGCTGTATAATTCTGGCTCTGCTGAAAAAGAATCTGGAAACAGAATAAAGGGTCTTGGGCGCCGCTGCGGCGGTAGGGATGGTCAATAAAAATCTTTTGCAGGATATTCATAAGACTATTATAAAGAAAAAGTCGCAAAAAAGAAACCCCTGATTCCCCTCATGATTGAGAGGAGAGCACTGAAAAAGTAGATAGCACCGTCTATGTTTGATATAATGTATGTATCAAATACAGGCGGTGTTTTTATGGTAGATCAGCAACAAAAATTAGTATTAAGCCCATACATGGAAATATATGAATTGGTGGTTTCTAAGGACAATCTTCTTTTGCAGATAAAAGAATTAGTAGACTTCGGATTTATTTATGATTTATCTGATGTTGATGTCGTAGAACGTTCCAGGTACGATATGTCTTTTAAATACTTTCTAGATATGGCGCCAGAAGAAACAGTTATTGATCCCAGTTCGTTGACAAAATTTCGTAAAATGTGATCAAAAGATATGGAACTTTTAGACATGTTGATTGCCAAAACAGTTCAGATTGCATTAGAGAAAGGAATCATAAAATCAAAATCTATTATTGTTGATGCTACACATACAAAATCAAGATACAATCAAAAAACGCCACGGCAGGCACTTCAGGAGCAGTCAAAAAAACTCCGCCGTACCGTTTATGAACTTGAAGCGATTGCATCAGCCGGAAAAGATATCAAGGTAGTTGGCTTTGACGCTACAGATGATGCCAAAAAAGCGGTGGAAGACGGTACAATGGCAGCGACAGTCGCACAGCAGCCGGAACTGATGGGAAAGACCGCTATTGAAACTGCTGTAACACTCATGGAAGGAAAAAGTGTTGAGAAGTCCATACCGGTAGAAGTTACGCTGATCAAGAAATAATAACTTAAATCCAGTCAGATTATCTGAATAAGATATCTGACTGGATTTTTTTGCAGTGTGCCCGGTGAAGCCAAAGACATTGGGATCAGAACACTTATTAATTTTTTCCTCAAAGTCATCAACAGTGACCGGCCCTATTATCGCTTTTTTACTAAAATTTCGCCGGTAAAAATATGAAAAATGCACAAATCGAATAATATTTACGTCAAAAAGGACATGAGTCCTTTTGGAAATGAAAAATAATTGTTACAATGTGGTTTATTCAAGGACATATGAGATATAAGTCCTTTTATGATGGACAGAGCTTGAAATGAAAGAGGTGGAATGTATGAATGAGATCCTGGACATTGTAACATCAAAGGGATTGACTTATGAGCAGAAGGTCGTGGCCCTGGCCCATGCAGCGGAAGACAGTATTGAAGTGCTTTCCGTACCGGAAGAGACGCGCCGCTATATGGACATGGGAGCGATCTGCGATTTGAATGAGGGGCATGCGCCTTATCGTCCAAGATATGTGATGCCGGATTATGAAAAGGCGGTAAAAAACGGATGTGAGTTTTTACAGCTGGAGGCGCCGAAAGATCTGGATGAAGTGCTGCAATTTTTGATGATCCTGTACCGTCATGTCCCATCCATTACCAGTTATCCCGTTTTTCTCGGCAACATCGATAAGCTGATCGAGCCGTTTCTTGAAGGGGTGACGGATGAGGAAGCGGAAAAGAAGCTTAAGCTGTTCCTCATTTATCTGGACCGGAGCATAACCGATGGCTTCTGCCATGCCAATTTGGGGCCGGAAGAGACCAGGGCGGGAAAGCTGATTTTAAAGCTTGAAAAAGAGCTTCAAAATGCCGTTCCCAATTTAACGCTGAAATACGACCGGGATATTACACCGGATTCTTACGCAGAGCTTGCCCTTTACACCTCCCTGTATTGTGCAAACCCGGCTGTCTGCAACCACAAGATGCACCAGGATACCTACGGCGATTACGGGGTATCAAGCTGCTATAATATCCTTCCCATTGGAGGCGGCTCCTACACGCTGGTGAGGGTTGTGCTTCCAAAGCTGGCGGCAAAAGCACAGAGCAGGGAACAGTTTTTAACAGAGCTTTTGCCTGACTGCCTTGAACGCATGGGAAATTATATGAATGAAAGGATTCGATTCCTGGTAGAAGAATCCAATTTCTTTGAGACATCATTCCTTTCCAGGGAAGGCTTTATTTCCAGGGATAAATTCCTTGCCATGTTCGGCGTCGTAGGGCTGGCGGAATGCGCAAATATGCTGATGGAAGACCCGGAAAAGATATATGGCCACAATGAAGAGGCGGATGACTTAGCAGAGCAGATCATGCAGGTAATTGCAGATTATGCAGGAACAGCCCAGGCACTTTATTCTGAAGTTTTTGACAATCACTTTGCACTTCATGCCCAGGTGGGGATCGATTCGGATCACGGCATCACCTCAGGAGTGCGGATTCCGGTGGGAATGGAGCCGGAGCGCATGTATGACCATCTTCGCCACAGCGCCAGGTTTCACAAGTTTTTCCCAACAGGCTGTGCAGATATTTTCTCCTTTGACCCTACAGGAAGAAATAATCCGGCTGCCATGCTGGATATCGTAAAGGGAGCGTTTTCCCTGGGAGACAAATATATAAGCTTTTACGCATCAGACAGCGACCTGGTCCGCATCACAGGATATCTGGTCAAACGGAGCGAGATGGAAAAATATTATGAGGGCGAAGCAGTGCTCCAGAGTACGGTATATCTGGGAGGCGACAATTACCGCAATGCACATTTGGAGAACCGGAAGGTCAGGGGACTGACGTGATAGCCCCGATTAACAAAATGATTCCCTTAAGCGTTGTGGACGGGCCGGGCTGCCGGACTGCGGTGTTTGTCCAGGGCTGTAATATTGCCTGCGCTTACTGCCATAACCCGGAGACACAAAGACTGTGCAACGGCTGCGGCGTTTGTGTCAGCCAGTGTCCCGCAGGCGCGTTGTCCCTTTCAGGCAAAAAGGTGATATGGGATGAGGCAATTTGTACCCAGTGCGATAATTGCATCCGGGTCTGTCCAAATAATTCGTCGCCAAAGGTGCGGTGGATGAGGGCCCTGGAGGTCTGGGAACAAATTGAAAAAAACATGCCCTTTATCCAGGGGATCACGGTGTCAGGGGGCGAATGCAGCCTGTATCCGGAGTTTCTCACAGAATTGTTTACGCTTGCAGGGAAAGCCGGGCTTTCCTGTTATTTAGACAGCAACGGCTGTGTGGATTTTTCCAAATATCCAAAGCTCATGGAAGTGACGGATAAGGTGATGCTGGATGTAAAAGCCTGGGACTTACAGGTGTTTCACCGTCTGACAGGCGGAGAAAATAGCACTGTTAAGAAAAATTTGAAATATTTAACCCAAATTAGGAAATTATATGAAGTGAGGCTTGTATGCCTGGAAGGGGAAAGTTCTCCCTGTTCCGGTCAGGCAGAAAGCGGGGAAGTGGATATGGAGGCGGTCATTGCGGGAGTGGCAGCCGAAGTTAGGCCTTATCTGGAGGAATTTAAGCTGAAACTTATAGCATTCCGCAACTTTGGAGTAAGAGGAACATTGGAAACAAGAAAAAGTCCGCCGCCGGAACAAATGGAGAAATTAAAAGAACTGGCAGTTACATGCGGATTTAAAGAAATACAAGTTGTATAAAACAGAAAGTGGAGGAATTAGATTTATGATGGCAAAAAAAGGTATTGTGTTTGGTTTAACAGCAGCGATGGTGTTGTCACTTACGGCGTGCGGAGGCGGCAAAACAGAAAGTACAAAGGCCCAGGAAGAGACTTCCGCAGCAGGAAAGAGCAGCTTTTCCGTGGCAATGATTACGGACACAGGCGGAATCAATGACCAGTCTTTTAACCAGTCTGCATGGGAAGGACTTAATGAGTTAAAGAAAAAGACCGGTGTTGAGGTCAACTACATCGAGTCAAAGCAGGCATCAGACTTTGTGACTAATTTAGAGAGACTGGGAGACAGCGGTGCCAATTTGTTATGGGGAGTGGGTTACGCCTGTGCGGATGCGGTGATGGAGGCATCCCAGAGCAATCCTGATATCCAGTATGCAATTATCGACAATGCCTATGAAAATACTCCCGCCAACGTAACAGGCGTTATGTTCCGGGCACAGGAACCGTCCTTTTTGGTAGGCTATGTGGCTGGACGGACGACACAGACCGGAAAAGTGGGCTTTGTAGGCGGAATTTCCTCAGGTTTAATTGACCAGTTCCAGTATGGCTATGAGGCAGGAGTAAAGTATGCTGCCAAGGAACTTGGAAAAGATATTGATATTTCCGTGCAGTATGCGGAGAGCTTCAGCGATGCAGCAAAAGGAAAAGCCATTGCATCAAAGATGTATTCTGATGGCTGTGACGTAATCTACCATGCAGCCGGCGGCACAGGAACAGGCGTTATTGAAGCTGCCAAGGAAGCGGACAAGTGGGTGATCGGCGTAGACCGGGATCAGGCATATCTGGCGCCGGAAAACGTGCTGACATCAGCTCTTAAGTTAGTTGGAAAAGCAGTAGAGGAAGTGTCTGAGCAGGCAATCAACGGCCAGAAAATCGGCGGACAGACTCTTACATTCGGCTTAAAGGAAGAATGCGTAGGAATTCCTGAGGAGCATGGCAACATGCCGGAAGGCGTCTATGAGGATACCTTAAAGGTAGAGGACAAAATAAGAAGCGGCGAGCTGACAGTGCCCAACACAAAAGAGGAATACGAAGCATTTATCGCTAAATAGGAAAGAATAAAATTGCACCGCAGGAGCATTAAGGCCTGCGGTGTAAAAACGAAAGGAGAACGTATTGAGATGGCCACGATAAGCAGCGATTATGCGGTCCAGATGCACGGAATCACAAAACGATTCGGGGCATTTTACGCTTTGAAGGATATGAGTCTGGATGTTAAGAAGGGCAGCATTCATTCCCTTTTGGGTGAAAATGGTGCGGGGAAATCGACGCTGATGAATGTACTATACGGGTTGTATCAGGCCGATGAGGGTGAGATCTATATTAATGGAAACAAGGTTGACATAAAAAATCCCAATATGGCCATAACAAACGGCATCGGCATGGTTCATCAGCATTTTATGCTGGTGGAGGATTTCACGGTCACCCAGAATATTATTTTGGGAAATGAGACCACCTCCCGGGCGGGTGTTGTGGATATGAAAAAGGCCAGGAAACAGATTCTGGAAATCGTGGAAAAGTATGGGCTGGAAGTGGACCCTGATGCCAGGATCTGTGATATTTCTGTTGGAATGCAGCAGAGAGTGGAGATATTAAAGGCGTTGTACCGGGGAGCGGAATTATTGATTCTCGATGAGCCTACCGCTGTTTTGACGCCCCAGGAAATAGATGATCTTCTGTCCATCATGCACAACCTTGTGAAAGATGGAAAAGCCATAATCATTATTACCCATAAATTAAAGGAAATCAAGGCATCTTCTGATACCTGTACCGTCATCCGCCGGGGCGAATACATTGATACGGTGTCCGTAGAAAAGGTTTCAGGCCAGGAACTGGCTACCCTCATGGTAGGCCATGAAGTGAAGCTGGTGGTGGATAAGATGGCCGCAAAGCCAGGAGAAACGGTGTTGGAAATCAAAGACCTTGTTGTGAAAAATGAGAAAAAGCTTGAGGCGGTAAAGGGTCTGAATCTGACGGTCCGCAGAGGTGAAATCGTGGGGATCGCCGGAATTGACGGCAACGGACAAAAGGAACTGATTGAGGCCATCAACAGTCTGGTGCCGGCGGAAAAGGGAAGTATTACAGTCTGCGGAAAACCGATTACCAATACGGACCCCAGAACAGTCATAGACAGCGGCGTCAGCATCATTCCTGAGGACAGGCAGAAGAGAGGGCTTGTACTGGATTTCACCGTAAATGAAAACGCCATTTTGGAACGATGCCGCAAAGAGCCATTTTCCAGAAAAGGAATCTTAAACAAAAAGAAAATGGAAGAGTTTACAAAAACCCTCATTCAGGAATATGATGTCCGGCCGGAAGGCTGCGGTTCCAGACGGGTCGGGGAGCTTTCAGGAGGAAATCAGCAGAAGGTCATTATCGGACGGGAAGTTGCCATGAATCCGGAAATACTGATTGCGGTGCAGCCTACGAGAGGGCTTGATGTGGGCGCGATTGAAACGGTCCACAAGACCTTGATATGCGAAAGAGATAAAGGAAAAGCGGTGCTTTTGATCTCCTTTGAACTGGATGAGGTCATGAATGTTTCCGATACCATCGCAGTGATCTACGACGGGAAAATTCAGGACACGTTTGCCCAGGGAACCGTAGATGAAAGTACAATCGGTTTGTTAATGGCAGGAGGAAAGAATCATGGATAGAACGGTAAAGGTTTTAAAAAAGCCATTGACAATGACTTTGATCGCTGTTTTCTTTGGATTCATTGTAGCGGGAATCATACTCGCGGCGGCGGGATATCCGCCGGTTCATTCACTGACCGTCTTATTTGACGGAGTCTTTTCCAGTCCCAAGCACATTTCCAATGTAATCATCAAGAGCACACCTTTGATTCTTACGGGAATCGGAGTGGCGTTCGCGTTTAAGACCGGACTTTTCAACATCGGAGCTGAAGGCCAGTTTATTATGGGATGCGTGGCTTCCACCGTGGTCGGAATTATTTTCGATTTTCCGCCGGTGATCCAGATTCCCCTGATTCTCCTTGCAGGCGTGGCGGCAGGAGCAGCCTATGGCGGGATCGCTGGTTTCTTAAAGGCGAGATTTGGCATTCACGAGGTTCTTACCAGCATTATGCTGAACTGGATTGCCCTTTATTTCTCCAATTATATATGCACGTTGAATCGGTTTCATAAGCCGGATTCCATTGGGACCTACCCCATCAACCGTTCCGGTTATACCATGATTTTAGGTAATTACAAGACGACGGAGGCGGGAAAGGCAGCCCTTGTACAGAACGAATTTTTGCGCACTACCATTTTAAAGACAGATGTAAACGTGGGGTTTTTTATTGCAATCATTCTGGCCGTGTTTATCTGGTTCCTTCTCTACAAAACGGCAAAGGGATTTGAACTGAGGGCAGTGGGTTTTAACAAGAGTGCGGCAGAATTTTCCGGAATTTATGTAAATAAAAACATCCTCCACTCCATGCTCATTTCCGGAGCTATCTGCGGATTAGCGGCGTCTCTTTATATTACAGGAAATTCTCCTCATGGAATCGCAACATTGGCGGCTTTTGAAAACACGGGCTTTAACGGACTGTCGGTCTGCCTGATCGCAGCCAGTTCCCCCATCGGCTGTATTTTTGCAGGACTGCTGTTTGGCGGCCTGATCTATGGCGGCCAGGCATTGCAGTACGAAGTGGGGGCTCCGTCAGAAATCATCAACATCGTCATCGGCGTTATCGTATTTTTTGTTGCATTGACCCGTATCATTCCGCCATTGGTGGACCGTTTTTCGAAGGGAGGGAAAAAACATGCTTAACAGTCTGATGCTGTTTGTCGGCATTACGCTTATGTATTCCACTCCTTTAGTATTTGCAGCTTTAGGAGGAGTGGTGTCGGAGCGGTCCGGCGTTACCAATATCGGAATTGAAGGGATGATGACCATCGGAGCGCTTACAGGAGCTACTGTGGGCTATTATTCAGGAAGTGCCTGGGCAGGATTTTTTGCGGCAGGTCTGGCAGGAGGAATCATCGCTTTGCTTCATGCAGTTGCATCCATTACCTGCAAGGCCGACCAGACTATTTCCGGCATTGCCATCAATTTAATCGGTCCCGGTGTGGCTTTGTTTGCCTGCCGTCTCCTTTTTGACGGCGCAACCATGTCACTGCCGGTGCCTAATAAGATTCCAAAGCTGTTTGGAAGCTTAAACACAGGAACGTTTCGGAATTTAAATGTGGATGTGACGGTTGTCATTGCCCTTGCATTGGCGATATTTCTCTGGTTCTTGCTTTATAAGACAAAATGGGGACTTCATATCCGTGCCGTTGGAGAGCATCCGGCAGCAGCGGATACCATGGGGCTCAATGTATATAAGATCCGGTATTTATGTGTTCTGACATCCGGCGTTTTAGCTGGTTTGGGCGGCGCATCCATGACGCTTGCCATTATTCCACAGTTTACGCCGACCGCCATCAGCGGACAGGGCTTTATCGCTCTGGCAGCCGTAATTTTCGGAAAATGGACTCCTCACGGGGCCTATGGCGCATGCCTGTTATTTGGAGCAGCTCAGGCCCTTACCGTTACCCTGGGAGGAGGAAGATTTGCGGTTCCTTCCTCTATTCTGGCTATGCTTCCCTATATCATCACCATTGTGATCTTGATTCTGTTTGTGGGAAAATCCTCTGCGCCGAAAGCCAGCGGACAGCCATACGAAAAGGATGCTAGATAAAAATGATTTTAACCGAATCAAGTAGCGAAGCGGATTGCGGATATCCGCTTGACGTAGATCAGAAACATGAAAATGAAGAAGATTAAGAAGAAAGGAACGGGAGGAGGAAGATCGTGAACGATGCTATGTCTTTAATCAATGAGCTTCGCAGCGAGCCAAGGGAATATTTAAATAATTACCTGGCCAATGCGCCTAAATGGCTCCTGGAAGCTTTCAAGATTGTAAAACTGAAAAAGGGCTCCACCTTTATTCATGAAAATGAACCTGTGGATACCATTTACATTTTGGTGGAGGGCATCGTAAAGGCGACGGATTACCGGGTTCAGGAGATTACCTACGATTATACCAGATTTTATCCGGTGGAGGTGTTCGGGGCCATGGAATTTCTCATGGGCTTTGAACTCTACCGGACCACTTTGATGACAGAAACGGACTGCCGGTTCCTCTGCGTGTCCAAGGATCAATTCAGCCGCTGGATGCTGTCGGATATCCATGCGGTTTTAGAACAGGTGAAAGCTATGGGAATCTATCTTCTGGAGCAGGTCAGGAAAGAACGTCTGTTTTTATTTCTCCAGGGAAGCGACAGGCTGTTTCTGCTCTTTTTGCAGATTTACCGGAAATCATCCCGCCGGGGCATCTGCCGCATACAGTTGACGAGAAAGGATTTGTCTAACAGCACAGGGCTTTGTGTGAAGACGGTGAACCGGTGCATCGGCCAGATGGAGGAGAATGGGTATATTTCCCGGGAAGGAAGAACTATCCTTATAAATGAGGAGCAATACCAGCGGATCAAAGCGGTGGTAGCAGAAAAAATTGATGAGAATGAGATTTAGCGAAGGGCGGATTTGATATGACAAACTATTCTGATGCAGAAGGAAAACAGTATCACCTCCAGGTGGGGAAAGGAGATGTAGGCAGGTACGTCATCCTGCCGGGAGATCCTAAGCGCTGTGCTTTGATTGCAAAGTATTTTGACAATCCCAGTCTCATAGCGGATAATAGGGAGTATGTGACCTATACCGGTACCTTAGACGGCAAATTGGTCAGTGTGACTTCCACTGGAATCGGGGGACCGTCGGCTGCAATCGCCATGGAAGAATTGGTGATGTCCGGTGCGGACACCTTTGTCCGTGTAGGGACCTGCGGCGGAATGGACATTGAGGTAAAAAGCGGGGACTTAGTCATTGCTAACGGAGCCATCCGCGCGGAGGGAACCAGCCGGGAGTACGCTCCCATTGAGTTTCCGGCAGTCCCGGATTTTCAGGTGACAAACGCCCTGGCAGAGGCGGCAAAAGCGCTGGAAAAACCGTATCATGTGGGAGTTGTCCAGTGTAAGGATTCCTTTTACGGACAGCATTCCCCGGAGACAAAGCCGGTATCCCATGAGCTTTTGGACAAGTGGAAGGCCTGGGTGGAACTGGGGTGTAAGGCTTCGGAGATGGAGTCGGCGGCTCTCTTTATTGTTGCCAGCTCTCTTAAGGTAAGGGCCGGTTCCGTATTCCTGGTGATAGCCAATCAGGAACGTGCCAGACAGGGCCTGGAAAATCCCATCGTCCATGATACGGATGCCGCCATCCGGACGGCGGTAGAGGCGATCCGTCTCATGATCCGCCAGGATGAGTCATAAAAAAGATGAATCATAAAAAAGGAGGCAATCAAATGGAAATGACGCCAACCGCCCACAATGGGGCGAAAAAAGGAGAAATAGCAAAAACAGTTTTAATGCCGGGAGATCCGTTGCGGGCAAAGTATATTGCGGAAACCTATCTGGAAAATCCGGTTCAGGTGACGTCAGTCAGGAACATGTTTGGATATACCGGGACCTATAAGGGAAAGGAAATTTCCGTTATGGGAGGCGGGATGGGAATGCCGTCTATGGGCATTTATTCCTATGAACTGTACCATTTTTATGATGTGGATCAGATTATCCGCATCGGTTCTGCCGGCGCTTTGCAGGATCACGTGAAGGTTATGGATGTAGTGCTTGCAATGGGAGCCTGCACGGATTCCAATTTCGCTTACCAGTATGGCCTTCCTGGCACCTTTGCTCCCATTGCCGATTACGGACTTTTGGTGAAGGCGGCGGAAGCGGCCGGGAAGCTGGGAACGAATGTGGTCGTGGGCAATGTGGTTTCTTCTGATGTTTTCTATAACCACGATTCCAGCGTCAATGATAAGTGGCGCAGCATGGGGGTTCTGGCTGTGGAAATGGAAGCAGCGGCCTTATACATGAATGCGGCTGCAGCCGGAAAGAAAGCTCTCTGTTTGCTGACAATTTCTGATTTGATTTACGGTGAAGAAAAGCTGAGCGCAATGGATCGTCAGCTGGGATTTGGAAAAATGATGGAAATTGCCCTGGAACTGTAGATCATAGGAAATGCTGGATTGGGATTTACGGGAAAAGGCAGTGGAAAGGAAGCTGGATATGAAAGAAAAAACAGAGGAAAACCTTGGAACCTGTGCAAATGCGGTGGAGACAGAGCTTCCTGTAAAGGAAATGATCCATCAGGCATTTGAGGCTATGGCCAAAGCTTATACTCCATATTCGGGATTTAAGGTGGGGGCGGCGTTATTGTCTGCCGACGGAACTTTGTATCAGGGATGCAACATTGAAAATGCTGCATATACTCCCAGCAACTGCGCGGAACGTACGGCGTTTTTTAAGGCAGTCAGCCAGGGTGTGAGAGAATTTAAGGCTATTTGCATCGTTGGAGGAAAAGAAGGAATTCCCGCTGGGATCACAGCTCCCTGCGGAGTCTGCCGCCAGGTGATGATGGAATTTTGTGAACCGGAAACATTCAAAATCATATTGGCAGAGGGAAAAGAGGAGTATAAGATATTTACTTTGAAGGAACTGCTGCCTATGGGGTTTGGACCGGAGAATCTTTGCAAAGAGGCGGATTGTTCATAGTGCTGTAAAAGTGCCTTATGGTACCGGGATGCTTCATGTCTGTCCGCCGCAGTCTGACAGTGTTTGTTAAAAAAATAACCAGCTCAGAGAAAGCCGGGACCGGCAGATTGGTCACCGTCTTTATGCGGGTATTGGCTGAATGATATTGGCTTATTACAGAGTAAAAGCCGCTGCGCTTCAAGTTGAGGTGCAGCGGCTTTTTTACTTCAGACTCTTTACGCCCCTGGAAGATTGCGGTATACTTATTTATAAGAAGCGGACAAAAGACAGGAGGAATCATCATTGGATATTGTAGTCAGGCCCTATGAAGACAGGGATATACCGGAAATGACAGACATATGGAATCAGGTGGTCTTAGACGGAGAAGCCTTTCCCCAGGAAACCTGCCTTGACCAAGTGACCGGAAAGGCCTTTTTTGAGGAACAAAGTCTTAGCGCCGTGGCGAGGGATAAAGCTTCAGGCAGGGTATGCGGTCTTTACATCCTTCATCCCAACAATATCGGGAGATGCGGCCACATATGCAATGCCAGCTATGCCGTAAGCGGGGATTACAGGGGATGCCATATCGGAGAAGCCCTTGTAAAGCATTGTCTGGAAAAGGGAAAAGACCTGGGTTTCCGGATCATGCAGTTTAATGCGGTGGTTGCATCCAACGCTTCTGCAAGACATTTATATGAAAAGCTGGGCTTCGTACAGATTGGAATGGTTCCGGGCGGCTTTTTGATGAAAGACGGCCATTATGAGGATATTTATCTTTACTATCATCTGCTTTAATATGACAGGAAAGCGGAGACATCTTAAGTCTGCCGGGCGGAGATACCGGTAATGCACAGAAGGAGAAAAAATGTATAAATGCTGTATATTTGACCTTGATGGCACTATTATAAACACAATTCATTCCATGGAGTATTCCATCAGCCTTACCATGGAACATTTCGGGTATGGCCCTGTGGATGAGGCTCATACCAAGATCTTTGTAGGCGACGGTTTTAAAACCCTGGTGGAAAGGGCCCTCATTTATTCGGGAGATGAAAAGCTGACCCATTATGAGGAGGCCGTTGCTTTTTATGAGGAAACATTTAAGAAAAACTGTCTTTACCAGGTAAAGCCCTATCCCGGAGTACCGGAGTTTTTAAGTTTCCTGAAAGAAAAGGGAATAAAAATTGCAGTGCTTACCAACAAGGGCCATGACAGAGCGGTTGAATGCGTGGAAGCTGTTTACGGCAAGGGCTTTTTCGACCTTATTACAGGAGAGGGAAAGGGCGTGAAATGCAAGCCGGACCCGTCGGGGGCTTTTATGACAGCGGAGCATTTTCATGCGGAGCCTTCCGAGTGCCTTTATTTCGGGGATACCAACACGGACATGAGGACAGGCATTAACGCGGGCATGGATACGGTTGGAGTGACCTGGGGCTTTCGTGACCGGGCGGAGCTGGAAGCTTTCCGGCCGAAGTATATCATTGGTCATCCCGATGAGATCAAATATGTTTTTGAATAAAAATTGAAAATTAAGGGAAATTAAGGAGAGATAAGAACGAGCATCTCTCTTTTTTTTTGTGGGAGATCAAACGGAGGAACCATGGCAGGATATTATAAGTGGGGATTGATCGTCATAGCAGCCGTCTGGGCGGCGCTTATAGGGAGTATGCTGGGATATGCATGGAATATCATTCATATGCCGCAGAAGCTTCCCAGCATAGAAATGCCCCAAATTCAGAACACCAATATAAGCATAGAAACCCAGGAAAAGATGGAGGGCTACTGGACCGTCGCCGTGTTCGGCGTGGATTCCAGGGACGGCACCCTGGGAAAGGACACAAGATCAGATATGCAGATGATCCTCAATATCAACCTGGGAACAGGAGAAATAAGGATGGTATCTGTCTACCGTGATACCTATTTGAAAATAGACCAGAAAGGGAGGTACGATAAGATCAACCAGGCTTATTTTAAAGGAGGTCCCAAGCAGGCCATAGAAGCCCTGACGGAAAACCTGGACTTGAACATAGACGATTACGCCTCCTTTAGCTGGAAAGCCGTGGCAGACGCCATCAATCTTTTAGGCGGTATTGACGTGGACATCAGCCCCGAGGAATTCCGGGTGATCAACGGATTTATCACGGAAACCGTGGAATCCACCGGCGTAGGCTCCCATCATTTGAAAAAGGCCGGCATAAATCATCTGGACGGCGTCCAGGCAGTTGCCTATGCCCGGCTTCGGAAAATGGATACGGATTTCAAGCGGACGGAGCGGCAGAGGGAAGTGGCGGATCTGGTTCTCAAAAAAGCCAGAGAGGCGGATTTAGCCACCTTAAACCAGTTGGTGACAACTGTACTTCCCCAGATATCCACCAGCATCGGGATGAAGGATATGTTCCCCCTGATAAAAAATGTGAAACGGTTTCATTTAACCAAAACAGAAGGATTTCCGTCAAAGCTTGATGATGCCTTAATCGACAAAAGGGACTGTGTCATCCCTGTGACCCTGGAAGAAAACGTGAAGCAGCTTCATCTGTTTCTCTTTGACCAGGAGGACTACGAGCCCTCTCAGCCGGTAAAGGAAATCAGCAGGCAGATACAGGTAAAGGCGAAAAATAAGACGGTAAGAAAATAGGAAAGAATGGGCAAAAGCCTGTAAAGACCAGAAGAAAGCTGTATTTCACATGTCTTTACAGGTTTTTCCTTTTCCTGGTGTGTAAAATGTGCTATACTATGCCAATAAAGCAGGAAAAGCAACGTCTTTGGCAAAACGGAAAGTGAGGATTTGTTATGGTTTCATGGCTGGCGGCCAATGGTTCGACGATCATCATAGCAGTGATTCTGCTGGTTCTGGTATTTTTTGCGGGAAAAAAAGTTATAAAAAATAAGGGAGGCTGCAGAGGCTGCAAAGGAGGCTGTGAGGGCTGCAGGCTTTACGATCCGGACGGGAAAAAGGAAAAAGAACTATTTCATAAGTGATAAATTTTACCAGGCATGGGCCGGAAAAGGGAAAGGCCTTAGCTTGACTTTACTTCAGGTTTGTGACAAAATAAGTAGTTGTAGTTTCTTATTAAATGCTGAAAAGAAAAGAGGTACATTTTAATATGACAAAAATTGATATTATATCCGGCTTCCTTGGAGCCGGGAAAACAACATTTATTAAAAAATTATTGCAGGAAGCCATTGCCGGTGAGCAGGTGGTCCTGATTGAAAATGAATTCGGTGAGATCGGAATCGACGGAGGCTTTTTAAAGGACGCGGGGATTGAGATCCGGGAAATGAATTCCGGCTGTATCTGCTGTTCCCTGGTGGGAGATTTCGGAAAATCCTTAGAAGAGGTGCTGACAAAATACCATCCGGACCGGGTAATTATTGAGCCGTCAGGCGTAGGAAAGCTGTCTGATGTTATGAAGGCCGTCATTGATGTGGCTTCTGAACTGGAAGTGACCTTAAACAGCGCAGTCACCATTGTGGATGCCCAGAAATGCAGAATGTACAGAAAGAATTTCGGAGAGTTTTTCAATAATCAGATCGAAAATGCGGGAACAGTCGTATTAAGCCGCACGGACATTGCCCCGGCTGACAAGGTAGATCAGGCGGTTGATATCATCCGGGAACTGAATCCCAAGGCTTCTGTTGTGACCACTCCATGCGGGGAACTGAGCGGAAAACAGCTTCTGGAAATTATCGAAAAGCCGGATACCATGGCAGAGGATCTGATGAGGGAAGTAAAAGAACGCCGGCATCATCACGACCACGACGAGGAATGCGGCCACGGCCATCATCACCATCATGAGGAAGAAGAACACGGCCACCACCATGACCATGATGAGAATTGCGGCCACGATCATCACCATGATGACGAAGAATGTTGCCACGGCCACCATCACCATGATGACGAGGAAGAACACGGCCATGACCATCACCACCATGATGGCGAGGAAGAGCACGGTCACGGCCATCACCACCATGATGACGAGGAAGAGCACGGCCATGACCATCATCACGACCACGAGAGCTGCGGCCATGATCATCACCACCACCACGAGGATGGGGAATGCAGCTGCGGCTGCGGTCACGACCATCATCACCATGATCATGATGCGGATGAAGTATTCACCAGCTGGGGAGTGGAGAACGTGTCCGACATGACCCGGGAAACGCTGAAAGGCATTCTTGAAGAACTGGCTTATGGGGACAGCTATGGAGACGTACTCCGTGCCAAGGGCATGATTCCCGGCGGAGAAAAGGGCCAATGGCTTTACTTTGATCTGGTGCCTGAGCAGTACGAAATACGTGACGGAGCGCCGGAATATACGGGCAAGGTATGCGTGATCGGTGCAGACTTAAAGGAAGAAGAGCTTAAAAAGGCCTTTGGAAAGTAAGCAGAATGGAGGAAACTATGAGCAACACGGATACAATGGAAGATGATTTTATGCCGGTATTCCTTATAAATGGATTTTTGGAATCAGGAAAAACCCAGTTTCTTCAGTTCACCATGGAGCAGGATTATTTTAAGGCTGACGGCAAGACCCTGCTGATTGTCTGCGAGGATGGAGAAACCGAATACGATGAGGCCCTGCTTAAGCGTAACAAAACAGCGGGAATATTTATAGAAAGCATGGACGAGCTGAATCCGGAGAGGCTTTTGGAGCTGGAACTGCTTTACAATCCGGAGCGGGTTTTAATTGAATGGAACGGCATGTGGAATCTGGATGAATTAAAGCTTCCCGACGACTGGAAGGTCTATCAGCAGATCACCCTGATTGACATGTCCACCTTTGATCTATACTCCGCCAATATGAAGCCTTTGCTGTATTCCATGGTCCGCAATTCTGAAATGGTTATCTGCAACCGCTGTGACGGTATCGAGGATTTATCAGGCTACCGCCGCACTCTTAAGGCCATGTGCCCTAAAGGAGAGATCGTATTTGAAGATTCTGAGGGAGAGATCAATGAGATCCCGGAGGAAGACTTACCTTACGACATGAGTGCCGATGTGGTGAAGATAACCCCGGAGGCCTATGGAATCTGGTACATTGACTGTATGGAAAGACGGGACCGTTATGAAGGAAAAACCGTGGAATTTACGGCCATGGTTTTGAAGACTCCTGATTTTCCGAAAAACTACTTTGTTCCGGGCCGCATGGCTATGACCTGCTGTGAGGATGATATGACGTTTTTAGGCTTTGTTACAAAGGCCAGAGAAGCAAAGGATCTTGAGACAAAGCAGTGGGTCAGCGTCAGAGCAAAGATTGCATATGAGTTCTGGAAAGATTATGACGGGGAAGGGCCTGTGCTTTATGCGGAATCCGTAGAAAAGGCGCAGCCGATTAAAAGCATCGTTCAATTCTAAATACATGAAAATAAAGACAGGGAGAAGATTCTGCTTTTGGGATTTTCTCCCTGTCTTTTTTTAAATCACTGAATTTCATTTAACAAAACCATCAATAAATCTGATTTTCTGTTCGTTTTTTTATAGAAAATTTTTCTCCCTGATCAAAACGAACAATTCGGGGCAAATCATTGACTATGTTTTGGAAAGTCATTAGAATGTGGCTATAAACATGGAAAAAGGGCCCGGAACGTTTATAAGAGAAGAAAGTAATAAAAGATTCAGGAGGGTTTATATGTTAAACACAGTGATTATTGCAGATGATTTAACAGGTGCTAATGATACAGGCGCAATATTGGCGCAAAATGGATTTAAGGTGGGGACGATTCTAAAAACAGATCATATGGAGCAGTTTAATGATTATGACGTTCTCTGTATCAGTACCAACAGCAGGGGAATCAGCAGCAAAGAGGCTTACGACAGAATCAGGGAAGCTGCATTTCTGTTTCCGAAAAGTGATTCCATTTTATACAGTAAGCGGGTGGATTCCACATTAAGGGGAAATGTAGGAGCGGAAATTGACAGCATACTGGACTATTTGGGAGAGGATTACAGGGCTGTGATGGTGGCCTCCTTTCCAGGGTCAGGCCGTGTCAGCGTCGGGGATATTCTGCTTGTAAACGGCGTTCCTCTCCAGATGACAGAAGTAGCTAAGGACCCTACGGCCCCGGTACATACATCCAGGGTCACCGATATTGTAAAGGCTCAGTCAAAACACAGGGTGGGATATATAGGCCTTGAAAAGGTGGCAGCAAGCTCAGGAACCCTTTTGGAGGAATTGCTTGCCTCTGCCAGGGAAAACAGGATCATTGTCATTGATGCCCAGAACGCCAGGGATATTGAGGCCATAGCAGCCTGCTGTGCGGGCAGCGGCTTGAAAATCGTTGCCATTGATCCGGGTGCTTTTACCGCAGCCCTGGCTAACAACCTTTTTAAGCGCAAGAAGAATGAAATCCAGAAAAAGTTTCTTTGCGGAATCGGAAGCGCCAGCGACTTGACCAGGCAGCAGCTCCAATATTTAAAAAGTACCTCCAATCCTTTGATTGTGCGGATACGGGCCGATGAATTTTTCAGCAG
>JASGGP010000010.1:0-31114 GCA_047604985.1 Lacrimispora sp.
ATGGATAGAGCGTACCGGTTTAAGTGAAAAGCTGTGTCATGCTTGGAAAAAAGGACTTTGTGATGTCAATACTGAAAGAGAATGGAACTGGATTGAAAAAGAACCTGAAAAATTTGATTTTACGGAGCTGGATGAGCTGGTGAGGCTTTCTAAGGAAGCTGGGCTCCAGGTAATAATCAATATTATACCGGAAGGGGCGCCTTACTGGATATATGAAGGTCATTCGGAATCATTATACCGCACTGCCGACGGAACGCCTGTAGAACCGGGGGGACCTGCCAATATTCCCAGCGGAGGATGGCCGGGACTTTGTATGGATGATCCTGAGTTTGCTAAACTTGTGGCACGCTTTATCAGAGAGACAGCCCGGCACTTTCAGGAAGAGGATACGGTTACAATCATTGATGTTTGGAATGAACCGCATCTGGAGCCAATGTATGACTACCGATCCAATATTCTTTGCTACTGCGAAAACTCAAAAACGGAGTTTATCAGATGGCTTCAGCAGAAGTATAAAACACTTGAAAATTTGAATCAGGCATGGTTCCGTACATATACTGACTGGAAGCAGGTGGCACCTCCTCCCCGTTTTGGCACCTGGACAGATATGATTGACTGGCGCATGTTCTGGTTGGAGAATTTAAGAAGATGGCTGAGGATCCGGGTGGATGCCGCAAGAGAGGGAGCTCCGGATAAGAAGATCCAGACCCATGTGGCTTATAGCGGCATCCTTGGAAACCGTATTGCAGGCGGATTGGCAAATGAACTTGGGGACGAGTTTCTGCTTGCAAAGGAGGTTGACTGCTTTGGACTTTCCAGTTTTCCCAAATGGCTTATGGGAGAACAGAATGCATACCGTCATCTGATCCATAATGACATGATTGCATCGGCGGCTCACGGGAAGCTGTTTTATCAGGTGGAGCTCCAGGGCGGCGGCGGAAAGCCCGGACTTCTGGGCAGTGAGGTCCCTGATGGGGCAGATATCAGGATATGGAATTGGAATACGGTAGCAGTTGGCGGGAAAGGCAGTGTATACTGGCAGTATGCGCCGGAGCCCGGAGGGATAGAATCACCTGGTTTCGGGCTGACAGGCTTTCGCGGTGAAGATACGCAGAGGAGTCTTTCGGCTAAGGAAATGGCCTTAAGCTTAAATCACCCTCTTTTGGATGAAGCGAAACAGGTACCGGCTCAGAATGCAGTCTACGTATCCAGAAAGAGCAGTGTGTTATGCTATTCCTCAGAGAAACGGGAGGAAATGTATGCAGGCAGTTTAAGCGGCGTTTATAAGGCGGCCTATGAAAGCGGAATTGCAGTCCGGTTTTTGCATGAGGATTACATAGAAGAGCTTCTGGATGGAACAGTAAAATTTTTATATCTTCCAATGACGCTGGTCTTATCGGAAAAAGAGAGAACGATTATGTTGGATTTCGTAAAGATGGGAGGGACATTGGCGGCAGAGGCATGCCCGGGATTTTACGGTCCGGATGGCCTGCTGGATCAGGAGAGTGTGGCTTTAAATGAGATTTTCGGAATCCAGCATAAGGAAGTTCAGGCGATGCCTGAGTGGGGGGAAGCAAAGGCGGATTGGACAGATCCCGTATATGGAAGCGGGACATTTACCGGACGTTTCTACCGCCAGCTTGTTATTCCGGGGAAGGAAGTTTCCGTTGCGGCAGAATTTGCGGATGGGGAACCAGCGGTGACAGTAAGAAAGATAGGAAAAGGAAATGCCGTATGGATTGGCACCTATCCGTCTTATTCCTATGAACATGGTGAAGAAGCAGAGGAAGGGACGAGAAAGCTTCTGACACGCTGGATGGTGCCGGGAGGATATTCTGTCATAAAGAAGGTTGTAATTCCCGAAATTCAGAAAGGAAAGGTGTCGCTGGCACCGTATGTAAGGTTATTGGAGACGGAAGAGGAATACATTCTCTGTGCGGTAAATCATATGCAGAAAGCGGCGGAAATAATTGTTGAATTGAAAGGTAAGAAAGAAGGAAGTTACGTACTGAAGCTGCCGGCAGCAAACGGGACCCTTTTTCACTGGAGAAAGAGTCAGGAAATGCAATAAATCAATTTATGAGTAATTATGTTGCGAAGTAAAGTATGGGATAATGAAAGGCACATTTTCATAGCTAAAAATGTGCCTTTCATTTTTTGCCTTAATTTTTATCAAATGTTCCATCTCTATAAGTTAAAATTTAAATCGATGAATCGAAATTTACCGAGTTTATATGCATTGAAAACTTAATATTGATAGTCAGTAAGTTTGGTGATATTCTACTCATGAAGATTATTTAAATAAGCGAATGTACAGCAAGAGTAAAAAGCTGTACGAAAAGGAGCGCAAAATGATTTACATTATAAGTTATACAATTAGCTGGTTATTGACTTTTGTTTACAACTCTTTCAACCCATCGCAAAGCTTTTTTTATAACGCCTGTTTAATACAGCTGGTATTTACGGTTGGATTTTTTGGTATATTTAATTTTATCGGTCATGTCATTTTGCGTGAAAAGGTAGCAAAATCTATAGGCTGGGTTTCAAATGGTTTCCAAATTGAATTGGGAATGGTTTCGCTTGGAATAGGCATTTGCGGAATACTTTGTTATTGGCTCAGAGATAATTTCTGGATAGCAACAATAATTCCATTTACTGTTTTTTTATTTGGAGCGGCTCTTCTTCATATAAAGGAAATGATAAAAGAGAAGAATTTTAATAAGGGCAATGTGCTGATTGTTCTGCCCGATTTTATAATGCCGCTAACCATTATTATTTTATTATGGTTAAAATAACTTTTGATCTGAATTTTTCCGACTTTATACTATGTACATACTATGGAGCCAATAAATTGAATATATAAAGGAAATTACTGGCCATCAGCAATAAGCCGGCAGTTTTTTATGTAATAATCCGATCAAGAAAACTGAGCTTTGAAAGGTTAATAAAAATAGTGGATAACAATAAAAGTGAACTGATTTTAAACTTGGATAAGCTGCATTCTACTGATTTAGGAATTGTGAGAATTAAGAAAAACCTTTCTTTAGAAGTGGATGATGTTGTTAGCTGGTGCAGAGAAAAAATACAAAATCCTAATGCTCTCATAATCAGAACCGGAAAGAACTGGTATGTGGATACAGATAACTGTGAAATAACGGTAAATGCGTACAGCTATACGATAATTACGGCTCATAAAATATATAACAGATAAATCCGAATTTGTGGGGAAGTTTTAAACTGCGGATAATAGATAAGTGAAAGGCGTTAAAGATGCGAGAATTTTTTATGAAAACAAAACGGATTGGTTTCTCAAAATGGAATGATGAGGATTTGGATTTGGCTGTTCAGTTATGGGGAGACAAAGAGGTTACCAATTTTATTTGTGCGAATGGTGTGTTTACAAAACAAGATATTATTAACCGTTTGGAAACAGAAATTCACAATGACAAGCTGTTTCATATACAGTACTGGCCTGTTTTTGAATTATCGGCAGAGGAACTGATTGGTTGCTGCGGTATCCGTCCCTTTAATTACGAAACACATTCCTATGAGATTGGATTTCATCTGCGTAAAAAGTACTGGGGAATGGGATACGCTTCCAAGCGGCAAATGCCGTTATTGACTACAGTTTTACCGTATTAAAAGCAGACAAATTATATGCAGGACATCATCCGCAAAACGAAGCTTCGGGAAAGCTTTTGAAAAAGTTGGGATTCCGGTATATCGGGGAAAATTTTTATGAACCGACGGGATTGTATCATCCGTCATATGAGTTAGTGAACAATGAGAATCTCGCAAATGCTGATTACTTATATTTTATGAGGTAGAAAATGGAGAAGAAGATTTTATGTGTGATGGTGGGATATGACGACAATACCGAAAGGTACCTTGCCGATATGCAGAACAAGCTATATGAAAAGGGATTTATTGGCACTCATACAAAGGGTTTACCGCAACACATAACATTAGGCACTTTTCCGATTGAAGAAGAAACTAAACTTATCGATTTAGTGATCAGGATCTCACAAAAAATCAGACCATTTGATATTACATTTAACCATATAGGGGTATTTAATGGTTCAGAGGTACTGTTTGTTGCACCAGATCCCAATAGTAATCTTTTCAATTTGAAAAAAGATTTTGGAGAAAGCTATAATTGGACTCCACATACAACGATGTTGATCGACAAGCCGGAAAATATATATGCCGCATTGCCGGTTTTGGCTGAAAGCTTTAAATCATTCCAAGGCTCAATACAAAACATTCACTTATATGAATTCTGGCCATCTCGTCATATTTTATCACGGACATTTTCAAAATGAGAATAATGCAAAATTAATAAAATAAATATGAAAAGAAGACTGCTAACTCTTAATGATTAAGTTAGTGGTTTTTTTATACAGTAATATACTCAGGCAGACTGATACTGCCTGGGTCTGAGAACTTCGGCCAGAGGATTCCGATAGACGAAAAGAAATAATTGGCAGGAACGGAGAAATTGATTTCTATTAAAAAACTGCTAAGACTAAAACTCCCGGTACTCTGTTTAGTCTCAACAGTTTTTGATATATCATTCCCATCCCCAACGATAGGAAAAAAATCAAAGCAACAGGGTTTATCTTCCTGCTGTACCTGCATACAAACGCATTTGGTTTCTGACCATCTCTGCAAGTGCAGGGGAGACTTGTTCTAAATGCCATAAGACAATGCATTGCATATTAGACTGGGCATCTACAAGTTATTATTACAAGGTTCTTTTTCATTGCTCATTTCTGTTCTTTATCTTTCTGTTTTAAGCAGAATGCCTCCGGATTAATGATGTGGCAATTTCCAGTTTTACGGAGGTGGCGTCCGGCTCTTCCAAACGGCTGATAAGTCTATTGGCCGCCATTTTTCCCATATAGTGCTTGGGCACATGAATTGTAGTTAGGGCCGGATCCACAATTACTCCCGCAGGAATGTCGTCAAAGCCCACGATGGATATATCTTCAGGTATCCGGTAGCCATGCTGCTTAAATGCCTTAAGGGCGCCCAGGGCGATTAAATCATTGTCGGCAAAGTAGCAGGGAGCCAGTGGTTCCTCCCTTTTAAGGATTTCCAGCATATCCGCATAGGCACCTTCTATGGAAGGCGTGACCGAGTGGACAATGCTGTTGGAGGCGGCCATTCCATAGGTGTGAATTGCCTTAAAGAAGCCGGTATGCCGTTCCGCGAAATTTCCGATAGGGTAAGAGGAATGGAGATACCCAGGCTGTTTTTCGGTGGTTTTTATTAAGTGAGAAGCGGCAAGAAAAGCACCCTGTATGTTGTTAATTATTATGCTGTCGCAGGGAGCAGTTTCAAAATAGCTGTCCAGTAAAACAATTGGGATGGTGAGAGCCCGGAAAGGAAGATAATCCTCAGGTGTCATTTCGGTTCCCAAAAGGATGATTCCAGTACAGCCGGAATAGAGAATATCCTTTAATCGGTTTTCAGTATTCCCTTCCTCTCCGTATAAATAACGGATTTCCATCTTGTAGTTGTTTTTCTGGCAACCGGCCGCGATACCTTCCGAAAGCTCTTGAAAAAAAGGAGTGCTTCCGACGATAGCTCCGTGTTTTTTATAAATAATTAAGTAAATACTTTTCACATCTTTTGGGTGAAATGTGTGACGTGTCAAATCATAGTCCAGCTTCTGCGCTGTTTCAAGGACTCTCTTTTTTGTTTCTGTACTGATGCCTGGTTTATTATTTAAAGCCATGGATACGGCGGCCGCTGAAAGGTTCAGAATTTGTGCCAGCTCTTTTGCGGTAATTCCCATAGATATACCTCCTGCCTTCTGATAGTTCTGAAATCATTATGGGCTATTAAGTGGAAAAAGGCAAGGATTAAGTTATAAATTCAATAAAAAATACTGAATATTATGATGAAATTAAGTTATATAAATCGTATAATTAATACATGTTAAAAGATTGTTCAGTAGAAAGGATGAATTTATGGCAACTATAAAACTGGGGTTTGCCCCCACAAGAAGGAGCATCTTCAGCGCTCCGGATGCAATAAAGTACAGGGGATTGACGGCCGGGAGGCTTAAAGAACTGGGAGTTGCTTTCGTGGACATTACGGATATTAACGAAGAAGGGCTTCTCTATGATGACAACCATGTAAAAATCATAGCTGAAAAGTTCAGGGCCGAAGGAATTGATGGCCTGTTTCTCCCTCATTGCAACTTCGGAACGGAATACGTTTGCGCAAGGCTGGCAAAGGAGCTTGGGGTACCGGTTCTGATTTGGGGACCCAGAGACGAGAGGCCAGACGAGAATGGAATTCGCTTGCGGGACAGTCAATGCGGCCTCTTTGCCACAGGAAAGGTACTGAGAAGATTTAAGGTTCCCTTTACCTATATGACCAACTGCCGGCTGACGGACCCGGAATTTGAGCGGGGAATCCGTGATTTCCTGGCGGTCTGCAACGTAGTAAAAGTATTTAGAAACACTAGAATTCTGCAGATAGCCCCCAGGCCTTTTGACTTTTGGACCACTATGTGCAACGAGGGCGAGTTGCTGGAACGGTTCAACATACAGCTGTCTCCTATTCCTATGCCTGAATTATCCGCTAAGATACGGCAGGTGAAAGAGGAGAGGACAGAGGTTGAAAAGATAGTAAAGTACTGCAAGGAGTCTATGAATATCAAAATCAGTGAGGAGGCATTGTTAAATGTCGCTGCATTAAAGGTTGCCATGAAGAATCTGGCAGATGAGTACGGCTGCAACGCTGTCGCCATTCAATGTTGGAATGCCCTTCAAGGAGAAATCGGCATTATGCCATGCGGAGCCAATTCCTTGTTAAATGAAGAAGGAATTCCGGTGGTCTGCGAGACAGACATTCATGGGGCTATTACCGCGGTTATGGTGGAGGCGGCAGGTATGGACGAATGCAGAGGCTTTTTTGCGGACTGGACCGTAAGACATCCAGACAATGAAAATGGGGAGTTGCTTCAGCACTGCGGTCCATGGCCTATTTCCGTTGCTAAAGAAAAACCGACCCTGGGCTATCCCCTGGCCTTTAATCACCCTGGAGCCGTGGAGGCAGAAGCAAAGCATGGTGAGATGACCTTGTGCCGGTTCGATGGGGATAATGGGGAATACTCCCTTTTACTTGGAAAGGCGAAGGGAATCGATGGTCCATACACGAAAGGAACTTACGTATGGGTAGAGGTAGCGAACTTGAAAAAGCTGGAAGCAAAGCTGGTGGAAGGGCCTTATATTCATCACTGTGTGGGAATCCACAAGGACATTGTTCCGGTCTTATATGAAGCCTGCAAGTACATCGGTGTAAAACCGGATTTATATGATGACAACGAAGAAGAGATCAGGGCCTACTTAAGAGGAGAATGATATGGATGGATTAAAGGCAAAGACCTATGAACTGAGAAAAGCTGTGATAGATATGATTATGGAAGGGAAAGGAGGCCACATCGGCGGAGATATGAGCGTTATGGATATATTGGCTGTGCTGTATTTCCGCCAGATGAATATCAGCCCGGAGCATATGGAAGATGAGAATAGAGACCGGTTTGTGCTTAGCAAGGGACATTCTGTAGAAGCTTTGTATGCAGTTCTTGCGGCAAAAGGTTTTTTTCCCATGGAAGAAGTAATAAAGAATTTTTCAAAATTCGGCTCTAAGTTTATTGGACATCCGAACAACAAGCTTCCGGGCATTGAGATGAATTCCGGTTCGCTGGGCCATGGACTGCCTGTCTGTGTAGGAATGGCTCTGGCAGGAAAGATGGACGGGAGGACCTACCGGGTCTATACGGTTATGGGCGACGGAGAGCTGGCGGAAGGTTCTGTATGGGAAGGGGCCATGGCTGCCAGCCAGTTTAAGCTGGATAATCTCTGTGCCGTTGTGGACCGAAACCGCCTTCAAATTTCCGGAAATACAGAGGATATTATGGGGCATGACGACCTTTATGAACGTTTTAAAAGCTTTGGCTGGCATGTAATCGACGTGGCGGATGGAAACGATGTGGAGAAACTAAACGACGCATTTGAACAGGCAAAGAAAGTAAAGGGAAAGCCCAGCGTTCTGATTGCCAACACGGTAAAGGGATGTGGTTCCCCTATTATGGAAAATAAGATGGACTGGCATCATAAGGTGCCTACAGCTGAAGAGTATAAGGCCATTATGGAAGATTTGGAAATGAGAAGGGAGGCGGCTGTTCATGAATAAAATACCCAACAGACAGGCTATATGCGAGACATTGTTAAATCAGGCAAAGGAAGATCGTGATATCGTTGTCTTATGCAGCGATTCCCGGGGAAGTGCATCCTTGGCCCCATTTGCCCAGGCATATCCACAGCAATTTGTGGAAACAGGAATTGCGGAGCAGAATCTGGTCAGCATTTCGGCCGGACTGGCAAAATGCGGGAAAAAGGCATTTGCTGCATCTCCGGCCTGCTTCCTGTCTACCAGAAGCTATGAGCAGGCGAAGATAGACTGTGCCTATTCTGACACTAACGTGACTTTAATCGGAATCAGCGGCGGGGTCAGTTATGGAGCCCTGGGAATGAGCCATCATTCTGCTCAGGACATTGCGGCTATGGCCGCGATTCCCAACATGAGGGTTTATCTGCCCAGCGACAGGTTCCAGACAAAACGGCTGATTGAGGAATTGTTAAAGGATCAGAAGCCTGCCTACATAAGAGTGGGAAGAAATGCAGTGGATGATATTTATACGGAGGAGATTTGTCCCTTTGAGCTGAACCGGGCCAATGTGCTTTCCCAGGGTACGGATATTGCTATCATTGCCTGCGGGGAAATGGTAAAGCCGGCATTGGAGGCCGCAGAGCTTTTGAAGAAAAGCGGAATTTCTGCATCTGTTACGGATATGTACTGTTTAAAGCCTTTGGACCAGGAAGCTGTATTAAATGCGGCAGAACATGCCAGAGCAATCATCACTGTGGAGGAGCATTCCCCATATGGAGGGCTGGGCTCCATGGTCAGCCAGACAGTCGCAGCCCACTGCCCAAAGAAAGTTATCAATCTGGCTCTTCCCGACGCTCCTGTCGTCACGGGAACCTCAAAAGAAGTGTTCGAGTACTACGGACTTACGGCAGAAGGAATAGCAAAACAGGCAAGGGAGCTGATTTAATATGGCTAAATATATTCTGGCAGTGGACCAGAGCACTCAGGGAACGAAAGCTCTTCTTTTTGATGATCATGGAGAACTCGTAAAAAGAGAGGATATGCCTCACAGGCAGATAGTAAGCGAAGAGGGATACGATACCCATGACCGGAGGAAATATACCAAAATACGTTAAAAGTGGTACGAAAGCTCATGGAAACTTCCGGAGTTCCTAAGAACGAGATTGCTGGTCTGGGCATCAGCAATCAGCGGGAAACTGCCCTTGTATGGGATAAGAAAACAAGAAAGCCACAGGCTTTAGCAATTGTATGGCAATGTGCCAGGTCCCGGGACATCTGCAAAAGAATTGAAGAGGCCGTTGATTCGGAAATCATACGGAATAAGACAGGATTGATACTTTCTCCTTATTTTCCTGCTTCAAAATTTAAATGGTTTCTGGAACATGTTGATGGCCTGAAGGAACGGGCGGAGAAAGAGGAGCTGTGCTTCGGAACTGTGGATACGTGGCTGGTTTACCGTTTGACAGGCGGGGCTTCTTATAAAACAGATTATTCAAACGCTTCCAGGACGCAGCTTTTTAATATCAAGGATTTGGTGTGGGATCAGGAGCTCTGCAAAATATTCGGTTTAAAAAGCCAATGGCTGGCAGAGGTTTCGGATTCGGACTCAAGCTTTGGGATGACGGACTTTGAGGGATTGTTTGACGCACCTATTCCCATAAACAGCGTGCTGGGAGATTCCCACGGAGCGTTGTTCAGTCAGGGGTGCTTGAAGAAAGGCATGACAAAGGCAACATATGGAACAGGATCCTCCGTCATGATGAATACGGGAAAAGAACCGGTGTTCAGCACTCATGGGCTGGTGACTTCCCTGGCCTGGCGCATGGGCGGGACGGTGAACTACATTCTGGAAGGTAACATCAATTATACCGGTGCGGTAATTACCTGGCTGAAAGAGAAGATGAACATGATTTCCTGCCCCGAGGAGACGGGACAGATTGCAGGAACAGCTGACCAAAATGATAAGGTCTATTTAATTCCGGCTTTTACCGGTCTGGGAGCGCCATATTGGGACAGTCGTGCAACCGCTTCAATCAGTGGAATGACAAGGACCACAGGCCGGGCGGAAATCGTCAGGGCCGGACTGGAAAGCATTGGCTACCAGATTACCGACGTTATTCATGCCATGTGTGAGGACATGAGCTGCATAATATCAGAACTGCGGGTGGACGGAGGTCCTACGGAAAACCAGTATCTGATGCAGTTTCAAAGCGACATCCTGGGAACAAGTGTGCGTGTCTCCGACACAAAAGAGCTCTCCGGAATGGGAGCCGCTTTGGCTGCAGGCCTTTCCCTCGGCATCTATCGGGAAGATATATTTGAAAAAATGAAAGCAAAGCAATATAATCCCATAATGGAGCCGGGAGTGAGAGCGGGGAAATGTGAAGGCTGGAGAGACGCGGTCAAGAATATTCTGGCCTGAAGACAGTGACCGACTCTGGGAGCCGGCGGTTGTATGACGGACGATTAATTAAGTAATGGGGGAGAAATCATGCTGACGGTATCGGAAATAACAACTGAATATTTGAATAATCCGGTGGGCCTGGATGGCAGGCCGTGGTTTGGCTGGATCCTTTGCAGTGATAAAAGGAATGTAAACCAGGAAGCATACAGGCTGGAGATCGCTGAGGATAAGGACTTTGAAGTCATAGTTTATGAAAGCGGCTGGGTCAAGAGCCGGGAGTCCGTCCATGTGGAGGCTGCCGGTTTTTCTCCGGCTTCCTGTAAAAAATATTTTGTCCGGGTAAAGGTATGGGATGGAGAGGAAGAAAGCGAATTCTGCGATCCGGCGTTTTTTGTCACGGCGGTTTTAAAGCAGGAGGGTTTTAAAGCAGAGTTCATTACTGCGGAAAGGCCGGAGGATAAAGATGCCTCGGGAAGTACTTATCTCCGAAAAGAGATTGAGGTCCGGGGGGAAGTGCTGGAAGCCTATGCATGCACCACAGCGCTGGGGCTGTATCATTTCTACATAAACGGACATAAGGTGGGCATGGACGAGATGACCCCGGGCTGGACCTCCTATAAGAAGCATTTATGTTATCAGACCTATGAAGTCACGGATTTATTAAAGCAGGGAGCCAATGCGCTGGGAGCTCTGGTCGGCGCAGGATGGTATAAAGGTAAAATGGGCTTTCTTCATCTGCGCAATAATTACGGAGACCAGGCGTCCTTTCTCATGCAGATGGTGATCCGCTACCGGGACGGAAGAGAGGAGACGTTTTTCACGGAAGACAGCTGGGTGGGGCACGTGGCTCCTGTGATCTTTTCTGAGATTTATGATGGAGAGCTGTACGACGCCGGCATGGAAATCGAAAATTGGAACAGTCCGGGAATCCCCACGGACGGCTGGAAAGAGGTACAAACGGTGGAGTTCCCCAAGAGTGCCTTGACCGCTCAGGCCGGTTCTAAAGTGAAAGTGATGGAGGTCCTGAAAGCAAGGAGTATTTTTCAGACGCCCCAGGGAGACCGGGTTATTGATTTCGGACAGAACCTGACAGGCTGGGTACGGTTTAAGGTGCGGGGAAGAACCGGAGAAGAGGTGAGACTTAAATGTTTTGAGACACTGGATGGGTCCGGAAACGTTTATACGGCCAATCTAAGGACGGCAAAAGAAGAAATCCGCTATATATGCGGAGGGAAAGGGGAAGAAATCTATCACCCCCATTTCACTTTCCAGGGATTTCGGTATGTCCATATCCTGGATTGGCCGGGAGAGCTTAAGGAAGAAGATGTGACAGCCTGTGTCCTGTATTCAGACATGGAAGAAACCGGAGAATTCTCCTGTTCCCATCCTTTGGTAAACCAGCTTCACAGCAATATTAAGTGGAGCATGAAAGGGAATTTCCTGGACATTCCCACGGACTGCCCCCAGAGAGATGAGAGGATGGGCTGGACAGGCGATGCACAGATTTTCTGCCGGACTTCCTGTTATCTGATGAATACTTATGCCTTTTTCAGAAAATGGCTGAAAGATGTGGCTGCGGACCAGACGCCGGAAGGCGGAGTTCCCCATGTGGTGCCGGATATCATAAGCGGCAGGGAAGACGGCGACTGGCTGCTTTCACAGGGAACCCATTCTGCGGCAGCCTGGGCGGATGTGGCTGTGATTAACCCATGGACCCTTTACTTAATGTATGGGGATAAGGTAATATTGGAAGAGCAATATGACAGCATGAAGCAATGGATCAGTTTTATGAGAAAGCATGCCAGGGATCATATCTGGAATTATAAGCTGCAGTTTGGCGACTGGGTGGCCCTGGATGCAGAGGAGGGCAGCTATTTCGGAGCCACGCCCAATGATCTGACCTGTACCGCATATTATGCATACTCAACGGGGCTGTTTGCGAAAATCGCGTTAATTTTGCAGCGGGAAGAGGATGCTGTAGAGTATGAAACATTGTATGGGAAGATCGTAAAGAAATTTCAGAACACATTTTTTGAAAGTGACGGAAGTATGACGGCCATGACCCAGACAGCGCATATTCTGGCTCTGCATTTTAATCTTGTGCCGGAAGCGTACAGGAGGAAGACGGCAGAGCAGCTGGTTAAACTGCTTGAGAAAGAGGGAGGACATTTAGTGACCGGTTTTGTGGGCACGCCCTATTTCCTGCATGCATTGAGCGGAAATGGTTATGCGGATAAGGCCTATGAGCTGCTCTTGAAGGAGGATTTTCCTTCCTGGCTGTATCAGGTTAAGAGGGGGGCGACCACAATTTGGGAGCATTGGGATGGTTTAAAGCCGGATGGGACTATGTGGAGTCCGGATATGAATTCTTTTAACCATTATGCCTATGGGGCGGTGGGAGAATGGCTGTACCGCTCTGTTCTGGGAATTGAAACAGATGAGGCGTCATCCGGATACCGGCATATCATCATCAGTCCCCAGACAGGAGACACCCTTGCATATGCGAAAGGAGCTTATAAAAGTGCTATTGGAATGATCCGCGTCAGCTGGGAAAAAATGCAGATGCCGGGAGAGCGGCGGCTTGCTGTTACTGTACCTGCCAATGCAGCTGTTACAATACGCCTGGAAAGGGGGGCGGTGCCGTCTGAGACCGATGGTCTTGCTTTTCAGCTTGAGGATGGATGTATGACGGCTGAAACAGGCTCCGGAAGCTTTGAAATTATTTACAGAAAATATTGAGGAGGAAAAAGATGCTGACAGATTTAAAAAATTCACCCTTTGCCCGGACTTGGGGTCTTCCCTTTCCCGCGGTGAAATGGACCGGCGGGTTATACAAGGAACGGCTTGATACCTGCATGAATTCCACGGTTCCCCATCTGCAAAGGATGTTTGAAAGTAAAGACATCAGTCATGTGACGGAAAATTTCAAGATAGCGGCGGGTGAATCAGACGGTGATTTTGACGGCACTGTTTTTGGAGACGGTGATTTTTATAAATGGATGGAATCTGCTGTTTATACGGCGGCCCTGGGCGATAACCGGAAGCTTTTGGAAGAGCTTGAGGATTATGTTGGGTTGATAGGCCGGGCACAGATGCCTGACGGATATATTTCCACAAAACAGATTATCAGTGAGAAGAAGGGGAAAGCCGCAAGACTTGGGGATATTAATGATTTTGAAGTCTATAATTTCGGACATCTGTTCACCGCGGCCTGTCTTTATAAACGTGTGACTGGCAGGGACAGCTTTCTTGAAATTGCCGAGAAAGCCGCCGGATACTTAAAACATCTGTACGAAGAAGCCAAAAAGAGCAAGGAAGCTCAGACTGCTGTATGTAGTTCCCATTACATGGGGCTGGCTGAACTGTACCGTACAACGGGAAAACGGGAATATCTGGAACTGCTGAAGGAGGCAGTGGAGCTGCGGGACTCCGTCAAAGAAGGGCTGGATGACAACCAGGACAGACTTCCTCTTAAGAAGCATAAAAAAATTATCGGCCATGCGGTGAGGGCCAACTATCTGTATGCAGGAGTGGCGGATTTATGCCTGGAAGAGGATAATCCGGAACTGGCGGAGGTCCTTCATAAAGTATGGCACAGTCTTGTGACGCAGAAGCTCTATATAACCGGAGGCTGCGGCGCTTTGTATAACGGTGCATCGCCATATGGGAACTTTTTCACCCATCAGTTGGTCCATCAGGCTTATGGCTATGAATACCAGCTCCCCAATGTGACGGCTTACAATGAGACCTGTGCTTCTGTGGGAGGCGTTTATTGGGCATACCGTATGTTTTGCATGGAGAAAAAAGAAGAGTATGCGGAGATTCTGGAACGGATGGTTCTGAATGTGAACCTGGCGGCAGTCAGCCTGGATGGGAAGAAGTTCTTCTATGAGAACATGCTGCGCCGGGCAAAAGAACTCCCTTATGAGCTGATCTGGGGACAGGAGAGGACAGAATATATTTTGAGCTACTGCTGTCCGCCGAATTTGGCCAGGCTGATTGCCCAGTTGAGTGAATACGCTTACACTGTGGACAATACCGGAATTTATACTGTATTATACGGTGCCAGCCGGGCGGATATTAAACTTGAGAATGGTTGTGAGGGCGTTTTGGTTCAGGAAACAGACTATCCCTATGACGGAAAGATAAGATTTCACTTTGAAAGCATGAAGAAGAATGTGCCGCTGAAGCTGCATTTGAGAATCCCGTCATGGGTGCGGGGAGAAAGTGGGGTGCAAAAGGCCGAAAACGGGCAGAAGGCCATTTGGGAAAGGAAGCTTTTAAACACAGACAGGGGCAGCTATCTGACTGTGGAAATAGAGGATCCGGAACATACCGTGATCAGCCTGGATTTAGGGATGAAGCCCCGTCTGACCTGCTCCCATGCTCTGGTGGAAGAAAACTGCAATCAGGTGGCTGTGGAACGGGGGCCGCTTGTATACTGTCTGGAAGGCATGGACGCTCCGGCGGAAACTATTGACGATCTGTTTGTTCCGTCAGATGTGGAGCTGGAGCCGGAGGAGATGGAGATAGAAGGCCGGAAAGTGACCGGGCTTTCAGCCGCATTTTTAAAGAAAAAACACGGACAGGAATATGACAAAAATTCCCTTTACCAGGATTACTCTGAGGAAGGCTATGAGCCGGTCCCGGTGCACATGGTTCCTTACTTTGCCTGGGATAACCGGGGACTGGATGAGATGCGTATCTGGATGCCGATAGTCAATAACCGGTTTGGAAGTGAAAAGGAAGGATGAGGAGGCAGATCAATGTTGTATGGAGTATCCTATTACCCGGAACATAAGAGTAAAGAAGAGCTGGAGTGGGATTTAAAGCTGATAAAGGAATCGGGAATCAATACGGTCCGAATGGGGGAATTTTCCTGGTGCCGGATGGAGCCTGAGGAAGGAAAGTACGATTTTTCCTGGCTGGATCCGGTTATTGAGGAACTGGGCCAGGCAGGAATCTGCACGATTATAGGTACTCCTACGGCATGCCCCCCGGCATGGATGGTGGAAGCCTGGCCGGACATGCTCTATCAGGATAACAGAAGGATACACCGTCCCTTCGGAGGCAGAAGACATGGATGCTATAATCACGAAAAGTACAGGAAAGCCTGTGCCGGCATAGCGGAAGCCATAGGGAAGCATTATGGCAGGAACCCCCATGTTGCAGGATTCCAGATTGACAATGAACTGGCCCAGGAAGGAACAGGCAGGTGTACCTGCGAAAACTGCCGGAAGAAGTTTCAGGAATGGCTGGAACAGAAATATGGCAGGATCGAGACATTTAACAGGAAAAGCGGAGCAATTTTCTGGTCCCAGGAGTACCTGTCCTTTGACCAGATCAACCCTCCGGTCAATGCCATTGAGCCGGGAGCGAAGATTGCTATCCGGGACTTTTATGAAAATCCCACGGTCCGTCTGGAGTTCGAACGGTTTTCTAGTGACTGCCAGATAGAATTTCAAAACATCCAGGCGGATATTCTGAAAGCTTTTACTTCCTGTCCGGTGACTACCAATGGAACGGGACTTGTGACCAACAGCATTGATTATTTTAAAAGCTTTGAAAATTTAGATTGTTACGCCTTTGATTATTATCCCAATCTGCGGAATGCCTGGGTGGATTCTTTCCCATACGCATTTGGCAGAGGGGTGAAACCCTCTGTTCCGTTCTGGGTCATGGAATTTATGTCCGGCGGGGGACACCGGCTGAGCGGTACAGGACGGCTGCAGCCCGGCCCCGGCGCATTGAAGCAGGCGGTTGTCCAGGCGTTTGCCAGCGGAGCCGATTTGCTTTTACACTATCAGTTCCGCAGTTTTCCGGCGGGGGCGGAACAGTTAAACTATGCGATCGTGGATTTAGATGGGATCCCGAGAAGACGGTACTATGAAATGATGGAAACGGCCAACCTATTAAAGCAGCTGGAGCCCTTAAAAGAAACTTCTTTCTGCTCGGAAGTTGGGATTCTGCTGGATTATGACAGCCATTGGGCGCTGAAGATAAAGCCGGTCAATGAACCTGAGTTTTCTTATATGGATTTTGCAGGGAAGCTGTATTATAATTTAGAGCGTATTGGGATTCATTCCGATGTGATTTCCCTGGAGCGTGATTTCACTGGGTACAAGGCATTGGTGCTTCCGGCTTCTTTCGTTTTGAAAAAAGAGACGGCAAGGAAGCTGCAGGAATATGTAAAACAGGGCGGAATTCTGATTGCCACCTTTTTAACCGGTGTGAAAAATGAAGATAACCTGGGATATACAATTCCTCTTCCCGCCCATCTTACCGAAGTATTCGGAGTTTCGGTGCAGGAGGTCGAGCCGGTATTTGATACCAACCGGACCAGGCTGGGCATCAGCCTGGTATCCAAAGAAGATGAGGTGGAAACAAGGGACCGGGCGTGGAGCGAGCTGCTGGAAGGGGAAGCACAGCCACTGGGATGTTACAAGGAGACTTATAAGAAAGACTCTATGGTGATTTCCCAGCATTCCTATGGGGACGGAACGGCTTACTATGTGGGAACGGATATGGAAGATCCTGCATGGAGGGCATGTTTTAAGTCTCTGTTAAGCACTGTCTGCAGGTGGAAGGATGAGATAGAAGCTCCCGAAGGAGTACAGGTGATGAGCCGGATATGGAATGGAAAACAGATCTATTTCCTGTTCAATTTTTCAGGGCAGGAGAAGAATGTCTGTATTCCGGCAGGAAAGTCGGATTTTCTGACTGAAAAGATGCTTCCCCAGAAAATAATCTTAGAGCAGAATGGCTTTAAGGTCATTGTGTAAGGAGAGGTAACAGAAAAGAGAAATAAGGGAGCACCGAATATATGGTTCTTCCTTATTTTTGCATTGCAAGCGGAGAGGGGAATTATGAAACGGTGGAAATCATGGTTGGAAGAAATGTGGAAAAGGAGAAGCATCAAAAATCAGATTCTGATATCTATGCTGATTTGCCTGATCCTGGCGGTGGCTTTGGTTGGTTGTATGACCTTTATTTTTTCAAAAGGGACGATGGAACGCAATTACCAGAATTCACACAGGTACAATTTAGAGGTATCCGGCAGCATCATCGACATTCAGCTGCAGAACCTGGTTGACCTCTCCAGAACCCTGCTTTATAATCAGAATTTTAAAAAAATTTTTACGAAGGAACAAAAGAAAAGCACTTATTTTTCCAGCCGTGATGATATTGTTTTAAATCATACCCTGAGGGACTTAGCCGAACAGAACAAATATATTCAGAGCACTGTTGCTATTCATAAAAAGGGAAATATCTATTTTTACAGCAAGCTGACCCAGCAGAATGGTAAGATGCTGAAGTATCATAAGGATGAAGATATCTTAGCTATGGACTGGGTTGCGGTGGCGGACCGGGAAATGGGAAAAGAAGTGTTTTACGGGTATAATGTGCTGTTTGATGACAACAATGAAACATTTTCCATGGTGAAGACCTTAAAAAATACGGAGACTGGAGAAGACATGGGCTATGTGGTCATTAACATTAAAAAAAGCATGTTTCTTTCCGCATTTGGAAAGGGGGATGAGGGGTACGTGACCAACAGGTACATGATCTTTGATAAAAATGAGAGCCGGTCTGTTGGCAAGCCTGACTGGAATCTCGTCTATTTCCATGGAGGAACGGACGTTAAGCAGGAGGTTTTAAAGGATTATATTTCAGGAGCGACGGGCAAATATTTATTCAGTGAGGTACATAATGAAAAGGGTGACTGGGAAGTGGTCAATGTGATTGCCAAGGAGGAATTAAGCCGTGACAGTAATTATATCGCCTGGATTTCAGTGCTGGTATGTATTGCCATGCTGATTATCTGTTGCCTGTTTGTCAACGGGATTTCCAAGGTCATCACACTCCCTTTGGAACAGCTGAAAAAAAATATTGACTTGGTCAGTAAAGGAACATTGCGGATAGAAGAGGAGTTTGACCAGACGGAAATCGGAAAGATCGGCACCCAGTTTAAGAACACGGTAAACAATAATCTGGATCTGCATGAAAAGCTTCTCCATTCTGAAATCAAGGAAAAGGAGGCGGAGCTTTTACTTCTGCAGTCGCAGATCAACCCGCACTTTTTGTACAACACCTTGGATTCCCTTTATTTTATGGCGGTAATTGAGCATGCGGATGAGATCGCGGATATGGTGCTGGCACTTTCGGATACGTTTAAGCTGAGCTTAAACAGGGGAGAAAAGCTGATTGAGGTCGGAGATGAGATAGAAAAAATAAAAGCGTATATGAAGCTTCAGAACATGCGTTACCACAACCGTTTTGAACTGAAGCTAGAGATAGAGGAATCCCTGATCAGCCGGAAAATTCTTACGTTTATTCTCCAGCCGGTGGTGGAAAATGCGGTTTACCACGGATTGGAGCCAAAGCTTGGCGGCGGGTGCAGCATCTGCTTATCCGGCTGCCAGGACGGGAACTTTATGGTATTTAAAATTAAGGATAATGGAGTGGGAATTGTGAATATGAGCCTTCTGGATGAGGGCTATGGAGTAAAGAATATAAGGGAGAGACTGTCTTTGTTTTATGGGGATGAAGCAGGTATCTGTTTTGAAAGTGAGGCGGGAGCGGGAACAGAGGTTACTCTAAGAGTTCCGCTTCATGCAGAAAAAGAGGGGGAATAGCAGATGTATCGAATGGTGGTTGCGGATGATGAATATATCGTGGTGGAAGGGATTAAAGCGATTCTTGAACGGCAGAAGCTTCAGTGCCAGGTGGTGGGATATGCCTACAATGGTATTGACGCTCTTGACGTCATACAGGAGCAGAAGCCGGATATTGTTATTACAGATATCAGGATGCCGGGACTGGACGGGCTTTCCCTGATCGAAAGCTGCAAGGAATTTCTTCCGGAAGCCTGTTATGTGGTAATCAGCGGTTATACAGAATTTGAATATGCCAGGCGGGCCATTACCCTGGGCGTGGTGAATTATATTGATAAGCCGGTTACCATACGGAAAATTGAAGAAGTGCTGCAGGAAGTGGAAAAGAGGAGCAATCCGCCCCAATACTCATATAACAGGATCATACGTGAGACAGACCATGTTGTGGATATGGTGCTCATTGGAAAAGCGGAAGGGCTGGAAGAAGGAATGGAAGGAATCCTACGGGTGATGAGAGAAACGGTTCCTGATTTTGAGCAGTATAAACAGGAAATATATAAGATCATGTCCATGCTGGTCCAGATCTTTAAGGAAACAAATCCGGATGTTGTCTGCCAGGTTGCTCATCATGATGTGGAAAAGCTGCACGGGGAAGAAGAATGCAGGGAGTATTGCCTGTCCATCATCCGTAAGATGAGCCGGCTTTTTCTTGGAAAAAGGGTCGGAAGCAGCCACCGTGTTATTCAGAAGCTTCTGCAGTTTATCGATGAGAGGTATGCGGATAACATCGGCTTAAATGAGCTGGCCATGCTGGTAAATATGAATCCGGCTTATTTAAGCATTTTATTCCGCAATGAAGTGGGTATGACCTATGTCAAATACTTAACGGATTTAAGGATTAAAAAGGCAAAAGAGTTTCTGGATGAAGGTATGAAGGTGATGGACGTCAGTGAAAAAGTGGGATATTATAATTACCGATATTTTTGTGAGATTTTCAAGAAATATCAGGGTATAACACCAAATGAATATAAGGGGAACACCAGAAGAAAAGCTTAAATGCACAATAAAAAAAATATATAATGATTATTATATAAAAAGTGTACAAAAACAAAGAAATGACTGACTAGTATATACGGAATTTCCTTGTTAAAATGTATCTATCATTCAAAAATGTATGAAACATGTGGGAGGTAGAAAATGAAAAGAAAAGTTTTAGCAGGAATCCTGACTGCAGCTATGATGACATCCATCCTGGCCGGCTGCGGAAACAAGCAGGCATCAGATGGCGGAGGGCAGACTGTGGCAGAAACGGAAGCTGCGGCAAAAACGGAAGCTGCGGCGGAAACAAAGCCTGCTGCAGAGGAGAACTCTGTAAAGCCCAGCGCAGCGGAGGATCCTCAGCTTACAAAGAACATGAAAATTTTATCCATCTGGGCTGAAGACAATGATAATGGCGTGCTGATTAAGGCTCTCTGTGAGAAATATCAAAAAGAAGTGAATCCCAATTTTACATGGGATTATGAAGTGGTCTCTTCTGATAACTTAAGACAGAAAGTGGCAACCCTGGTAGCTTCCAATGATCTGCCGGATATGTTCGTATACGAATCAGGAAAGCCCATTGTGGATCTGATCGAAGCAGGAAAGCTGGTAAATGTTTCAAGTGTTCTGAAGGATTTTAACTGTGAAGATGCATTGAATCCATCGGCAGTCTCTCTCTTGAAAAGCTTATCAGGAACAGAAGATATTTATGATCTGCCTCTTGGAATGAATGTGGAGGGTTTCTGGTATAACAAGGCTTTGTTCGAAAAGGCAGGCTGCCAGGTTCCGAAAACATGGGATGAGTTCGAGACTGTACTTGCAAAGCTGAAAGAGGCAGGAATCCAGCCGATTGCATGCGGTGCGGCGGATAAATGGGGAGCAACCCGTCTTTTGAATTCTTATCTTGTTAGAATTGCCGGACCTGAGGCCATGGCAAAAGCGGATGAAGGAATTTCAAGATATACGGATGAGGATTACGTAAAAGCCGCCCAGAAAATGCAGGATTGGGCAAATGCAGGATATTTCGGTGAAGGCGTCAATACCGTGGACATGAACACCGCGGGCTCCATGCTCATGACCGGTCAGGCAGCCGTATTCTATAACGGTTCATGGTTTACAAGCAACTTAAATGATCCTTCCCAGAATTTGGCCGGAGAAGATGGAATCGGTTTCTTCAACGTGCCGGTCGTAGATCCTTACGTCAGCGATGAAAACAGTTATTCCATGAACTGCGGCAATATCCTTTCTTTCAGCCAGAAAAATTATGATGAGGCAACGGGGTGGTTTATGAAATACTTCGTAGAAAACATGGGAGATCTTGCCATGGAGATGCAGGGAAGCGTAAAGGGTTATAATTATACGGTTTCTGCAGAAAACGCCAGCGGTTATACTCAAATGGTCCTTGATACCATCAACAGTGCGGAAAGTGATTTTACATGGTTTGAAGCAACCATGGGCAATGAAGTTCAGAATGTGGCAAAAGACGGAATTCAGACCTTGCTGACCGGTGAATTATCAGCAGAGGATTACATGAAGTCCATTCAGGAAGCCTGGGATATGAGCCAGTAGTAAGAATTTAGCTTCTACAAGCCTGATGGCTGTTAAACTGTAAGGCGGTATACGGGGTGCTGTGAAGTTCTGAAAAGGAATTCAGCACCCCGTTTTTTAAACGCGGGAGCGTCATATGGAAAGGGATTGGAGGTTTTTCTATGAAAAAAGTATTGGAAAATAAAACGGCAATTGCAATCTTCGTAGTACCTGCGTTGATCGTCTATTCTGTCATAGTCATTCTGCCGGTAATATGGTCTTTGTATTATTCGTTTTATTCCGGATCTCCGGGGCTGAAATGGGAGTTCTGCGGGATTGATAATTTCCTGCGGCTTTTCGGAGACAGCAATTTTAAAACGTCTATGGCTGTCAATTTGAAATACATATCCATTGTTATGCTGGGGCAGGTAGGTATGGGGCTTTTATTAGCGCTGCTGTTTTATTTCTGGCTGAAACGTTTTAAGAATGTAATCCGTACTCTGGTATTTTTTCCGGTAGGTGCTGCCCACGGTGGCGGTGGGCCAGCTGTTCCAGAAAATTTACGAAATTCAGCCAAACTACGGACTGTTAAACAGCCTTTTAGATACCCTGGGACTGACCGGTCTGGTACAGCCCTGGATCGGCCAGGCTTCTACAGCTCTGGGCAGCTTATGCGTGATGGATGTCTGGGTGGCCATGGGTTTTTATGCGGTTATCTTTTACGGGGCACTTTTGGATATTCCGGGAGACGTAATAGAAGCGGCAAAAATTGACGGGGCAGGCGGACTGCAGTTGTTCCGCCATATACTGGCCCCTTTGCTTCGAACAATGATCATTACTTGCCTGATCTTCAGCTTTTCAGGTACGGTGAAGATGTTTGAATCCGCCACAGCCCTAACCAACGGAGGACCGGGAGCGGCCACCAGATCCCTTTCCATGTATATGTATAATGTTTCATTCACCTATAACAAGGTGGGATACGGAAGTGTGGTTGCGCTGTTCATATTCATGTTGTGCGTGCTGGGATCGTCTGTCATCCGTAAGTTTGATGTAAAAGAATAGGAGGAAAGTCGAGCATGAAAAAGGGATTTAAATCAATTGCAATTAAATTAGTCATTCTTTGCCTTGTTCTGATCGAGGTGTATCCGCTGTTCTGGATGCTGACCGCTTCCTTAAAGCAGCAGAGCGAATGGACCAGCAAGCCGGCTTATGCTTTAAACGCGGGCTTCTATATCCAGAACTATATAGAGGCGTGGACAAGAGGAAATATGGACATTTTCTTTAAAAACAGCTTTATCTGTACGGTGGTCTCCTTGTTCGTTATTGTGCTGTTTACGGTAACTGTCAGTTTTGCGGTAACAAAAATGAGATGGAAGCTAAAGGGGTTTGTTGGAAAATACTTTGAATTCGGCATCATGATTCCGGTGGCAACTGCCCTGATTCCCTTATTCCAGATTTATTCCGGCATGGGACTTTTAAACAGCCGGCTCTGTCTGATCATTACATACACGGCTTTCGGCCTGTCCTTATCGACCCTGCTGACTACCGGTTATCTCCGTTCGTTTCCGGATGAGATTATGGAAGCGGCGGTAATTGACGGATGCGGAATCTATAAATTGATGTGGTATGTAGTTGTGCCGCTGATGAAGAATGCCATTGTTACGGTTTTGGTATTGCAGTTCTTCTTTAAATGGAATGATCTGATTTTTTCCATGACCTTTATCAGCGACCAAAAGCTGAAGACGGTTCAAACCGGTCTTCTGTATTTTCAAAATGAATTTGGAGCGAAAAACTGGGGGGCAATTTTTGCTTCCGTGTCAATGTGTGTGATTCCTATGCTGATCTTATATATGATTCTGAATAAAAGAGTAATCGAAGGGATGACAGCAGGAGCGGTGAAAGGATAAAGCGGGATGATGGATCAGGAAAGCATGGGTTATGCGCAGTTAATAAAAGATTATGTAGCAGATCATGTAGAAGGGCTTTTAAAGGAGCCTCATGCATTTATCCGCTATCCCTTTATTGATCCGGGCAGTGTCTATGACGGAAATTTATGGGATTGGGATACCTATTGGTCGGTTTACGGATTATTCAGTATGATGGATTCTTTTACAGTGGAGCTCCAGGAAAAGATTCTGGTTCATGCCAGAGGAAATATAAGGAATTTTATGGATCATCAGCTGGAGGACGGCTATATTCCCATGATGATCGAGGTTGGCCGGTGGCCTGAGCCCTATTTGAACATGAAACATAAGGAAGGCGTGCTGATGAACATGCATAAGCCCTTTCTTTGCCAGCAGATGTGTCTGATCAGTGAATTTCAAGGTGATTATTCCTGGACGAGGGAGTATCTGGACGGACTGAGAGCATACTTTGACTGCTATTACCAAAATTATTTTATGGAAGAAAAAGGGCTGTTTGTCTGGTGCGATGACATTATGATAGGAATGGACAATGATCCGGCCTCTTTCGGGCGTCCTAAATTTTCCACAGCGAATATATATCTGAATTCATTTATGGTTCTGGAAATGCAGGCATACGGATGTGTTCTGAAAAATGACGGAAAAAGCGGTGAGGCCCAGGCGTGGGAGAACCGGGCAAAAGCCCTGATACAGACCATACAGGAAGAGTGTTGGGATAAAAGGGACCGGTTTTTCTATTCTGTGGACGTGGATATCAGGACCAGAAAATTTGACTGGTTCCATGAAGGCCTTGGAGTATTCTGGAATACCCTTCCCATTAAAATAAGGGTATGGTCCGGATTTATTCCCATGTATGCAGGTTTTGCAACAGAGGAACAGGCAAAGAGCCTGGTCAGCCACTATCATGACGGGAATACATTTCACAGCAGTTTTGGAATCGCAACTCTGGCCAAGGATGAGAAGATGTTTAATCTGGAATCGACCAATAATCCTTCCAACTGGCTGGGGCCTGTATGGCTGGTAGCCAATTATGTGGTGTTTAAGGCCATGCTCTCTTATGGATACCGTGAAGAAGCGGAGGAGATCTGCCGGAATTCCTTAAAGCTTCTGGGCATGGATCTGGAAAAGACGGGGTGTATGCATGAATACTACAATCCATTTACCGGAGAGCCGGTGGTAAACGGAGGATTTATAAACTGGAACCTTCTGGCGCTGAACATGCTGGCTGACTTGGAAAAGGAGAAAGAGCATGGATAAACCCTGGGAAAATGGAATTTTGTTGCTGCAGGAAGAAAAAGAAATGCATGGGGAAGCAGACGGATGGAAAAAAGAATAAGCAGTGAGATATTACATTCATATCCCTTTTACGATAAGAGGAAGGTGGACCGTCTGCTGGCAGCAGAGGTTGCCGCTGATGCCAGGAAAATTGTTGTTTTGGATGATGATCCCACAGGGATACAAACAGTTCATGATATATCTGTTTATACAGACTGGTCCCTAGAGAGCATAGGCCGCGGTTTTGAAGAAAAAAATAAGTTGTTTTTTATTCTGACCAATTCAAGAGGTTTTACGGTGGAGCAGACAACAAAGGCCCATCGGGAAATTGGAAGACGGGTAGACCAGACAGCAAAAGAGATGGGGCTGGAATATTTGATTGTCAGCCGGGGAGATTCCACTCTGCGCGGTCATTATCCATTGGAGACCGGACTGTTGAAAGAGGTTTTAGAAGAGCAGAATCCGTGGAAGGTGGACGGAGAAATTTTGTGTCCTTTTTTTGCAGAAGGCGGACGCTTTACCATTGATAATGTCCATTACGTTAAATACGGGGCTGAACTGGTTCCGGCCGGCGAGACAGAATTTGCCGGGGATGAGACATTCGGATATCAGTCCTCCAACCTCTGCGGATATATTGAAGAGAAGACGGAGGGAAGATTTCAGGCAGGTTCTGTTGTCTGTATTTCTTTGAAAGATTTAAGGGGAATGAAACTCGATGAAATCATGGAGCAGCTGATGGCCGTAAAGGACTTTCAGAAGATTATTGTAAATGCAGTGGATGAGTATGATATAAAGGTTTTCTGCATTGCTCTTTACCGTGCCATGAGAAAGGGAAAGCATTACATCTTCCGGACAGCTGCGGCTTTTGTAAAGGTGCTTGGCAATATCAGCGACAACCCCCTTCTTACCAGAGATGAGATGATAACTGCAGACGGGAGAGCAGCAGGAATTGTGGTTGTTGGCTCACATACGGAGAAAACCACCATGCAGCTGGAAGAATTAAAAAAGACAGACGGTCTTCAGTTTATTGAAATGGATTCGGATCTGGTGCTGGTGGCCGGAGGGCTGGAACGGGAGGCAGAACGGATACGTCTTGTGTGTGAAAATGCGATCCGTGAAAGGAGAACCGTTGTAGTTTATACAAAGCGCCGCCGGCTTTCTGTAGAAAATGATACAAAGGAAGGCGCGCTGCTTCGCTCGTTAAAGATATCAGAAGCGGTAATGTCCCTGATTGAAAAGCTGGATGTGACACCGGGGTTTATCGTTGCAAAAGGTGGAATTACTTCCAGTGACATTGGAACCAAAGCGCTCCGGGTGAAGTGTGCCCATGTTCTGGGGCAGATCCGTCCGGGGGTTCCGGTATGGCGTATCGGAGAAGAGAGCAGATTTCCCCAATTGCCATATGTTATTTTTCCGGGGAATGTGGGAGAGGTGACGACACTCCGGGAAGCGGTGGAGCTGTTAATTGTATAGCAGAAAGGATTAATTATGAAAATTGGTTTGATTTATACCAGCACTACGCCGGAGCTGATTGAAATTGTAGAAAAAGAAGTCATGAGACAGTTGGGAGGCGAAGCGGAGCTGGTAAGCTTTCAGGACCCTGCCATTCTGGCGGAGGTGAGAAAAGCCGGTTATGTTACAGCGGCGCCTGCAGCGAGGCTGATCGGGATGTACATGAAGGCAGTGGAACAGGGAGCGGATGCGATTCTGAACATATGCTCTTCCGTGGGCGAGGTTGCCGACTGCGTACAGGATGCTGCCAAGTATTTAGGAGTGCCCATTGTGAGAGTGGATGAAGAGATGTGCAGGGAAGCGGTCAGACTGGGCAGGAAAATCGCAGTGATGGCAACGCTTCCCACCACATTGGAGCCTACCAAAAGAACTGTTTTACGAGTTGCAAGAGAAATGGGAAAGCATGTGGAGATAATGGAGGTATTGGTGGACGGTGCTTTTGGCCTGGACCAGGAGCAATTTAAGGCCTTGATGGCAGAAGAGGCCGCAAGGGCTGCGAAAGATGCGGATGTGATTTTGTTTGCCCAGGGCTCCATGGCATATTGTGAAAGCTATATTGCCGATATGTATGGAAAAACTGTGCTCTCCAGTCCGGCATTTGGCGCAAAGGCACTGAAGGCGGCCCTTATCTCAAAAGGCATCCTATAATAACAAATGAACAGGAGAGCTGTATGAAAAAAATATTGATATCCGTTGCACCGGTGGCTGCGGATGATACGTTGATCGATCCCGGGAAGATCGCAAGGGATGTTATTGCCTGCAGCAAGGCAGGAGCCGGAATGGTGCATCTGCATGTCAGGGATCGGAATGGGCGTCTGACACCGGATTTAGCCCTATTGGAGGAAACGGTCCGGTATATCCGTTCGGAATGCGATATTGTCATCCAGGTATCTACGGGAGGAGTATCGGATTTAACCATTGAAGAGCGCTGCAGACCTGTATTTGCGGACTGGGTGGAGGCTAATTCCCTGAATGTAGGTTCCGTGAATCTGGGAGATCAGGTTTACATCAATCCTATAAAAGATGTTTATTATTGCGTGGAGCAGATTCTTAATAACCAAAAAACTCCGGAAATAGAAGTTTTTGAGATCGGCATGATTAAAACGGCAAAGGATTTGTCCATGAAGTATGAATTTGCAGCCCCCATCCTGTTCAGCATTGTTTTGGGACATATGGGAGCGGCTCCGGCCACGGCCCGTACCTTAAAGTCCATGCTGGAAGCATTGGATGAATTCTTTCCGGAGAAAGAGAAGATCCTTTGGGGAATCACCCATGCGCATCGGACAGATTTCCAGATTATAAAAACTGCGCTTGATCTGGGGGCATCTACGGTACGGATCGGATTTGAAGACAGCCGGTATTTAAACCGGGATATGAGAGCTGAAACGAATCTGCAGCTGGTAGAGGCGGCAGCCGGTATCGTGAAAGAGAAGGAAATGATGCCTGCTTCTCCTGATGAAATCAGAGCCATGCTGAATATTCGGCCACTATAAAATAGCTGGAGTAAAGCGAATTATCAGCTTACTCCGGCTATTTTTTGTTTCTTTTCTTCATTTTTTACTAAATAACCCTATGCAATAACGGCCATGCAAGAAAGTGTGATGATTTAAATTTGCATTGAATTAAGAAACTCTTTCATCGCCCGCGTAATATATTTACTTGTTTTGTGATAAAAATAAGTTTTTCTCTCTCCATATGGGCTGTCAATTTTATAATATACAACACGGGGATCCGGCAGAGTTTCCTTTACCAGTGTATCGCTGATCAGTGCGATGCCCATCCCATTGCAGACTGTATGATAAGCTGTGGCCAGTTGATCCAATTCCAGTACAATATTTGGTTCAATGCCATGTTCCTCAAATATCTTGTCCGCTCTGGTGCGTGTATCGTTTCCAAACCTCAGCAGAATGAAAGGGGCGCCTGCAAATTTTTCTAAAGGGACTGGGGGGGTGTCAGGCTGCAAATGAAGGTTATTTTTAATGTCCTCCGTAGTCAGGCAGTATTTTTTTGCATTCTTATTCTGCGGGAATTGTTTCGGAACTGCCCATATCATATGTTCCTGGTAAAATAAGTGTTTCTGATAGACCGTCTCATTTAACGAATAATTATCAATAACTAAATCCAGTTCACCGGCATAAAGATATTTTTCCAGCTCTACAGTATTGGCTTCAATCAGATTGACAGCTACTTTCGGATATTTTGTCTTGAATTTTGTAATGATGGGAGGCAGAATATAGGAAGCAAAGAAATTACTTGCTCCAATTGCTAAGGTGCCGGTTTTTAAGTCACTCAAATCACTTAAATAAGTCTCAAAGCCATTTTCTATATCCATTATCTTTTCCACACATCGGATATACTCCTCGCCGCAATCAGTTAATCGTATGGGCGACGTGCTTCGGTCAAACAATTGGGAGCCGATTTTATTTTCAACCTTTTTTATGGTCAGGCTTAATGACGGCTGGGTTATAAATAATTTTTCTGCCGCCTTGGAAAAGCTTTTTGCTTTATAAACTTCGTAAACATATTCTTTATTTGAAAACATATCCGCCTCCTATAAATAAAAATTTATAATATTAGTAAATATATTTATCTGTGCCTAATATACAGCTGGATTTGATAAAAAGCAAGCAGGAACAAGGGTTATTGATTTTTATTTATGATTCTCATATTTATATTTATATTTGTTTTTAAGCAGCCGTGACGATATAATCAGGTCAAGTGAATGCCATTAATTTAAAAAAATGTGAGGGGCAGGTTATTATGGAAAAAGAAAGAATCGTTGAGACAAGACAGGAGTATGACTCTATTGGCACCAAGGATGTACCGGTGGATGCGTATTATGGAATTCAGACCCTTCGTGCCGCAGAGAACTTTTGCATTACCGGCTTAAGTATGCACCCGGAGATGATCTACAGCATTGTGCAAATTAAAAAAGCCGCTGCTATCACAAACTTCGAGGTAGGTCAATTAGATAAGAAATGTGCGGACGCCATTGTACGTGCCTGCGATGAGATCCTGTTGGGTAAATTTTATGACCAGTTTATTGTAGATCCCATTCAGGGAGGCGCAGGTACCTCGCTCAACATGAATGCCAACGAAGTAATAGCAAACCGCGCAATCGAGCTGATGGGCGGCCATAAAGGCGATTATACTCTTGTGAATCCCAATGATCATGTCAACCATGGGCAGTCCACAAACGATGTATTTCCTTCCTGTGGGCGTATGGCAATCCTGAAGCTTTTGAATAAAGCTACTGTGGAACTTGAGCGGCTCTATGGTGCCCTATCCCAAAAAGCAGTGGAGTTTGACCATGTGATCAAGATGGGGCGGACACAGCTGCAGGATGCGGTTCCCATTCGGCTGGGGCAGGAGTTCAGGGCCTACAGTATGGCGATCAAGAGGGATATTGCCCGTTTTGAAAATGCGAAAAATGAAATGAGCTCCCTCAATATGGGCGGAACTGCAATCGGTACGGGCCTTAACGCCGATGTAAAATATATGCAAAGGGTTGTGAAGAACATGGCATTAGTCTCCGGCCTTGACTTAATACAGGCCTTTGACTTAATTGATGCTACACAGAATCTGGATGGCTACACATTTGTATCCGGTACAGTCAGAACCTGTGCGGTAAATCTTTCCAAAATGGCAAACGATCTGCGCCTGATGTCTTCCGGCCCCCGAGCCGGATTAGGTGAGATTAATCTTCCGCCAAAGCAGCACGGCTCTTCAATCATGCCTGGAAAAGTGAACCCGGTGATTCCTGAGGTCGTCAACCAGGTAGCCTTTAATATTATCGGAAATGATACGACCATTACCATGGCGGCAGAAGCCGGACAATTGGAATTGAATGCTTTTGAGCCGATTATATTCAATAATCTTTTACAGTCAATCGAAACCTTGACTTACGCAGTGCGCACATTAATTGACAATTGTATTACGGGTATAACAGCCAACGAAGAACATTGCCGGAATCAGGTTGAACACAGTGTGGGCATTATTACAGCGATCTGCCCATATGTCGGATACAATAAAGCCTCTGGGCTGGCAAAAGAAGCGATACATACGGGAGCATCTGTCAAAGATTTGATTTTAAGAGAAAAGCTGCTTTCCGAAGAAGACTTGGAACAGATCTTAGATCCTTACTCCATGACAGAGTCTGGAATTTCAGGTAAGCTTTTGAGTAAACCTCAAAATGCAATGGTTTAAGGCGGCACATGCCGTTTCGGAAAATATGCGTTATAAAAAATGATAGAAAACAGCCACAATCTAAATAGAAGATTGCGGCTGTTTTTTTAACTTTTAATAATATGGCAATGCTTCTGATATTTCTGATTTCATGGAGAAAACTTTCATTGCTTTCAGCACATGTTCTTTCATGGCGGCCTGGGCAGTGATTGCAATGGCATGGTATTGCATGTTATCCTTATCCGTTTTTTTATCAAGCAGCCGGATTACAGCATCGTCGATCATTTTCAATCATAGAATTGCATAATTTGTTCACTTTTTAAGGCAGCCCAGTTTTGGTCATTGGCACTGTTTATTTTAAGAATGAATAGGTAGTGATATATTTTCCCTCTGTGTTTTGGTATAATTAAGGAAATCAAAATTTGGAATACAAATAATTTATATAATGG
>JASGGP010000011.1:0-28886 GCA_047604985.1 Lacrimispora sp.
AAGGTATTTCGTTTCTTATGGGGTGTAGCAAAAACTATATAATGTATTGGGGGGGTTTACGATTATTAATATACCATACCCGTCAAAATAAGTGTGCACAAACATCATTTTTTTCAAAACTTATTTTTATACATTTTTACCCTTCTCCCCTGTATAATCCAAAAAAGTACGGGCCCCGGTGAAAAAACTTAGATATTTTACCGGAACCCGTACTTTCGGAACAGGGACAAAGGCATCGTTTCTGCTCTACGCCTTAACCTTCCACCCCTGTTTCTTTTATTTCAGAAAACAGGGCTTCAAACTCCTGCTGACCGATCTTTTCTTTTTCTATGAGAAGCTTGCTGCAGGCATGGAGCACATACTCATATTTTAAGATGATGTCCTTTGCCTTTTCGTAGCACTCGTCAATAATTCTCTTTACTTCACCGTCAATGGTGTTGGCCGCCTGGTCACCGTAGCTCTTGGCATGGGCTAAATCACGGCCGATGAATACCTCGTCGCCGTCGCTGTCATAACTGATCATGCCAACCTTATCAGACATGCCGTATCTGGTCACCATGGCCCTGGCGGTTGCGGTTGCCTGCTTGATATCCTGGGAAGCTCCGGTGGTAATATCTCCGAAAATAAGCTCCTCCGCAATCCTTCCGCCCAGACCTACCATAATATCCTGGAGCATCTTGCCCTTGGTATTGAACATGTGGTCAGTTTCCGGAAGGGGCATGGTATATCCGGCAGCGCTCATTCCCGTAGGGATGATGGAAATAGTGTGGACCGGGCCCACATCGGGAAGTAAGTGGAACAGAATCGCATGGCCTGCCTCGTGATAGGCCGTGATCTCCTTTTCCTTGTCGGTAATGACCTTGCTCTTTTTCTCAGCGCCGATTCCCACCTTAACAAATGCTTTATCAACATCGGCCTGATTGATGTACTTCTTGCTGTGTCTGGCCGCATAAATGGCTGCTTCATTCATAAGGTTCTCCAGATCCGCACCGGTGAAGCCGGCCGTGGTCTGGGCGATCCTTCTTAAATCCACATCTTCTCCCAAGGGCTTTTCCTTGGAATGGACTTTCAGGATTTCCTCTCTTCCCTTTACGTCAGGTCTTCCTACTCCCACTTTCCGGTCAAAACGGCCGGGACGCAGAATGGCGGGATCTAAAATGTCCACCCGGTTGGTGGCTGCCATAACGATGATCCCTTCGTTGATTCCGAAGCCGTCCATTTCCACCAGAAGCTGGTTTAAGGTCTGCTCCCTCTCATCGTGTCCTCCGCCCATACCGGTTCCCCGGCGGCGGGCCACCGCATCGATTTCATCGATAAATATAATACAGGGGGCATGCTTTTTGCCCTCTTCAAACAAATCCCTTACGCGGGATGCTCCCACACCTACAAACATTTCCACAAAGTCAGAACCGGAGATGGAGAAAAACGGAACTCCTGCCTCTCCTGCCACCGCTTTGGCAAGAAGGGTCTTACCTGTTCCGGGAGGTCCTACAAGCAGAAGGCCCTTTGGAATACGGGCGCCCACGCTGGTGTACTTCTGGGGATTCTTTAAGAAGTCCACCACCTCTTCCAGTTCCTCTTTTTCCTCTTCCAGGCCTGCCACCTTGCTGAAATTCACCTTGTTGGTATCCTTTGCCAAATGGGCACGGCTTCTTCCAAAATTCATCATTTTGGAGTTAGCGCTTCCCGCTCCTGCTCTGGCATTCATCATCATGAAAAGAAAAACCAGGGCTACCGCCGTAAGGATTAAGGGCAGAGTGATGGTTAAAAATAAATTTTCTTTTCTGTACCGCATCAATGGTGTAAACCACTCCGCTGCGGTCTAAGCGGTCCTGAATTTCGATGACATTGGATACATTGGCCTGCTTCGACGAATCATCGGTCATGGTCAGCTCGACTCTTCCCGTGGGGGGCGGATCGCTCTGCCGGATGACCGCCGAGCTTATGGTCCCATTATCAATGGCCTGCATCAGTTCCTGGTTTGTGATGATCACACCCTTTTGGGGCAGCCTACTGGCAAATATAAGCATGATGACCAGAAGGAGCAAAAATCCCAAACCTCTGAATGGTTGCTGTTGTTTCAACATGCTGCCTCCTTATTGCTGTTCTATAACTCCTATATATGGCAAATTCCTGTATATCTGATCGTAATCAAGGCCGTATCCGATAATGAACTTATCCGGCACTGTAAAGCAGGTGTATTTTACCTCCACCCGTTTCTCCCGGCGCTCCGGCTTATCCAGCAGTGTGCAGAGCTCAATGCTGCTTGGATTCCTCTGCTTCAATACCTCAATTAAATAAGACAGGGTATTGCCGGAATCAATAATATCCTCTACGATCAGTACATCCTTTCCTTCGATCGGCTCATCTAAGTCCTTAACGATCTTTACGATCCCGCTGGACACTGTTCCGGAGCCGTAGCTGGATACGGACATAAAATCCATGGTAAGGGGCAGGCTGATTCTTTTCGCCAGGTCACAGGTGAAGAAAACGCCTCCCTTTAAAATACAGATCAGGTGAAGAGGCTTTCCCTCGTAATCCCTGCTGATCTCCGCAGCCACTTCCTTTATTCTTGACCCGATCTCTTCCTCTGACAATAAAACACGTATCTTGTCATCCATTGTTTTCTCCTCCGTTTAGCTGTATTTGTATAGCTGTATGGGTATCATCTGTTATCTTATAGTATTCACTGATCCGGTATCCGATTACCCACAGGACATGGGAGCCATCCGCCACCAGCGGTATTCTTCCCCGGTCCTCTCTCGGAATCTTTTCATCAATCATAAATGATTTGACCGTCTTTCTTCCGCCTCCGGACAGTGTCATGTAATCTCCTGTCTTTCGATACCTCACAGAAAGCGTACATTTGATTTTATCATAATCAAACCATTTCGTATACCCGTTTTTGGGAATTTCCTGACCTTTTTTGTAAGGAAAGATCTGAAAATCCACCTGCGGAAGGGCCAAAATACCCGGATTTTCCACATGAACTGACAGATTTTTCCTTTTTATCCACAATTTATCCCCTGTCCGCACGGCCAAAAGCCCGTAAGGCAGGTCCGTCTGCCTGCCGCCGGAGCCGGATAAAAGAGCGGCCGCCTGGTCCACATGAACCATGGCAATATCTTTCATGGAGGCGCTGACGCAGTGGATCATCCTCCGGATGACATAGCTTTTTATGATGTCCTCCTGGGAAAGCAGAACCTTTATTTCCACGCCGCAGGCCAGGCACCGTCCATCCTCATCCTTTTTAAGAGTTTGGCCGGACCTTAATACAGCCTCCGCCTGTTTTTCCAGATATGCATCCGCCTTTGCGGCCATTTCTCCGGCATGAAGGATGTTTTCCCCGGCCTTTTGATTGATCTGCTCCTTAATGGCAGGCAGAAGCAGGCCCCTGATGCGGTTTCGCGCATAATCCGTGGAAGCGTTGGTGGAGTCCTCACAATAAGATATCCTTTTTTCTTCCAGATATGCAAGAATTTCTTCCCTGCCCACCGCCAGTAAAGGGCGGACAATATTGCCCCGCTGAGGGCGCATTCCGCCAAGGCCCTTTAATCCGGTTCCGCGAAAAAGATTATAAAGGATGGTCTCTGCCTGATCATCTCCGTGATGGGCCACGGCAATCTTTGTTCCCTGAAAGGACAGACGCTCCCTTTCGAAAATCTCATACCGGAGATGACGTCCCGCCTCCTCCACGGACATGCCGTTTTCCCTGGCATAGAGGGCTGCATTCACCCGGACGCAGGAAAAGGGCAGGCCCAGGCTCTGGGACAGCTCCTGGGCATAAAGACTGTCTCTGTCGGCCTCTTCCCCCCGCAGGCCGTGATGGACATGGACCGCCTTTAACGTGATGCCAAGCTCATGCTTAAGCTCATTTAAGACCAACAGAAGACAGACCGAATCGGCTCCTCCGGAAAGCGCCACAATCACGCGATCCCCAGTCGCAAAGAGCCGGTTCCGTCTGATAAAGTCAAGTATCTTTTTGTACATTCGTTCACCTTCCTTAGTTGGATTTTCTCCTCTCGTTATTATAATATACCTGTAAAATATAATTGTTGCAACGGGAAAATAGCCTGTCCAAGCTTTGCCGTCAGCTCCGCTTCCAGATCCCGGCCGCCAGAACCGTCATATCGTCCGCAGCCTTTTCCGTAAAGGACCTGGCGAATAAAAGAATACGGTCCGCCATATCCTGAGGGTTCTTAACCGGCATACCGGCAATGAATTCCTGGAGCATCAGCTCCTTGTCGTCCACAGGAAGGGCATCCAGCACGCCGTCGCTTACCATGATGATCCGGTTGTCGTCCCACAGCTTTTTAGACAGCAAAACCGGTTCTACCTGGTTTAAAATACCTATGGGGACATCCCCTGCCTCCAAAAGCTCCACGCCCTTTTCACTTAAGATGTAGGTGGCCGCAGCTCCCAGCTTCATGGCCTCTAAAATTCCGGTTTTTAAATCAATGCAGCATAGGTCCAGAGTAGCCGGATGCTGGGAAAGCCCGGTCAGCAGCAGCACTGTGTTCACCATTTTAAGAGCGGCTCTTGCAGAAAAACCGGCCTCTAAAAGCCGCTGGGTCAGCTCAATGACCTGACGGCTCTCTTCCTCCGCTACCCTGCCGCTTCCCATGCCGTCGGAAAGGCATAGGATGGCCTGTCCCGGCTGGACCTGTCCGAAGTAATAATTGTCTCCTGACACCTCTTCTCCGGTTTTCACGGCCTTGGCAGCCCCATAGATCACCTGATACTGTCCCTTTTCAACGAACCGGATGGTATCCAGCTGCTTTGTCACCAGATTCCTGCCTTCCGAGGATACGGTCCACTCTCCCTCATTGATGGCGTCCTCAAGGATTTCCGCCGCTTCTTTTACGGTGACGCACCGCCCGTTCATTGTTTTCATGGTCAGATACGCTTCCCTCTGGCAGTTCTGGTATTCCAGAATCAGCATTTTTTCCACACTTATATGGCTGCGGCGGAATGCCCGTTTTATGCTTTCCTCCCAATCCGGCGTTATGTCAACGGCATTTTCCACCTGATGAGAAAATTCCTCCAATATGACGGCCAGCTCCTTAAATTGGACCACAACCGCATCCCGGCTTTCCAGAAACCGGTTTTTCCAGGCAAGATTCATGGTGGCCCGTCCCAACCCCCGGTTCAGCTGATCGACGTATTCCTCTTTTCTTTTACAGGTTTCCAGAAAAAAACGGGGCATGTCCCCGTAATCCACATTCCCCTTCTGCTCAAATGCACGAACCAGATATTGCAGATAATATTGATCCTGTTCTTTCCCGGAATATGCGATACATTTGTCGCAGCCGGCGCATACCATTGCCGCCGCCGTCTGTAAAGCCGCAATTCCGTCCTCCTTCGTAAGTCCCTGCTGGTTGGATAACTCATCGGTACATGCCCTGGCAAGCTCACCCAATGAATTTGCCATGTCATTTAATCTCTTTGCAGTATATACATTCACATCAGCCATATCGTGACGTGCCGCCTTACGTCTGAACACAAAAATCCCTCCTGCCTGTTTCATGGTTTAAACCACATTATATACAGTAAGGAGGGAAATATTTGTCAAAACAACTGGTCCTGCCATAAAAATTATACGACAGGTTTCCACTTTATTGTCCACGTTTTTACTATTGCTTCTGCGACGGCTTCAGAAGAATTTCGTCAGGATTCACAAGGCCAAGCTTCTGCTTTGCCACCTCTTCGATATACTGCTTTGTCTGGACATAGACCCGGTGTTCCTCCAGATCCTTGGCCCGGTCCGTCTCCTTGTCCAGCTGGGCCTGAAGATTTTCCAGGCGCAGCTCATAATCCTGCCCCTTTTCCTTCAGTGCAATGCCTTTTATGGTCACGGTCACGGCAAGGCTGAATACGACAAAAGTGATACCGATCAGGGCCATACGGTTGCCCCACTTGTCTTTTCTTTTTCTTCTTGACTTTCCCATCTCGCTCATATGTTCACCAGTTAATCCTGCTGCCGCCTTTTTGGGCGCAAAAATTTATGTATCTTTATTTTAAGATATTTCTGTAAGTTTTTCAAGGACTTTAGAAAAAACCTGCTGACAAGCCTGTCATATAAAAACATGCCTGCAAACACGCCTGCAATGACATAGCCTCTTAATCCTCCGTCGTTCTGCTCATACAGAAGTGAAAATGTGATGAGGGCAGCGTAAATCCAATAGATCATGTCCTCTATCCCCACAAAAAAATGGGAATGGGGAATGAAAATACGAAAGATCCGCAGCAGATCATACGTCATCATAAGCCCAACACCCATAAGCAGACTGTAGAGCAGAAGCTTCACCTCATAAACGATAGGAACGCTCATACTATTTAAATAGCCTGGAAAGCAGAGGCTCCCCGGACTTGCGCAGCGCTGCGTTAGAGGAATAGGTAAGGCTTTCTATTGTGCCGTTTAGGTCCACTTCCCCCTTTTCAAGGGTCAGCCGGCTGACATGAAGCTCTTTTCCCTTCAGGGTCAAAAGGCCCATATCCGTATCTAAAACCACCTGATTCTCGTCAAAAGACACTACCTCCCGGATCCCCGTCATCGTACCGGAGGCCCGGTTCTCTATTGTCAGCCGGTGAGGCCGGATACTTACTTTTTCATCCATAAGAAAAACCTCCTAATATACCTGTCTTTAGTATATTAGGAGGTTTGCTTCAATATTCCTGAAATTTATCCTGCTCATGGGAACCGCCAGCTATAAATAGCGGTAAAGCTCTTTTGCTTCTTCCTTTTTTACGGTCTCCGCCACATCAAGGACTTCCACCTTTACTGAGCTGGTTCCAAAATGAATCTGGATAATATCGCCTTCTTTCACATTAACGGAGGCTTTTGCTGGCTTGTCATTGACAAACACACGGCCTGCGTCGCAGGCTTCGTTGGCTACGGTCCTTCTCTTAATCAGGCGGGAAACCTTAAGAAACTTGTCCAGTCTCATGGATTTATTCGTTCACCATGTCTTTTAAAGCTTTTCCTGCTTTGAACTTTGGTGTTTTGGACGCTGGGATGCTCATAACTTCGCCGCTCTTGGGATTTCTTCCTTCTCTGGCTGCTCTTTCAGATACCTCAAATGTACCAAAACCAACTAACTGAATTTTCTCGCCTTTAACTAATTCCTCAGATATTACATCTGTTAAAGCCTTTACTGCCTTTTCTGCATCTTTCTTGGACAGTTCTGCTTTTTCTGCTACTGCTGCGATTAACTCTGCTTTATTCATTGATATCTTCCTCCTAGAATGTAGCCCCATGCTACGATTTTTCGCGTTTACACGATTACTATATCATTTATAGCTGTTTCCCCTGTTTTTGTCAAGGTTTTTCGCTCTTTTGGAGCGCTTTCTCCTGCATTTTTATTTTCTCCCACAAAGCCCGTCCTTCTTCCGGCGTATTCACTGTTTCATTGCCGAAAACATGAGGATGCCTGCGGATCATTTTCCCGCAGATCCCGTTTATCACGTCATCAATCGTAAAGGCACTTTCTTCCTTTGCGATCTGGCTGTGCAGCATGACGGAAAACAGGACGTCGCCCAGCTCTTCGCAGAGATTTTCCATATCCTTATTGTCAATGGCGTTTAAAACTTCTCCGCATTCCTCTTCCAGGCATACTTTCAGGCTTTCATGGGTCTGTTCCCGGTCCCAGGGGCAACCGTGCTCTGAACGCAGTTTATTTGTAATATTTACTAAATCCACAAAAGTATACATCTTTGGTTTCTCCTTCGGAATTATTTATAATTTTCCAATTTCTGACGATTTTCTGACGATTGCATTCCTCCTCTGTTAAAAACGGGCGGTTTTCGATATAATAAGGGATAGCATTAATAAAACGGAGGTAAATATGAGACATTTTAATATCTGGAAAAAACTGGCAGCCTGCGTGCTGTTTTTAAACATCGTATTTTCTGCCTTTTCCGCAGATCTTTTGACAACCAAAGCCGTAGACGGAGAGCTGGCCCAGCGGGCGATGAAATTCGGTCCGGCCCTTGATATCGGTCCCGGAAGCAAGATATTCGACGGAGGAAGCTTATCCCTGCTGGCAGATTATGACAACCGGCAGATGCTTTCCATGGTGCTTCAGGATAAAAACGGAGCCCTGGTGGTCATTGACGGAGGCTGGGATATTGATGCGGACCATTTGACGGATGTCATCCGTTCAAAGGGCGGACATGTATCCGGCTGGTTTGTCACACATCCCCATTCCGACCATGTGGGTGCGCTCATTCAGATACTGAACAATCCCAACAGCCAGATTACCATTGACAACGTATATTATTCCCTGCCGGACCAGTCCTGGTATGAAAAGGTGGAAGCATCCCGTGCGGATTATGTGAACAGCTTCCGGGCCGCTCTGGCAACCCTGCCTGCAGAAAAGCTTCATACGGTACAGAAGGATCAGGAGATCCAGGTGGGGCTTATTAAGGCCAAGGTTTTAAATAATCCTTATCTCCTGGATGTGACCTCTGTAAACAACAGCTCCGTGGTCTATAAATTCTTCATGAATGACGTCAGCATCCTTGTGGAAATATGGACCTGAGATCGACCTTCTGTGTGGAGCGCACTGCTAAGACTGAAAAGCAACATCGTTCAGATGGCCATCACGGGCGGTGCAGAATGGCCGGGAATATGGGCCATCAATCCCCAGATCGCCCTGTGGCCCTGTCCGCTCTGGCTGTGGAATAACGACGGCAGCAGCGGAATCAAAACCAGAGCTGAAAACCCTGGAAACCAAACAGTCGATGGCAAAAGCTGGGGGTTAAGGTGAACTATTGCATTAAGGATGGGGATCAGATCATTTATTAAATATTAACTCAATTCCTGAGGGTGCCCTGAAAGTCAGATTTCAGGGCACCCTTAATTAAAATTAAAAAGTCAAAAAGAAAGAATTATGTATTATCACTTCTGATCACAAGATTGCGGCCGTTCTGCTTTGCCTGATATAAGGCCTTATCTGCCATCTCAATGAGCATTTCCGGCGTGGTATTCTTATCCGGAATCAGACAGGCGATTCCTATGCTCACCGTCACCCTTTTATGGGCGGAGCGCGGATGGTCAATTTCCAGTTCTTCGATTCCCTTTCTGATGTCGTTGGCAAATTCTTCTATGGTATCCTCACCTGCCTCAGGCAGGAGAATGACAAATTCTTCGCCTCCGTATCTGGCCGCCAAGTCAGTGGGCCGGCAGACTTTCTCCCGCAGCAGGCGGCCAATGGCCTTTAAGCATTCGTCCCCGGCCTGATGTCCGTAAGCATCGTTAAAGGCTTTAAACAAATCAATATCCAGCATCAGCAGAGCCATGGGCTTCTGATAGAGGACCGCGGACCGTATAGCTTCTACAATAGCGATATCGAACTGGCGTCTGTTAGAGAGGCCTGTAAGGCCGTCTACAAAGGATAATTCTATTAATATATCGTTGGACTCCTGCAATTCCTTGGTCCTCACCGCCACTTCATCTTCCAGATGGGAAACCATATTGGTCAGCTGCAGGCCCATTTTGTTAAAAGACCGGGTCAGCTTTCCCAGCTCATCCTCACGTCCGCTGTCGGGAATGGTAACCAGCTTACCGTTTGTCATCTCCTCCGCCGCATTGCTTAAGCTGACAATGGGCCTTGTCACCCGTCCGGCAAGCCAGGTCGTAAAGCATATGGAAAATAAAAGGAATACGGCCAGCATAACGATGGCCTGAACAACCGCATTCTTCGTCGCCCCCAGAAACTCTTCCTCTCCGGAGATCACGTAGATATTCCAGTGAATGCCGTACTGCCGGTACTCCGAAGCTCCCACCAGATACCTTTTCCCATCGTACTTAAATTCAGGCACATCGCCCTTGCTTTTCCCTTTCATCAGCGTCATGGAAGCCCGGATAAGAGGATTATCACTATCTGCGGCAGACACCAGCCCCAAGGAGCCATCCGCTTCTCTGCACTTGGAGGTGCCGAGGGAATTGCCTACCAGCATCCCGTCACTGTCCGTCACAAATATCTGGCCGGAGGCGCCTACGGGCAGGCTGCTTAAGGAACTGTCCAGCCAGCTTAAAAGGTAATCCACACCGAACACGCCGACCAGACGGTGGCTGGAATCATAGACCGGCTGGCTTACGGTTATGGCTGGCCGGTGAAACGCACAATGGCTGTAAACATCGCCGAAAACAGGGGCCCCGGCCTCAGCCGCTTTCTTATACCAGGGCCTTTCCCGCGGGTCAAAGCCGGGAATTTCCTCTGCCGGTTCCGTTCCCTCCCCCGAATCTGAGGTCTTATAAAACCGGGAATCCCGGACCACCTGGAATTCATTGTCCAAGGTGCGCCGCGCACCGTAAAAGGAACCGTCCTCCAGTCCGATAAAACTCATAGCCACATCAGGATATGGCCTGATGTGATTCACAAAATACCGCTCTCTTTCCCCGGGGGAATCCAGATTCAGGAGCCCGTATTGAAAAGAATCATAATTGAGCTGGTTCAGCCGCATGGCATCCTGAAGCCTCTGGGTCAGATGATCCCCTATATGCTGCTGCATCTGCACCAGCAGATCCCTTAAGATCATGCGTGAGCTGCTGACGCCTGCATGGATCAGAATAAATCCCATGAGGCCGACGCTGGCAACCAATTGCAGGACGAAAGGTATGGTAAGCCACTTCCGCATAAATACCCGCCTCCCTTTCTACCGTTTTTCAAGTTATTCATGAATCCCTTAATTTTCTTTCTCAAACATCCTTACAAAAGTCTCTGCAATCTGAGGATCAAACTGCGTCCCTTTACGGTGCCGTATTTCCTCCAGGACCTCTTTCTGTTTCATGGAGTTCTGTGGATCCGCTCCGTTCATCATGCAGTCATAGGCATCCGCAACCGCAATCATGCGGGCCAGAAGCGGTATCTTTTCCCCCTTAAGCTCCTTGGGATAGCCGGTGCCATCCCAGCGTTCATGGTGGGCCAGCACACTTTCCGCCAGCTCCATGGTCGTGTCAAAGGAATTTAATATTCTGTATCCGATCACCGGATGCTTTCTTATTTCATTGGCCTCCACCGCGCTTAAGGCGAAGACCCGTTCCAGAAGCTCAGGCTCCATGATCACCTTGCCGATATCGTGTAAATATCCCGCATCCATGAGCCGGCTTACATCGGATTCCGGCAGGGATAAGGCCTCCCCCAGCCGGCGGCATAAGGCCTTGACCCGCAGGGCATGCTGCTTTTCCCTGCCGCTTTTCTCAAACAGTGCGTCTACCAGCATGTTCAGCTCCCTGTTTAAGGTTTCGTCCCGTTCCAGGGATTTTACAGTGTACATTCTTGCCTCCGCATTGTTAAGCACCCGGAAAATGTCCTCGGATTCCTCAGTCTTGGTGTCATAGCCCAGGGAAATGCTGCAGTGGATGGCCCGGGCACGCCGGGTGGAAAGCTCTGCCTTGATTCTTCCGGCGATCCTTTCCGCATCCTCAGGCCCTGTCCCTGGGAGCACCACCACGAATTCGTCGCCACCCCAGCGGGCAATGATGTCATCGCTGCGGCATACCGTCTGCATGGCCTGGGCCACAGTGATAAGCAGCAGGTCTCCGGCCCCATGGCCAAATATGTCATTGGTGAGCTTTAAGCTGTTGACATCGCCCATGAGAATGGTAATGGGATAATTTCTTTTGGTATCCAGGCGCAGAAGCTCTTCCTCGAAAAACCGCCTGTTGTAAAGCCCGGTCAGAGCGTCATGGAAGCTCATGTATTCAATTTTTTCTCTCTGTTCCTTTTTCTCGGTCACATCCCGGAAAACCAGCACAACTCCGGCAAGAGCCCCTGTATCGTCAGGGATGGGCGCTGCGTTATTTTCCAGATCGTAGGTTTCCCCGTTCCTTGAGGTCAGGACCATGGGTGTTCCAAGGTCCTGGGCCTCTCCGGTTGAGAATACCCTTTCCAGAGCGTCGTCAACGGTCATGCCTTCCGGCTCACCGGACAAAGCAAAAACCTTCTTATAATTTATTCCCCTGGCTTCCTTCAAGGTCCAGCCCGTCAGTCTGCTGGCTGCTTCATTTAAAAATTCAATATTCCTGCTGTGGTCAATGACCATGACGCCGTCTCCGATAGACAGCAGGGTCTGGTAGTATTTATTGCGCTCGTAGGCAAGGGTTTCAGAGGTTTCCCTGCGCTGCACCGCATTCCACACGCCGCTCATGAGCATGGTCATTTCCGTGATGTCGGTATCGTCGTAATCCCCATTCTTATTGGCAAGCCCCACGGCCGCCACCAGCTTATCGGCAATGATTACAGGAACCGACATAAAGGATTCAAACCTGGAGGCCGCTTCCCGGCCCTTTCCATCCAGGGGACCCGGCCCTTTTAAGCGGTTCATAATGAAAGGCTTGCGCTGTATGGTCATCTCTCCCCAGACTCCCGTTTCCTCAAGCTTGTACTTCTCCGGCAGATCCCGGCCCCCCTCTTCTCCCGGACCTATCTGTCTCCAGCAGTTAAAGTGGAACTCCTTTTTCTCTTCATCATAGGAGTAGATGTAGCCGTACTTACTCCCTGACATCTCCAGAAGCTCCTTGAGCGCATAGTCCAGCTGCTCCTTAGTGTTACGGAATTTGCGGCTTAATACCGCCAGCAGCAGCCGGTTCCGTTTTATCATCCGCTCCTGGATCCGCTGGAGCACATATTCCTCCGTGATATCCCAGATATATGCGCCTACGCCCATGGAACCGTCAGGCAGGGGGACCGGAAATTTTGTGGTTCTGAAATGCCGGCCATTCCAGGAGTCTACGGTAATCAGCAGCCGATTCTGTTTTAAAGCCTCCTGATCCGACTTTGTGCTTATCTGCGCAAAGCCCTTCTCCAGCAGAGAAAAATCGCTGCGCCCGATGATCTCGCTGTAAGGGCGGCGGAAAAAGTTTGCCAAGGCACGGTTGATAAACATATATTTTAAATCCTTGTCCTTTAAATACACATAGCCTGTATCCGCATCATAAAAGGTTCTCCAGAGCTCTTTTACATTATCCAGCTCCCTGTTTGCCGACGCAAGCTGCTTAATTTTCCTGTTTAAAAGTGTCAGAAGGAAGAACAGGAGAAGCAGGCCTCCAATAATTATCCATGGAACAATGTCCGCTGCAAAATTTTTCATGACAGCCTCCCCGCTTCCCGGACATTTTCATGGGTTTGGGTGAGCATGCCGGACGCATCGTCCATATATTTGACCGATATGCCTTTAAATTTCTCTTCCAGCGCAAGAAAAGCATTTACAACATCAGGATCAAAATGCTTTCCGGCATCTTCCCGTATAATGGATACGGCCTTTTCATGGGAAACTGCCTCCTTATATATGCGCCGGGAGGTGAGGGCGTCGTAGACATCCACCACTGCCATGAGGCGGGCAGGAAGAGGAATGGCCTCACGGGACAAGCCGCTGGGGTAGCCGCTTCCATCCCATTTCTCATGGTGGAAATATGCGATCTCCCTGGCACAGGTCAAAAATGTCTCCGCCCCGCCGATCAGCTTTTCCACGCTTAAGATGGCGTCTCCCCCTAAAACCGCGTGGTTTTTCATGATCTCATACTCTTCCGGGGTCAGCTTCCCGGGCTTTAACAGGATCTGGTCGGGTATTCCCACCTTTCCGATATCGTGGAGAGGGGAGGAAAGAACAATCATGATCCTTTCCGGCGTGAGAAAAGCTTTATAGCCTCCATCCGGCCCATGTGTTCCGCCAGCTCTTTGATATACAGCTTGGCCCTCTGGATATGAAATCCGGTTTCATGGTCCCTGGTTTCCGCCAGAATCGCCATGGCCATAATAGAGGCCTCCTGCACCGTGGAAATTTCTTTCATACGCCGCTGGATTTCTTTGTCGAGGAAATGGTTCTGATCCTCTAAAACGTCCCTGGAGTGCTTTAAGGCCAGGTGGGTTTTTATCCGGGCGGTCAGAATGTTTGGGCTGACCGGCTTTATGATATAATCTGCGGCTCCCAGCATAAAGCCCTTTTTTTCATCCTCTTCATCGGATAAAGCGGTCAAAAACAGGACCGGGATATCCTTTAAATCTTCGTCCTGCTTCAGCATTGCACAGGCCTCATAGCCGTTCATTACCGGCATCATCACATCCATCAGGATAATATCCGGCCGGGTGTTTTTTGCCACCTCAAGAGCTTTTTCCCCGTTTGTGGCAACCTTGATCCGATAATCATTTTTTAATATTTCATTTACCAAAGTGATGTTGTCAAGGGTATCATCCACCACAAGCACAACCGGTTTTTCTCTTTCCCGCAGCATGACACCCTCCTTTCTCCTCTATGGGGTCCCGTTTTCCAGTATTTTCGCCGCCTCTAACAGCTCATACCGCGCCACAGCCCGCTCCAGAGCAGCATAGTCTGCTTCTTTCATCTGCACCTTTAAATCTGTTCTTATATCCTCAAAGCATTCTACCGCTTCCATATCGCTTTCCTTTAACAGCTTCAGAAGGCGATTGGTCTCCCGGACGCTTTGAGCCGTGCTATTTCTCGTTTTTCCCTTTCCCTGCCTTTTAAGGAAAGGCGCATTCTCAATGTTTTCCCCGACTTCTTTCAGACAGAGGGCCATATCGTCAAAGGCCCGGAACAAAACCTCGTCCTCCTGTTCCGACTGGATACAGCTTTCCATGCGGATGATGAGAAACGTGGCCCTGCTTGCCCCAATGTTGCCGGCCAGCCCCTTTAGGGTATGGATCAGCCGCCCGGCCAGAGCCAGGTCCCTGTCCTCAAGGGCCTTGTGGATTTCCTCCAGAAATTCTTTCTGCTGTTTTGCAAAATTCAAAAGGAGTTTTCCATAGAGGGGCCAATTTCCTGCGGTACGGCGCAGGCCCTGCCTGGTATCGATTCCTTCGATCCGGATATTCGTCTTTTTCCCGGTCTGCTTTACGCCTCTGCCCGGGACTGCCAGCCATTTGGACAAGGCTGCGAATAAGGCATCCACGTCAATGGGCTTGGAGACATGGTCATTCATGCCTGCGTCAAAGCACTTCTGCTTTTCGTCTGCCATGGTCCTGGCGGTCATGGCGATGATGGGGACGGTCTGATCCATTTCCCGGATACATCTTGCGGCTTCATAGCCATCCATTTCCGGCATCTGTAAGTCCATCAGGATCAGATGGAAAGTTCCGGGAGAAGAGGCGTTAAAGAGAGAAACCGCCTGCCGCCCGTTCCGGGTGGTTTCCACAATCAGCCCCTGGCTCTCCAGCAATTCGGCGGCAATCTGTAAATTGATCTCGTTGTCCTCTGCCAGAAGAACCCGGAAGCCTTCCAGCCCATAGTCCTTTTCCCGATGGGTAAGGTCCTCCCCAGCGTCTTCGCTCCCCGGAAGAAACAGCTTTAAAAGGCAGTCGTAAATCACGGACCGGCTTACGGGTTTTGTCAAAACCCCGTCAATGTATGGACCGGGAAGCAGGCCTAAGGCCTCCTCTTCCCCGGATGGGGCCAAAAGCACCACCAGAGGCTTATGGACCAGCTTTCCCGATTCCTTAAGGGCGGCGGCGGTCTCCATGCCGTCCATTCCTTCTCCCATATGCCAGTCAACGAAGACCGCGTCAAAGGGGGCCTCTCTGTCCGCCTGCTCCGCCAGAGATACCGCTTCTTCACCGTCGGAGGCGGCTTCTGCCTGGAAGGTCATGGCTGTTAAGTATTCCACAAGGGTATTTCTGGCCATCTGGTTATCATCTGCCGCCAGAATCCTTTTTCCTCTTATGCACGAGGGCACAGGCCTGGGCGTTTCGCAATTTTCTCCGGCCTTTTCAAACCATGCAGTAAAAACAAAGGTGCTTCCCACTCCTTCGACGCTGGAGACCTCAAGACTGCCTCCCATGAGCTCGGCCAGCCGCCTGCAGATCGCAAGCCCCAGGCCCGTGCCTCCGAATTTTCTGGTAATGGAGCTGTCGGCCTGCACGAAGGCTTCAAAAAGATGATTCTGCTGCTGGTCCGTCATGCCGATTCCTGTATCGCTTACTGCAAACCGGAGCTTTACCCGTTTTTCCGCTTTTTCTTCCAGGCTGACGTCAACGGCGACCTGGCCTTTTTCCGTGAATTTCACCGCATTGCCTGCCAGATTGTACAGGATTTCTGAAAGGCGCAGAGGATCGCCTCTGATATAAGCCGGGACTTCCGTAGAAATGCGGCAGATAAATTCCAGTCCCTTTTCATGGGCCTGCCTGCTTAAGTACAAAACGCTGTTCTCCAGAACATTTTCCAGATGGAACTTTATATTTTCAATGACCAGCTTTCCCGACTCAATACGGGAAAAGTCCAGAATATCGTTGATGATTCTCAGCAAGGAGGTGGCGGACTGGTGAATCTTTTCAATGTAGCTCCTCTGCTTTGGCCCAAGCTCCGTCTTTAAGGCCAGATAAGCCATGCCGATAATGGCATTCATGGGAGTGCGGATTTCGTGACTCATGTTGGCGAGGAACTGGGATTTTGCCTGCTCCGCCTCCTCGGCCTGATGAAGAGCTTTCATTAAATCATTTTCCCGCTTATGGAGGTCGCCGATGTAGCTGTAGAGCCTGTCCGTCATGGCCCGGAGAGCATCGGCCAGAATTCCCAGCTCATCCTTTGAATGATGATGGATCTCCACATCCAAATTCCCCCGGGTTATTTCAGCGGCGCTTCCCGCTATCTTTTCCAGAGGCGCCGTAATGAAGCGGCGCGCATAGAACAGCAGGGCTGCTATGGTGGCTACCATAAAGGCAAGTTCAATGAGAACTGCTTTCACCATGCCCTTGTGCCACAGGCCGTTGGCCTGTTCCAGGGACACCCCTGTGGCAAGAGCGCCCACCACATTCCCCTCTGGATCTAAAATAGGCTTAAAGACAGTCATATAGGCCTCGCCGCCCACATCGCTCTTTCCTATGTATATCTCTTTGTCTTCCAAAACGGTCCGGGCAATCCGGGCTTCCATCTTTGCGCCCAGGACAGGACGGCCGTCATCCCCCAGAACAGTGGTATTGGCCCGTTTATTTCCGATATAAACGGAAAAGTCATTTCCGGCCATGGATTTTAAGGAGTCAACGAAAGAGGGATCCATAAGAGAATACCCGGTCATTACCACGCCGATAATCTCTCCCCTGTCATTCCTCACAGGCGCACCGGTGCGGACGCCCAGCTTCTCGTCATTGCTGAATTCAATGCCTGTGGTGATGTTTCCGGCGGCAGCCTGCTTAAAGCTCTCTTCCGATGCAACAGACTCCCCGGTCCAGTCTCCATGGATGCTGGCGACCACATTTCCCTTCGTATCGGCAAAGGTAATAAAATTCATGCCGAGCCTGATCTGCTCCATCACCTGTCCCGCAACGGTATGAAAGACCGGCTGGTTTTCTTTTTCGAAGGCTTCTATGATCCTGCCGTTTGCCGCTAAGTATTTCGCGGCTGCCCGGGAGTCCTCCATGTAATGATCCAGAATGGATTCCATGACGGAAAGGGCATTTTTGCTCTGTGTAACGGTTGCCTGATCAATTAAGTTCCGGCTGCTGTTTAACATATAAATGACCGAGGCTGTCCCTACGATAAGAATGCCGCAGACCGACACAAGGGCAAGTGTAAAGGCTATCTTTCTGTAAAAGGGCATCTTTGTCATAGAAATACCTCCAGTCTAAAAATGGAAACTTCAGCCCCGCCGGGAGCCGGTAAAAAACCAGGCAATGGAAAAATATTGTGAGATGACGGCGCAGAGTGCCCCGGACTTACGGAATATGCTGTCCTGATATTCCGCTGACAGAAAGTAAAGACGATAGAAGGGATTGGGCAGACAGTCCTGCAGAATGCGGGAGAGGTGTCTGCTCTCTTTAAAAAATGTTTTTATTCTCATAGGAAAGACGGCCGCCTTCCAAAAACCAGGCGGCCTTTCCGCAACAGGCAGAGGGAAATGGACGATCCGGAACACTTGCTGCTTCCGCCCGTCCAAGAAATAATATTTTTCCTGTTTATCCAATTTTCTGCCCATGTCAATTCCCCCATTTTATCCGGTCATTTTAACTGTCAGACAGGTTTATGATACCCTTTTAAGCTTTGGTATATTTTACCATATAATCGGATAGATTTCAACAAATAGCGGCAGCGGCCCTTCTACAGTTTTTTACCGGAAAGCCCTTCCTGATAGGCGTCCCACAACTCCGGGGTAAAGTCCACAGTCTCCATCTTGTTCTTCATAACCTTTTCATAAAGCATGGAAGAAATGCGGTCGGTTTTTAAGACATGGATCCGTTCCCGCTCCAGCTGCCTGTCAATGGTATAAATCAGCGTTAATCCGTCAGTACAAAGCACTGCTACGTTAGCTAATTCACTTTTAATAAGCTTAACCTTTTCATAAACTTCTTCCCTGAGATAAGAATTATACCGTTGAAGATATGGAACACGGGCATCTGTAGGATAATTGACGATTCCAAGCAAAGGAACGATAATATTTCCCGAGGAAATAAACCGCTCCATGGCATCGAAAGAAACCGCAAAAATTTTATTCATCGTGAGAGTGCCGTTTAACAGCTTCCAGACAGCATCCTGAAGGCCGGGGCTTGCGGTTTTCGCATCCAGCTCCTTCCGTTCCAGCAAATATCCGATGGAGACAAAATTGTATACAATATCCACGCCCTTTTCCAGCAGTCTCGGAACAAACATAGGATGGGCTTCCAGATAGGCGGCGGCCTCATCCCTGCTGTAGCTGATCTTTTCCGCTCCCTTTTTCATGAGCGAATTATAAAAGATGACCAAATAACCTTTATTGGTGACAGGCATCAAGATGAGAGAGCCGTCCACCCATCTGTTGAAAAGCAGCAAAAGCTTTCCTTTTAAAAGCACAAAGAGCTGGCCCATATCATTTTCGCTTTTCCATAAGCTGAGGTCAAAAAGGTCCAGAGTTTTGGTGATAAAGGAAAAAAAGTCTATACCCTGATTTTCACCCGAACTTTTTAAATCAGCTTCTTCGAAGAAAAGATTAAAGGCGACGTTTTTGCATTTGCCAGGAGCCAAAACCCGGATCCGGCGGAACATGGAGGCGTAGCCCGGATGGAACATGGCCATACTGCTGTAAAGCTCAAGAGGAACATCTCCTTGAGCGATCACATAGTCGGAGAAGAGAATACACATTATATTTAAGATTGACTTTTGACCAAGGTAATACACACCTCTTTCCACCCGGTCTATATCCACTTTATTTTCCGCCGCAAAGGCGTCGTCAAGAGCATATTCCACGGCAGACATCAGAAATGCCCGGAACTCTTCCTCATTTTTAAAATCATAAAGGACAGGGAAAATATCTCTCAGCTTTAAATAACATCCCGGGCAGTAAATCGCATCGGCAAAATAATCAGCCGCCCTATTTGTGAACTCTTTCCGTTCTTTCATCAAGGGAAGCCTTTTGCCGGTCAGGATTTTGCTCAGCCCGCTGGGCGTCATGTGCATGCTCAGGGCAAAATCTGTCTTGGGCTTCTGGGCTATCTCAATGAGATCCTCTAACAGTGTGTTTATCTTCATGATTAACAACTTCCTCCAACGTGTCTTCACGTTATTTTTCTGATGATCTTTAAATGATTTTATCACTCCTTTGGGAATTCTGCCTTCCACTTACGGAAAAAATCACTCTTATTTTTTCCTTTTTTTTCAAATCAATACTCCTTATACCTTTCATTCTCCTTGGAACACATAATACCATAAGGAAAGTTCCTTTAACAGCATAATATTAAACAGGCCTTCAAAAATTCTTTCTGCCTGTTATGGATTGGGAAAGGCTTCCTTGACAAAACAGGGAGAACAGGGTATCTTGATTAAGATATCTTGAAATACTTTCGACAGTTAGGAGCTTCCTATGAACAAAGAGTACTTAATTAACGATAAACCGGCCAAAGCTCTGGCCGTCTTCACCCTGCCGATGATTATCGGCAACCTGTTCCAGCAATTTTACACCATGGCTGATTCCGTTATTGTGGGCCGTTTTGTCAGCGAGGATGCCCTTGCCGCAGTCGGCGCTTCCTATTCTTTCACCAATGTATTCATCTGCATCGCCATCGGCGGGGGCGTGGGAGCCTCGGTAATCACAAGCCGGTACTGGGGAGCACGGGATTATAAAAAAATGATTCAGTCCGCAACCACGGCCCTCATATCCTTTCTCATATTAAGCGTTATCCTGGCCGCTATGGGCATTTTATGGGGCAGGACCTTTATGATTTATTTAAATACACCGGAAAACATTCTGGACATGGCCTCCGATTATCTGCGGATATACTTCTGGGGACTTCCCTTTTTGTTCATGTACAACGTGATTTCCGCCATATTCAACGCCATCGGCCGGTCCCGCATCCCCCTGTACCTTCTGATATTCTCTTCCCTGTTAAATATTCTGCTGGCTATATACATGGTATACTGGCTGGGCATGGGAGTGCGGGGTGCTGCCTGGGCAACTTTCTGCGCCCAGGGCGTTTCCGTCATCCTGTCCTTTCTGCTGCTTTTAAGAGAATTCAGAAAATACTCCTCTTACCTGGAAACAGTCTTTGACGCGCCTGCCTTTTCGGAAATGGCAAATGTGGCCCTGCCCTCCATTCTCCAGCAGTCCACAGTTTCCATCGGAATGCTTCTGGTTCAGTCCGTGGTAAACAGCTTCGGAGCGAAATGCTGGCCGGATTCTCCTCTGCCATGCGGGTGGAGAGCATCTGCGTCGTGCCTCTGGCAGCCATCGGTAACGCCATGTCCTCCTACACTGCCCAAAATCTGGGCGCCGGACAACTGGAGCGGGTGCGGAAGGGCTATTATGCCGCCAATAAGTATGTCCTGTTTTTCTCCGTTATCATCTGTATTGTGCTGGAAGGCTTCCACTCCTCTATTGTCCGCCTGTTTCTGGGCGGAGGCGGAACCCAGCTGGCCTTTCAGACGGGAAGCGGCTATTTAAAATTTATGGGCTTCTTTTTCATCTTCATCGGCTTGAAAATGAGCACCGACGGCCTGCTGAGAGGGGCAGCGGATATGAAGATGTTTACCATTGCAAACCTCACCAACTTAGGCATCCGGGTATTCATCGCCGTCACCATGGCCCCTCATTTCGGCATTCAGATGGTGTGGTATGCGGTTCCCATCGGCTGGCTGGCAAACTTCGTGATATCTTACGGGGAATACCGGACAGGGAAATGGAAATCTTTTAAAAGTGCGTAGACAGAAGGTCATGGAACGGCGATGATTCCGGTTCCCATGACTTTTTTATAATGCAAAACCTTTGTCCTTCTTTATGACTTCTTTTATCATCTCATAAAGAGCCGAACATCCGAAATCCTGGTTTCTCCTGTTCCTTATCAATAGAGAAGAGACACATGCGGAATAATATGTTCCACTCCCGCTCTTACGGCTATTTCCAGAATTTCCTTAAAGTTCTCTAAGTCAATGCCTCCCGTTGGTTCCAGTCCGAATCCTGTTTCTCCGCAGGCCCTGGCAACCGCCTCAAACTCTTCCCGAAGCTTAAGCCCTCCCATGGGGAAATACTTCAGGGAATCAGCTCCCTGCTCCTTTGCCATGGCAATAGCCGTTTTTACAGGCACCACCGCAGGCTCCTCATCCTTGGAAATGGGACCTGTGGAAACTTTTACAAATCCGGGCATGCCGCACGGAGCAACCATGGAATTTAAAAAAGGTCCCTCTCCTGTCCTTGCTCTGGTGTAACCACCTGCCGTAAAGGTCTGATTGATATGCTTTGGATTTATCTGCCCGGAGATTTCCGCAACCGCTTTCCACTGCCCGGGATTTCCCGCTCCCAGGCCTACGGAAATATTGTTATCCACCGCATCCTGATACCGCTTCATATCCTCAACGGCGCTTTCCACGTCCGGATAACCGGAGGACAGAATGCCCACAGCCACGTGCCCCTCTGCGGCTTCATAAACGGCCTTTGCATTTTCCACTGAATTGGTCAGGCAGTTTAAACAAATCCTGCCCTTGTAAAAATTCAATCCTTCCATCTCCTATTTTCCTCCGTTTTCCGGCTTCTGAATTTGTACCAGCCTGCGGCGGATTATTTCCAGCTCCTCCGGACTGTTTAATGGCCTTGGGTCAATTGCAATAGAGCCCATATTGGCCTGGTAGTCCCTGGTGAAAATCGCGACAGGGCCTTCCATTAGCTTCTCAACCACCTCATTTGCGTTCATGCCGTAAAGCTCAGGATCAAACGCAATCTTACATCGGTATATTTCTCTTCCTGCCTCATCCTTAATTATTGATGTCCTGCAGCCGTCTATCTCCCCGACAAACTCTGCAAACCTTTCCAGATCTTCTTTTGTAACAGGGCTTTTCTTTGCCCCTTCCAAGTACTCCTCAATGGCTTTCAGAAGGCCCATGATGGACTCTTTTCCCACTTTCATAGTCCTGCCGATTCCCTTGTATTGAAGCCTCATATTATCCGCCAGTTCCCTGGTTTTACATGACACAAAGCCGCTGGTAGGCCCTTCGATGGCCTTAGCTCCGCTGTAGCACACAAAATCTGCTCCCATGGCAGCATAAATGCTTAAATCCTCTTCCGCTGCAGCATCGACAATACAGGGAATGGCCAGACCGTTTGCCAGGCGGATCACAGACTCTGCATCCACCATTTCCTTTTGGACGCAGTGATGAGATTTGACAAAAAAGATTGCCAGGGTGTTCTCCGTTACCGACTGCCTGATGTCATCAAGAGTCGAGCCATTGGCATAGCCTGCTTCTATGATCTTCCCTCCCCCTGCCTGAATCATCTCCGCTACCGGAGCCCCGAAATCCACATTATGGCCTTTTAAGAGGATCACCTCTCTTTTCGAAGTAAATGGAAGGATATCATAAAAATGTTTTACTCTGTGCAGATTATTCCCGCAGATTAAGGAGGCAACCGACAGGGCAATCCCTGCGGATGCACTGGAAGTGACACAGGCATCCTCGGTTCCGATCATGCTTCCGATTTTCTTTCCGGCATAGGCATATAAATCATCAATCACCACATAATTTCCGGCCGCCTCCACCAGAGTTTCCCCCACTCCCTTTGATATGGTGGATACACCCAGCTTAGTCATCCTTCCGGAAGCATTAATCACTGCCTGTAATCCGTTTCTGCTGTATATGTTTTCCATTGCAACGCGCCTGCCTTTACAGAATGCCAAGTAGGGAGGCTATGACTGACACCGCCACTACGGTGAGCAGAATCCTGTTATAATAAGGTCCTTTCTTTCTGAGATATAAATAGATGATAAATACGGCTGCCAAAGGAAGCAGTCCCGGCGCTACCGTATTCAGTATGTCCTGTACTACGATTTCTGTTCCGCTGCTGAATCCAAGCTTAAGGGGCGTCGCTATGTTTACATAACTCGCCGACAAGGCTCCCATCATGGTAAGGCCAATAACATTAGCCGTAAAAATGATGGACTTCATCTTACCGCCGTGGAGCAGGGATACTACCGACTTTTTCCCCAAGGTATACCCGTTATGAATCAGCCCGTAAGCAATAGCTATGGTAATTCCGGGATATAAAATCAGGGGCATGATGCCGCCAAGAGCAGATCCGCTGCTTGCAAGAGGCAGAAAAATGGAAATGATGATGGGCATAATGGCCGCCCACACAATGGCATCCCCCATCCCTGCTATGGGGCCCATAAGCCCGGTCTTAATGCCGGTGATGGCTTCATCGGTCACATGTTCCCCATTGGCCTTCTGCTCCTCCATGGATATTGTAATTCCCTGAATGATGGCCCCAAAGATTCCTTCCGTATTAAAGAAGACCAGATGCCGTTTTAAAGCCGCGCTCAGCTCCTCATCCGTATCATAAAGCTTTTTCAAAACCGGTGTCATGGATGCACAAAATACCAGGCTCTGTAAACGCTCATAGGAATTGGAAAGCTCCGCGCCCGCATAATAGATCCACATGGATTTCGTAATATCTTTTTTGGTAAGCTTCCTTACCTGTGTCTGTTCTCCCATCTTAAGCCGCCTCCTCTTTCAACTGGAATAACCCTAAAAGCAATGCCATACAGGTTGCAAAAATAGCCACCGCCATTGTATCAAGCTTCAGATACATGACCGCAAAAAAGCCGATGATAAAGAATGGAATCAAACTCTTCTTTCCGATGACCGACAGGGTGATGGCAAAGCCAAGAGCCGGAAGAATCCCTCCCATGAGCTCAAAGGAGTGCATCAGCCACTGTGGGAGAATGGAAATCAGCTTTTCTACCGCCGTTACACCAAAAAAGTCAATTGCAAACACGATGGGAAAACGGATAATAAATCCTGCGGCCGCCGGGAAAAGAAAAGCTGCCAGCAAAATTCCTTTTGTATCAGCCGCTTCCGCATACCGGTCTGCCATATGTACCCAGACTGCATTCGTGCTTCTCCTCAGCTGATCAACAAATACGCCGAGGACGCCAAAGGGAATGGCCAAAGCAATAGCCACTTCCGGGGTCATGTTCGACATGACGCCTAAAGGAATGGCAATGCAGCCCGCAAGCGCAGGATCACTGGGAACATTTCCTCCGGGAGTGGATGTAACCCCTAAGTAAACCAGCTGAAGCCCTGCCCCGATCTTCATAGCCAAAGGCATATTACCGGTGAGCAGGCCTACAAAAACGCCAATCACCACCGGCTGCAGCAGCATGGAAGAAAAAGTATACCCAAATCTTAAACGGCAAAACCAGTAATAAAACCCCATACATACAGCTAACATTAACACGCTCATACGATACCCTCCTAGTTGTTATATTTTTTTAAAATCCCATCCAGCTGCTGCGGAACATCCTCAGGAATTGTCTGGAAAATGATCTTCACACCTTTCTCTTTAAGAGAAAGCAGCGTCTCCACATCTGCATCATCCAGCGTGATATTCTGAAACACCACTTTGCGGTTGGGCGCTCCTCCCAGCCCCCCTACCTGAACATCTGTGACGCAAATGCCCCCGTCATAAACTTCTTTCATGCTTTCTAAATCAGGCAGCAATAAAAGTACACGTCCGCTGCCAAACTGTTTCTCTTTCCAATTTTCTATTGCATCTGCCTTGCTGTAGCATTCCACCTTAATTCCTGGCGGAGCTGCCATCAAATAAATTTCCAGCATAAACTCATCTGCCGCCAGGCTGTCGCTCACCACAACAATTTTATTCGCCTGGGACTGGTTGACCCATTTGGTCATGACCTGTCCATGGATCAGCCTGCTGTCAATCCTGCACAACACGATTTCTGCCATTCCTTACCCCTCTTTCTTTTTCATGGACTTCATTACTTCGCTTACCACATCAATTACCGATGCCTGTCCCTGTTTTAATACCGTATCAAAGCTTACGTCTCCCATATACTGAATCTGGGTACAGGCTTCAACCATGAGAGGCGCATTAAGTCCTGAAATCACCTTTATGTTCCTCTCTTTTCCTACTCTGGCCCCTGCATTGGTGGTAGTCCCCCCAAAAATATCCGTAAAGATCAGAGACTTTTCCGGCATCTCTGCCGCATACTCATCTACAAGGGCATAATACTCGGAAAACGTCACTTCCGGCGTCAGGGGAATCTCATGAACAAAATCAACACTTCCCAGTATCATCTTAAGACTTTCCGTCAGGGCCATTCCCCAGCCTCCATGAGTTAAAAGTAAAATCTGCGGCTTTCTCATCATTACCTCCTCTTTCATTTTTGTGTATTTGATAATTAGGATTGTAGCATACTACATTTTTAATGTCAATATTGTATTTGTATACTTTTTATATGACAGAATATGTATTTCACTACTTTCTTGTAATTATAACTTTTTTAACTTTGAAATATTGAATTTTGAATAAAAAATATGATATACTTGAATTGAAATTCACTACAGAAACACTACAGAAATAACAAGGTGTTTTCCCTCTTCAGGGAAGAAAGAAAGGATGACTGTATTTCACATGACAGAAAACTATGAACTTTTTACCTTAATGGCCCGCATAGACGGCATGTCCAACCAATTTACCAAGACCGACTGGAAGATTGTTCAATACATTAAGAAATCCACTTCAAAATTTATTGAATTAAGCGCCCAGGAGTTGGCAAAGGAGATTGGAACCTCGGACGCCAGTATTATCCGCTTTGCCCAGAAAGTGGGCTACTCCGGGCTTAATGAGTTAAAATATACCATGCAGAAAGACATGGACAAAAGCTCGTCCTCTGTCAACCATTCCGACTACTCCGCCCTTTTAAATGACAACAAGATGCTCTTGGACAGCCTGTTTAACCTTACAAACCCGGCAGACATCAATCACGTCCGTGAGCTGATGCTGAAATCCAGGCGGATTTTTATTGTGGGATTAAACTTTAACCAGAATGTAGCGGAAATCATCGCCCATAAGTTCATGACCGTAGGGCTGACGGTACAGGCACTTACCAATTATGACACTTTAAAATTATATCAGAGCCTGTCTGAGGAAAGCGATTTATTCATCACCATATCCCTATCCGGTAATCATAAGCAGCTCTCTTCCATATTGGCAGATTTCAAAAAAAACGGGAGCAGCATACTGCTTATCAGCAATTATGAGAAATCGCTCTGTTCTCCCTATGCCAACATTACTCTTCTGATTCCAAAGACAGACTTGCTGCGCAGCAGCAACACCATATCCAGGGAGATCCTGATTCTGGTTCTGTTTGATATGTTGTTTCATAACTTTTTAACAGCAGATGTGAAGTCATTTCAGGCATTCTTAAAGGCAGCCTCCTATTCAAAGTTAAGCAATCAGGATGATACCCGGGACGGATTCAGAAAGTTGATTGATCTTTTGTAAATCCATCAAAATCAAGATATTAAAAAACCCGGGGAGCAGCATCTGCTCCCCGGGCTTTTTGCCGCCCTTTTAAACCCGCCCGTCAGGCGCTTCCTTAAATATCTTATTGTAGATATCACCGCCAAACCCGGTGGTAAGGGGCTCACCTACGGAAAGCCGGTAGCTGCGGCTTCCGTCATCCTGGCGCTCTGCCCTTAAAAACAGGTGCTTCTCTGACCCCTGGCTCAAAACAGCGCTGGCAAACTTATAAAAATGGCTGACGAAGATAACCCTGACGCCCCCGTCCACCAGGGCGGAAACCACCTGCATGGCAAGCTCCGAGCCCTCCTGTTCATTGGTGGCTGCAAAGGATTCATTCATCAGAAGTAAGGAACCCGGGGTGATATGGTCAATGATCCGGCTCATCCGTTCCAGCTCTTCGTCCAGCTTTCCGCTTTTCATGGTGGTATCCTCCTCCCGCTTAAAATGGGTGAATACGGTGCCAATGGAGGCGGAAAAAGCTTCCCCTGCCACAAACATGCCGCTCTGAAGCATAAGACAGGCCTGGCCCATGCTCCGCAGGAAAGTGGTCTTTCCTCCCTGGTTAGCCCCTGTCACCATCACAAGCTGCTTTCCGTCCCCCTCCACTGTATTCCCTTCTATTTTTCTATTTAGCTGGAGTGCCAAGCTGACATTGTAAAGGCTTTGGCAGGACAGAAAACACGTACCGCCTGGAAATGCCTCAGGAAAAGCATAGGAAGCTCCCAGGGTAGTTAATTGTTCCTGTAAATTGATGCAGCCGATGTAAAAGGAAAGCTCTCTTTTAAGGGCCATAAAAAAGGCTTTCACATGGTCGCAGGATTGGGACAACGTGTTGGCGATATCTTTTACGCCTTCATCCTGCAGCTCGGACAAAATCCTGCCTCCGCTCTCATCCCGGTCCGCAATGGTAAATCCATAGGCCCCGTCCCTTCTTCCAAAGATAAATTCCATAAGGCTCCGCTTCCTGTAAGGCAGATCATGAAGCGTATAATGTTCCGCTTTCAACCGTTTTCCAAGCACAGCACTGACTAATATGCCGTTGGGGAATTTCAGTCTTCTTAAGTAGCCCTCCATGCCGGCCAGATAGGAAGCAGATAATTCCTCACGGATCATTCCAAAGAAGCGCTTAAATCCTTCCGACTGCCAGACAGGCTCCAAATCCCTGGCCGTCCGGGCCAGGGATTCAAGCATTGGCACAAAAAGCTCCAAAGTCTTGACAGAGCCTTCCAGCACGTACCGCGGCGTATCGCTGAAGATTCCTATATTCCTGTTTTTCTCATTTTTAACGGCCTCGCAGGATAACTGGTAAAGAGCCCTCACTTCCTCCCGGTGTGCAAGGCAGTCCTTTAAAATCATCTGTCTGTATTCAATTTCTTTAACATCGGAAAGCCCGCCCAGGATAACGGTCCGCACCGTTTCCAAAAGAAATGCATCTCCCTGGGCCATCCCTTCAAACAGAGCAGACAGTTCCAGATCCTGTACCAGGTTTACCGACTGTTCCGGAAGCTTAATGGGAAATACGAAATCCCGGTTCCTATACAGCAGAAATACATTCATATGGTCCGCCAATCCTTTCTTTAATATCCTCATAGGTCAGATGGTACTTTTGGGCGATAAAGGCCGCATACGCTTTCCCATCCGCCGGCTTTCGGACAATTTTATAGGTTCTGGTTCTTTTATCCGGTTCAACGGTGCTCACCATGCTCACAGTTTTATCGTCAAAGGTGGAAAGCTCCTCCAAAAAGGTCACGTAAACACACAAGGCATCCATTTCAGAAATCTGCTTCATCACCTTTTTCCCCAGCCAGACCGCATCCTGAAGGGTGGTAGAAGCAAACATCTCGTTTATAACAATCAGGCTGTTGGATGTTGCACGGCTTAATATTTCATGGATCCGGATAATATCATCCTGCAATTTGCCGGAAAAAGCCGCCTGGTTTTCCTGACGTTCAAAGTGGGTGAATATATGGTCCGGCAAAAACAGCTTCGCCCCGGTTCCCGGTACGAAAAGCCCCAGGCTGGCCATATAGTGAAGCTGCCCCATCATGCGGGCAAAGGTGGTTTTTCCGCCCTGATTAGGCCCTGTAACGATTATCATTCTCTCCCTGCCCTTAAGTGAAAAATGATTGCATACAACACCCTGCCCCTATCC
>JASGGP010000012.1:0-28886 GCA_047604985.1 Lacrimispora sp.
CTCCATTTTTCACCTAGACTACAAAAAAACCTCCAAAATCCCTATAAATTTTTTGCCCATTTTGTCGACATTATAATATAGGTACCCCATAGATCTTGTACCCCTAAATTTTAAATATAAATACATCTGGTATTTTCCGCATCACATCCGAAAAAATCACCCTATTACCATCGAGAATGACAAAAAAATGTCGAATAATGCGATCTATTTTGCTTTTCAAATTGCCGGAAACAGCTTATAGTGGTTACAGACTAGCAGAAAAAAGGAGGGTTTTCTATATGTCAGACGCGGAGAGACTGCGAATTGTAGAAATGGAAAATGTGAGGTTGAAGGACGAGAACATGAAGCTGCATAAGGTGATCGAAAAGCTTAATCAGACGCTGAACAGATTGATCGGACGTTACATAAGCGCTGAAAAAATTGCCTGACAGAGATGTTTCTGGGAGTGCGGGGGGCACTCCCGGGAATATCCCTGTCAGGGATCATCCCGGCTTTTGGAGCTTTCTTTGTGATCAGGAGCCATTCCTTTGTTTTTGCGGACCAGTTCCCAAATTGTCTGGTGCATCCATTCAATGGTGTTATTCAGCTTTTCATTTTCGATTTCCAACTCGGTGATACGGTCGCCCATACGGGCGATAATTTCCCGGTTATTATTTACCTTGTGCGGTGCCAGCAGGCGCCGCACATAAGGCGAAGATGATGCAATAATATGTGTGGACAGTAATTTGTCTCTTGCTTCGCAGGACAGATCCATGAAGTCCTGGTAAGTAATGGATAAAGTTACCATGTCCACCCTGCATTTGGGGCAAACCGCACTCCGTTGAAGTTGATAATACCCATAGTAACCGCATTTTTGACTATAGTAGACGGACTATTCTCTCATTTTTTTCTTCCTTTTTTTTATAATAAAAACATCCTACTTCTATAAATTATAACGGAAATAAAAACAAGATATAACGCAAAATTTTATAAAAAACATAAAAATTTGCAAGTTCATAGAAAATGGATAAAAAAAGCATTTTTAATTAGTAAAAGTGCACAAAAAAGTCCGCAGATTAACTGTCTGCGGACTTTTTATGTTTGAACGGATGAATCTTTTGTATTTTTATTTTGCCTGTTTCAGTTACTGGATAGCGCCGTTTACATTGACAACGAATACTTTACCGTTGGAATCCTTGTAATCTTTGTATCCAGCTCCAAGCTCTGGCTTTTCAGAGGACTTGGAAGTAGAAGATGCTTTCTGAAGAGCGCCGCTGGCATTTACAAGATAGTTCACTCCGTTGAGAGAAACCGGAGCCAGCTTTAAGTCGGAATCAGCTTCCTTTCTTAAACCGTACTCGTAAACAGTATCATCTAAAATGCCGGTGTAGCCCTGTCCCTTTTTGGAACCGGAGGTCTGGAAGTACCAGCTCTGGTTCTCGCCTAAATCATCGCTGTAAATTGTCTGCTTTCCGGTGTTCATAACGCCGTCATCTCCGAAGTAGTAGTTGGCAATAACTCCTTCTTCCAGATTGACCACACAAAGACCAGTCTGCATTTCACCCTTTGTATTGAACCCGTATTTCTGGGAGTTCACGCTGAATAATTCAATTCCACTTTTTGCAGAGTAAGGAGCGCCGTTTTTGAAGTAGAACCAGTAAAGTTCGCCCTCTGTGCTGACTCCGGAAATGCCTTCGATTTCTCTCCAGCCATCCACTCTTGCGCCGCTCTCAGGATCGTAATACTCATAGCCTGCGGCAGAGTTATCTGTTGTATTTTCGGCTGTAGCAGTCTTGTACCAGCCGGTCTGCATTTCTCCATTTACAAAAGTATAGTAGGAGCCATCGATCTTCTTATCTACCTGATCTTTAACCATGGCGCCGTCTTTATCGAAATAGTACCAGGAAAGAGGATTCTCTGAATCTTCGTCTGCGCTTTCAAGCTGGAACCAGCCTGTTTTCTGGGAGCCGTCATTTTCGTCGCCCAGGTAATAGGTAACCCCTTCAATTTCAACCTTACCGGTCAGCATCTGACCCTGGTCGTCAAAGTAGTACCATTTTCCATCGATTTTCTGCCACTTGGATACAACTTCCTTGCCGTCTTTGCCATAATAATGCCAGAAATTTTCAGGAGCATCATCAGAATCCCAATAGTTGTCATTAGTAACGGAAACCCACTGGTTTGCGACTCTCTTTCCGCTGGCGTCAACGTAATATTCGTCAATCACCATGCTTGTGGAGATTTCGCCATCCTCATCTAAGTAATACCAGTCTTCGCCGTATTTTTTCCATGAATCGGTAGCGTAGTAATCACCGTCTTCATAGAACTTTAAGGAACCGTTTTCTTCCACCCAGCCGGCTGCTTTTGCATAAGCAGTTGATGCTGCGCTTAAGATGCCCAGTTCCGGAGCTGCAGCGGTTAATACGCCGGCAGCGGATAATACAGCCATCAATTTTAAGTGCTTTTTCATAAATATGTTCTCTCCTTTTTGCAATAGGTTTTATCGTGGCCGAAAATCCATCGTTGCATTACTCTGCGATTATAACGTATTTGGACGGCACTTTCATAGTGTGGTTTGATGGCAGATATGGAAGGAGATAACATAACAAGAAAAAAGATGAGAAATCCAAGGGGTTTCCCTTATGGGAAGCGATGTCTTTGCGAAAAATGGCAGCTTTTGCAAAGTAAGAAAACTTTAATAGGAAAATAAAGGCTGTTGTGATATAATCACAAACAGATAATAAACATCCCTTAAAAAGGAGAGACGATCCATGAGAATGAAAGTATCCAATTATATTTCCCAGAAGCTGGTGGATTCCGGGATCACACAGGTATTTACGGTTACGGGCGGGGGAGCCATGCACTTAAACGATGCCCTGGGACATCAGAAAGGACTGCACTGCTTATATAACCATCATGAGCAGGCCTGTGCCATAGCCGCGGAAGCCTATGCCAGAATCCAGGGGAGGATCGCAGCGGTCTGCGTGACCACGGGTCCCGGCGGGACCAATGCCATAACCGGAGTGCTGGGAGGTTGGCTGGACTCCATTCCCATGTTGGTCTTATCCGGTCAGGTACGCTATGACACCACGGCCAGATGGTCAGGAGTCGGCATCCGCGCCATGGGAGATCAGGAGTTTGATATTACAAAAGCGGTGGATTGCATGACCAAGTACAGCGAGATGGTCCTTGACCCCATGAGAATCCGCTACTGCCTGGAAAAAGCCATTTATTTAGCCATTTCCGGCAGGCCCGGCCCCTCATGGCTGGACATTCCATTAGATGTTCAGGGCGCTTTTGTTGAAACAGAGGAACTGATGGGCTTTTCTTCGGAAAATTATGAAGAAGGCGGAGATGGCTGGGCTTCTGAAGGCGGAGCAAAAATAAAAGAGGATGAAGCGGGCTGCGGGGAAAAACGCCAGATTTTGCCGGGAAAAGTGACTGCTGACACGGCCAGAACCATTTTGGAAAAGATAAGGTCTTCCTCCAGACCTGTGATTAATGCAGGAAACGGAATCCGCATCGGACAGGCCCACGACGTGTTTATGCGGGTGGTGGAAAAGCTGGGAGTTCCTGTTGTCACCGGCTGGAACAGCCAGGACTGTATGTGTGACGAGCATCCCCTTTATACGGGACGGGCAGGAGGAATGGGGGACAGGCCGGGAAACTTCGCCATTCAGAACAGCGATCTTCTCCTTTCCCTGGGAAGCCGCTTAAGCATCCGCCAGGTAGGGTATAATTATACTACATGGGCCAGGGAGGCCTATGTGATTGTCAATGACATTGATCCCGAGGAATTAAAGAAGCCCTCTGTCCATGGGGACATGCGGGTTCACGCGGATGTGAAAGAGCTATTGACCGCCTTGGAAGAGCTTCTGGATTCAGAATACAGGGCAACCCGGGAGCAGCCTCTGTTTTCCGGCGGCAAGGGGATTGATTCCATGACATGGAATGAAACCTGCCGCATGTGGAAAGAAAGATACCCGGTAGTGCTTCCGAAGCACTATGAGAACGGGGAGGATGAGGCGGCAAATGTCTATGCCTTTATTAATGAATTAAGCCGCAGGCTTTCTGAAAATCAGATAACTGTAGTGGGAAACGGGTCTGCCTGCGTTGTGGGAGGTCACGCCTGCATTATAAAGGAAGGGCAGCGTTTTATCACCAATTCTGCGGTAGCTTCCATGGGATATGATCTTCCGGCTGCAATCGGAGCCTGTATAGCAGATCCGGCCCAGGATATTATTCTGATCACCGGAGACGGCAGCATTCAGATGAACTTACAGGAGCTTCAGACCATCATTCATCACCGGATGCCCATTAAGATATTTCTGATTAATAACGGCGGATATCATTCCATCCGGCAGACCCAGAAGAATTTCTTCGGAGAGCCCCTGGTTGGAATCGGCGTGGACAGCCGGGATTTAAGCTTTCCGGATATGGAAAAGCTGTCGGCGGCCTATGGCTACCCCTATGTGCGCGCCTGCCATAACAGCCAGCTGGAGGCTGCTGTTGAGAAAGCATTATCTGTGGAAGGTCCGGTGATCTGTGAGGTATTCGTAAGCCACGACCAGAATTTTGAACCGAAATCCTCGGCAAAGCGGCTTCCGGACGGAACCCTGGTTTCTCCGCCCCTTGAGGACCTATCCCCATTTCTTCCGGATGAGGAAATGGACCGAAACATGATTATTCCGCGGATTAAATAATAAATTTACTGCAGCTTAGCCCTGCAGAAACATCTGCCAAGCGGTGAACGGCAGGGCCGAGTTGTATGGAATTTCAACTGTACGGAATTTCACTAAGTAACGAAGTAATGGAGGAAAGACGTTGAACGTTGTTGTGACAGGGGCCACCAGCTTTCTGGGGAGGGCCCTGGTTGACAGACTTTTAAATGAGAAGCACCAGGTCTTTGCAATAGTCCGCCCAGGCTCACCCAATATGGGAAGCCTGGATGGAGGCCGGCAGGGCCTGACCCTGATTGAGCGGCAGCTGGAGGAGCTGGAGGAACTGGACAAGGTGATTGGCCAGCCATGTCAGGCCTTTTACCACTTTGGCTGGGACGGATCGGGAAGCGAAAACCGGAGAAACCGGGAGGTGCAGCAGAAGAATGTAAGGGATTCCTTAAAAGCGCTGGAAGGGGCCAGGCGTTTAGGCTGCGGCCGTTTCCTGTTCAGCGGTTCCCAGGCAGAGTACGGAATTCATCAGGAGGCCATGACCGAGGAGACAGAGTGCAGGCCTGTTTCCGAATACGGCAGGGCCAAGCTGGAATTTATGGAACAGGCCATGGAGCGGACTAAAAAATGGAGACAGACCGGGGTTTCGGACATGGAATACATCCATTCCAGGATTTTCAGCGTATATGGGCCGGGAGACCACCCCTGGTCTCTGGTTGAAAGCTGTCTGAGGGCCTTTGGAAGAGGGGAATATATTTCTCTGGGTGAATGTACGCAGATGTGGAATTTCTTATATATTGATGACTGCATCCGGGCGCTGAACTTTCTCATGGAACAGGAGAAAGGGACGGCTACCGGAATTTATAATGTAGCGGGCGGTGAAAGGGAAAACAGGCCTTTAAGGGAGTATATCCGGATGATGTATGAGGCCCTGGGCTGCCACGGAAGCTACAGCTACGGGCGGCGTGGTCCTAATGCGGAAGGACCTGCAAACCTGATCCCGGATGTCAGGAAGCTGGCAGAGAAAACCGGCTGGGAGCCCCTTGTATCATTTCCTGATGGAATTCTACAAACCTATGAGGCAGAGGCCGGACACAAGCCTAAGGCTTTCCTGTGAGTCTTTTATAGCCAGGTTCTTTCTGCCAGTGGCATGGCTGAACGGGAATGTATAAGAGAAAGACAGGAATGAGAAATCTTGACAGAAAGGACTTTTTGTGGTATGAGAGATAGGAATTGTATTGTGTGCGGAAGGAAGCTTTCCCTAAAACCACTTATGACTCTTGCCCATATGCCTTCTTCGGCCCAGGATATTCCCGGGAAGGAAGAGCTTGAGGCGGAGCAGGGCATTACCTTAGATCTTCATCAATGTGAAACCTGCGGTCTGGTACAGTTTGACTGTGAGCCTGTCGCTTATTATAAGGATGTCATCCGGTCAGGCGGCTTTAGCACCACTATGGTGAACTTGAGAAAGAGCCAGTACCGGCATTTCATTGATGTCTGCAAGCTGGAGGGAAAGAAGCTGATTGAGGCTGGCTGCGGCCAGGGAGAATTTCTTTCTGTGCTTTCGGAGTTTCCGGTAGAGGCTTACGGAATTGAGCACAGGGAAAGCCTGGTGCGTCTGGCTAAGGAAAAGGGACTTTCGGTTTGGAAACAGTTTGCAGGGGAAGGGGAGGTCCTGGCCCCGGCGGACGGCAGCGTGAAAGGGCCCTTTGATGGATTTTTGTCCTTTAATTATCTGGAACATCAGCCGGAGCCGGTAAAGATGCTCCGCTGCATCTGGAATAACTTAAACGAAGATGGGGTGGGACTGATTACCGTTCCCAGCCTGGAATATATTTTACAGTATAACGGATATTATGAGCTGATCCGGGACCATCTGGCTTATTATACCTTTGACACTCTTACCTATGCGGCAGAGGAAGCCGGGTTTGAGGTGGTGGAGAGGGAAATGGTCAACCGGGATACCCTTTCCGTTATTGTGAGGAAGAGGGCAGCTGCGGACGGAACAGCGCTGCCGGGTGGCAGTCTTAACAGCCAAATTCCGCAGAACATGAATGTGTCAGGCTTTAAAGAGGAAGATCGCAAAGGCGTCGGCCGCGTGCCTGAAAAGATAGACGGTTTAGGCCTTATAGAGAGCAGGATTATAATAGGAAGAGAAATTGAGGGACTCATAAGAGACCTTAAATCCCAGGGAAAACGGCTTGCCATATGGGGAGCCAGCCATCAGGGGTTTACTCTCGCTTCCACAACGGAAATCGGCGGGTTTGCGGAGTATATCATAGATTCCGCTCCCTTTAAGCAGGGGAAGTATGCGCCGGCATCTCATTTGCCCATTGTGCCGCCGGAGCATTATAAAAGCAGTCCGGTGGAGGCCATTCTGATTGTGGCTCCCGGCTATACGGACGAGATCGCATCCGTTATAAGAGAAAAATTTGGCCGGAATGTTGAAATTTTGGCGTTGAAATCCAATCATCTGGAAAGGATGTAAGAAGAACCTATGAAAGCTTTTGTTTTAATAGAACCCGGCAAAGTGGGTTGGTACGATGCTCCCGAGCCGGTGATCACTCCCTATGGAGCTATTCTGCGTCCCATTGCCGTGACGCCCTGCTCCTCCGACGTTCATACAGTATACGGAGGCGGCTCCAGAAAAGCCCCGAACTTAATTCTGGGTCACGAATGTGTGGCAGAGATTCTGGAGACGGGTGACTTAGTCTGCGATTTTAAGCCGGGAGACGTGGTGGCGGTTCCTGCCATTACGCCGGACTGGCGGGCTCAGGGAATCCAGGAGGGGAATTTTAAGCATGCTTCGGCTCCATTTTCCGGCCATCAGCTGGGAAGATCGGCGCCGGGTGTTTTTGCGGAAAAATTCCTGATCCCGGATGCGGATACGACTCTGGCGAAAGTCCCGGAAGGGGTTACCCTGGAACAGGCCCTTATGTGTGTGGATGTGGTGACCACCGGCTTTACGGGAGCGGAATTTGCGGATATTAAGATCGGTGATACGGTGGTGGTTCTTGGAATCGGTCCCATCGGACTTATGGCAGTGGAGGGGGCCCGTCATCTGGGGGCTGCCCGCATTCTCGCGGTGGGCAGCAGGCCTGTGTGCGTGGAGCTGGCAAAGGAGTTCGGAGCAACCGAGGTTTTAAGCTATAAGGATGGGAATGTGGTGGAACAGGTCATGGAACGGACCGGCGGCCTGGGGGTCGACGGGGTGATTATCTGCGGCGGCGGTGATGAGGTTTTTGCCCAGGCGGTGGATATGGCAAGATACGGCATCGGAACCATTTCCAATGTGAATTACTACGGCGGAACAGGGAGTCTGCCCTTTCCCAAATTTTCAGGGGGGCGGGGCATGGCGGGAAAGACCATCCACACAGAGCTTGCCAAGGGGGGCCGGGTGAGAATCGAACGGCTTCTTAAATGGTCCAGTACGGAAGGATCAATCCCCAGAAGCTGGTGACCCACCGCCTGAAAGGGCTGGACCAGGTGGAAACGGCATTACAGCTTATGAAAGAAAAACCAGAGGATCTGATCAAGGTTATGGTTCAGATAGATTGGGAGTGAACGTATGAAAACAATTAGCATCGTAATCCCCTGCTACAATGAGGAAGAAAATGTGGAGGCCATGTACCAGGCTGTTGAGCGGGTATTTGGGCAGAATCTGCCGGATTACACCTATGAATTGATTTTTATTGACAATGATTCTCAGGACAAGACCAGGGAAATCATCCGCAGACTGTGCTCTAAGGATAAAAAGGTGAAAGGAATTCTCAATGCGAAGAATTTCGGACAGTTTAATTCCCCCTATTATGCCATGCTCCAGTCAACGGGAGACGCCACCATTCTCATGGCCGCGGATTTCCAGGACCCGGTGGAAATGATTCCCCGGTACGTTGCGGAATGGGAAAAAGGATATAAGATCGTCATTGGGATCAAGAAATCCAGCAAGGAAAACAAGCTCATGTACTGGCTTCGGAGCTGTTATTATAAAACCATTAAAAAGCTTTCCGATGTGGAGCAGATCGAACATTTTACCGGCTTCGGCCTGTATGATAAGAAGTTTATAAGGGTTTTGAGGGAACTGGATGATCCCCTTCCATTCCTTCGGGGAATCGTTGCGGAGCTGGGATTCCGGCGTAAGGAAATTCCCTATGAGCAGCCCAAGAGGCGGGCAGGAAAGACCAGCAATAACTTTTACCGCCTTTACGATGCGGCTATGTTAAGCATTACTTCCTATACTAAGGTGGGACTTCGCCTGGCGACCATATTCGGAAGTATCTGTTCCTTTGCAAGTATGACGGTGGCCCTGATCTATCTGATCATGAAGCTGCTGTACTGGGACCGTTTCCCGGCAGGCATGGCGCCGCTGCTGATCGGCATGAGCTTTTTGGGCTCTGTGCAGATATTTTTTATCGGTCTTGTGGGGGAGTATATTCTGTCCATTAACTCACGGATGATGAAGCGCCCCCTGGTGATAGAGGAGGAGCGGCTCAATTTTACCGATGAGGCGGAGGATACAGAGGAGGATGCGCTTCTTAGGGCGGCATTCATGGAGGAAGAAAATCAGAGATGAAATATAAGATAGATGTGGCAAGGATCCGTGAAAATTCCATCGTATTAAATGGCTGGGTTATCGGAAACGGTCCTGATGCGAAAGCAGAGTTTGCGGTTGTGGACGGACAGGAAAGGCCTGTGGAATTTAAATACGTTCCGGTCCGCAGAGATGACGTAAGCCAGATATATTTCAAAAAGACCCTGGACAGGGATTTGGGCTTTGACATCCGGATTCCTTATATCCGTGAGGATAACGAGGACCGGCTTCTGATCATTTCCTGCGACGGAAAGTCTGTTAAGGTAAAGCTCAACGCCCAGATCATCGAAAAGCAGAACAGCTCCGCCCATAAAAAGAGCGTGAAGCTGAAGGGAATGATGAACATGCAGACCTTTCATTCTGCCGTGGATTTCTGGAAGGAGAACGGCCTCCGCGCCTTTGTCTTAAAGTCCAGGCACAAGCTTCAGGGAATCGACAGTGATTACGATTATCCCGAATGGAATGAGCTGACAAAAACCACAGAGGAAGAGCTGGCAGCTCAGAAGAAAACGGTTTTTGATTACATGCCCAAAGTATCCGTTGTCATCCCGGCCTATAAGACGCCGGAGCGCTATCTTGCAGCCATGCTGGATTCTCTGCTGGCCCAGACCTATGGGAACTGGGAGGTCTGTATCGCGGACGGCAGCCCCAGGAGTGAGAGTGTGGAACGTGTTTTAAAGCGCTATGCATTAAAGGATGAAAGAATCCGTTATGTGATTCTTGGAGAGAATAAAGGGATATCGGGAAATACCAACGCTGCCATTGAAATGGCTACGGGAGATTTCGTGGCTCTTGCCGATCATGACGACACTCTGGCTCCTGACGCTTTGTTTGAATGTGTGAAAGCCATCAATTCCGATCCTGAAATTGATGTGGTGTATACCGATGAAGACAAGCTGGACATTGACGGAGGGGAGCTGTTTGAGCCTCACTTCAAGCCTGATTTCAACCCGGACCTGCTGACCAGCGTCAACTATATCTGCCACTTATTTGTGGTAAGCCATGATCTTTTGGCCGAGGTGGGCGGCTTTAAGCAGGAATTTGACGGAGCCCAGGATTATGATTTTATCTTCCGCTGCACGGAAAAGGCAAGGAAGATCTATCATGTGCCGAAAGCCCTGTATCATTGGCGCTGCCATCAGAATTCCACTGCCAGCAACCCGGAAAGAAAGCTGTATGCCTTTGAAGCGGGGGCCAGAGCTATTAAAGCTCATTATGAACGAATGGGAATCGAAGCTTTGTCCGTGGAAAAAGGAGTGGATTACGGCATTTACCATACTACCTTTAAAATAACCGGGGAACCTCTGGTTTCGATTATTATACCCAACAAGGACCATACGGCTGACTTAGACTTATGTATGCGTTCCATCCTTGAGAAATCCGTTTATAAGAATCTGGAATTCATTGTGGTGGAAAACAACAGCACGGCCCCGGAAACCTTTGAATACTATGAAAAGATCCAGAAAGAATTTGATTTTGTACATGTGGTGAAATGGGAGCGGGAGTTCAATTATTCCGCCATCAATAACTTTGGCGTCACCTTTGCAAAAGGAGAATATCTTCTGTTTTTAAACAATGACACGGAGATCATCAACCCGGAAGGCATTGCAGAAATGCTGGGCTTTTGCCAGAGGGAGGACGTGGGAATTGCAGGTGCCCGTCTCCTTTATTCCGATGAAACCATCCAGCACGCAGGCGTTGTGGTGGGCTTCGGAGGCATTGCAGGCCATACCTTTATCGGGCTTCACAAGGCGGAAAGCAGCTATTTTAACCAGGCCATGTGTGCCAGGGATTACAGCGCCGTGACAGCAGCCTGCATGATGAGCAAAAAATCCCTGTTTGAGAAGGCGGGCGGCTTTTCCGAATACCTTGCCGTTGCCTTTAATGACATTGATTACTGCATGAAGATCCGTTCCTTAAATAAGCTGGTGGTTTACGCCCCTTATGCCCTGTTTTACCATTACGAATCAAAGTCCAGAGGACTTGAGGACACGCCGGAAAAGGTGGAACGCTTTAACCGGGAAATCAAGAAGTTTTCCGAAAAATGGCCGGACATTTTAAGGGAGGGAGATCCTTATTACAATCCCAACCTCACCCTGCGCAAATCCAATTTCGCCCTTAGGGACTTACGGAAAGAAAAAATCGGGGAACCCTATAAACTCGAGGTATGAAATGGAGAAAAAAGTAACCGTCATTATTCCCAATTATAACGGGCTGAAATTTATGGAGCCCTGCTTCAATGCCTTAAAAGCTCAAAGTGATAAAGACTTTGAGCTTCTTGTGGTGGATAACGGTTCCACGGACGGAAGTGTAGAGTGGCTGCGGGAGCGGGAAATTCCCTCTGTTTTTCTCACGGAAAATACCGGATTTTCAGGGGCCGTAAATGTGGGCATTAAGGAGAGCAAAACTCCCTATGTCATTTTGCTTAATAATGACACGGAGCCGGAGCCGGATTATGTAAAGGAATTGGTCCGGGCAATGGACCGGTCGCCGAGGATATTTTCCGTCAGCAGCAAGATGATCCAGCTTTATCACAAGGACCTAATGGACGACGCCGGAGATATGTACAGCCTTTTGGGCTGGGCCTATCAAAGGGGAGTGGGGCAGAAAAGCAAGGGGTATACCAGGCCCTGCAGGGTCTTTTCCGCCTGTGCCGGAGCCGCCATTTACCGGAGGGAAGTGTTTGCGGAGATCGGTGGTTTTGACAAGGCTCATTTTGCTTATCTGGAAGACATTGACGTGGGATACCGGGCTAAGATTTTCGGATATGAAAATGTCTACTGCCCCACAGCCGTGGTCTATCATGTGGGCAGCGGTACCAGCGGCTCAAAGTACAATTCTTTCAAGGTAAAGCTTGCGGCCAGAAATATTGTGTATTTGAATTATAAAAATATGCCGGCCATCCAGCTTCTTATAAATTTCATTCCGCTTCTTCTGGGAGTTATTGTAAAATATCTGTTCTTTAAAAAAATAGGCTTTGGCTCTGACTATGTGGAAGGTCTGAAAGAAGGCCTTAAGACTGCCGGAAGTACCAGAAAGGTACCCTTTCAGATGTCCCGTCTCGGCAGGTACATCCGCATAGAAGGAGAGCTGATTTTGGGAACATTTATCTATATTTGGGAATTACTTAGAAGAAAACTATAAATTGACAGGTCATTTTAAGAATATTTTAATGGCATCATAAGGACATATCATGTATAATAAACGGGAAATTATCATGGAGAAGTATGGTGCAATGCACGATGGGAAGGTTTTGCTGCTATGATAAAGGACAATCAGAAAAAATTTAACGGGTTTCATGTGGTGCTGGACGGGCTTGTGATCATTGTATCCTATGTCCTTGCCTGGCTGTTTCTTCTGCTGGGAAACCGGCTGTACAGCCCTTACAAGCAGGTTTTGGCACCCCAGTACTATTTTGCGGCTCTTCTCCTCATATTGCCGACCTATCTTCTGCTTTACGGAATCTTTCGTTTGTATGCACCGAAACGGGTACAGGAAGCCAAGGATGAATTTGCAAATATCCTAAAGGCCAACCTTTTAGGAGTTTTACTCTTTATTCTGATCCTGTTTCTGATAAGGAACAATCCGTATTCTTATTACTTTTCCAGAAGAATAGTATTTTATTTCTGCGCCCTGAACATTGTTCTGGAAACGGCAGAACGGAATTTAATCCGCTGCATGCTCCGCTCCATGCGTTCCAAAGGCTACAATCAGAAGCACATTCTTTTGATCGGCTACAGCCGGGCGGCGGAAGGCTTTATAGACAGGGTGAGAATCAATCCCGAATGGGGTTATCAGGTGAAAGGGATTCTGGATAATGGAAAAGAGTGGGGGACCGGCTATAAGGGCGTCAATGTCATTGGCAAGATCCATGACTTAGACGAGATTCTGGCCCTCAATTCTCTGGATGAGATCGCGATCACCTTAAGCATCAGCGAATATGCGGATTTGGAAAGAATTGTGGCTTCCTGTGAAAAATCAGGGGTTCACACCAAATTTATACCGGATTACAACAACATGATCCCAACAAGGCCCTATATTGAAGATCTGCTGGGCCTGCCGGTGGTCAATATCCGCCGGGTGCCTCTGACGGACCCGGTAAATGCGGCCGTCAAGCGGGCGGTGGATATTTTAGGGGCCTCTGTTGCCCTGCTCCTGTTTTCCCCCATTATGCTGTTGACGGCGGCCTTAATCAAGCTGACCGCTCCCGGCCCTCTTATCTATAATCAGGAGAGGGTAGGACTTCACAACAGGCCATTTAAGATGTATAAGTTCCGTTCCATGGTGGTTCAGGCGCCGTCTGAGGAAAAGGCCAGATGGACGACGCCCCACGATTCCAGGGTGACGCCTGTGGGACGTTTTATCAGAAAGACCAGCATTGACGAAATGCCCCAATTTTTAAATGTTCTCCGCGGAGACATGAGTCTGGTGGGGCCCAGGCCGGAAAGACCTCTCTTTGTGGGCAAGTTTAAAGAGGAGATTCCCCGTTATATGATAAAGCATCAGGTCCGTCCGGGAATTACGGGCTGGGCTCAGGTAAACGGATACCGGGGAGATACTTCCATTACAAAGAGGATCGAACACGATCTTTATTATATTGAAAACTGGACCCTTGGATTTGATTTTAAGATACTGTTTCTTACCATATTCAAAGGCTTTATCAACAAAAATGCGTACTGATACCGGATACGACACGATTAAAAGAGGTTAAATAGATGAGAAATGAATTTGATGATGAATTAGACCGTGACACCAGAAAAAAAGGAGCGCGCGGTTTTAATTCTGAACCAGATCCGTCCGATGAGGATTATTACCTGGATGAAGATTATGAAAGCTACCAAAAGCCGGAGCAAAACAGAATAAACCAGACGGCCGGCACCGGCCGTGCAAAGGAAAGCGGTCAGTCAATGTTCCGGGGACAGTCCTCCTCTGAATCTTCCCGTTCCCAGGATCAGGCGCAGGCAGGAGCAGGCAAGAGCCAGGCCCGGACATCGGGGGGAAGCGGTAAAGACCCTGCCCGTTCCCAGGCCGGAGCTGGCAAAGGCCATACACGGACCCAGGCAGGAAGCGGCCAGGGAAGTTCCCAGGCAGACCCGGGAGACAGTAAGGGCCGCGCCCAGACATCTCAGGGAGCCGTTCAGGATCGTAGCCAGACATCCGCAGGAAAAAGTAAGGACCGTATCCAGGCATCAGCGGAAGAGGGCCAGTCCCGTCCGCGAACTGCATCAGGGGAAAGCAGCCAGCCCCGTCCGCGAACCGCATCAGGAGAAGGCGGTCAGTCCCGCCCGCGGACCGCATCAGGGGAAAACGGTCAGGCTCCCATCCGGACCGCTTCAACGGAAAGCAGCCAGTCCCGTCCGCGAACCGCTTCGGCAGAAGGCGGCCAGACCCGCCCCCGGAACACTTCATCAGAAAACGGCCAGTCCCGTGCCCAGGCACCGTCAGGAACCGATGAAAACCAGAGAGCGTCCGGGAACAGAGGCCGCATTTCATCAGAGAACGGCCAGTCCGCAGCAACCGGGCAGCCCCAGGCAGCCGGCCGGCTGGTAATAGGAGACGGGGGAACCCGTCAGCAGCCCAGAATGCAGAATCAGGAGAAAAGTGTCTCAGGCAGCCGTCTGGCAGTTCAGACGGAAAAAAAGAAAAAGATCCGCCGGATCATCATTCTGGCAGTGGCCGAGATATTTACCCTTGCACTCATATTTTCCTATGCTTATGTGGCAAGGCTGATGAACTCTTTCCAAAGGCCTGATAATGTTAATCAGGAGCAGGTCGGAAACAAAGCCATGCCAGAGGAACTGAAGAAGCACATGACAGGCTACCGCACCATTGCAGTATTCGGCGTTGACAGCCGTGACGGTAATGTCAATAGGGCCAATGCCGACGTAATCATGATCTGCAATATAAACAGAGACACAGGGGAAATAAGACTTGTATCCGTATTCCGTGATACATACTTAAACATCAGTGACAAGAATGCCTATAACAAGATAAATGCTGCCTATGCCTTAGGAGGCGCTTCTCAGGCCCTTGCAGCCCTTAATAAAAACCTGGACTTAGATATCAGTGAATACGTCACCTTTAACTGGAAATCCGTTGCCGACGGCATCAATATGCTGGGAGGCGTGGACATCGATATCAGCAAAGCAGAATTCCGTTACATTAACTCTTTTATTACAGAAACAGTCAATAAAACAGGAGTTCCGTCGGTTCACTTAAAATCAGCCGGAATGAACCATTTGGATGGAGTTCAGGCAGTAGCCTATGCCAGACTCAGAAAAATGGATACCGATTACGCAAGAACCGAGCGCCAGCGCCTCGTGATTCAAAAGACCTTTGAAAAAGCGAAGAAGGCAGATTTAGGGCTGCTCAACCGCATTCTGCTTATGGAAGTAGAACAGGTCGGAACAAACTTAACGTTCAGTGATTTTACAGAGCTGCTTTTGGATTTAAGCAAATATCACATCGGAGAGACAGCGGGCTTCCCATCTGCCAGAGGGGAAATGACCGTGGGCAAGAGGGGCGACTGCGTCATTCCTCAGACTTTGGAGACAAACGTTGCCGAGCTTCACAAATTCCTTTTTGGTAAGGAAGATTATGTGCCCTCCGACATGGTAAAAAAGATCAGCGCCAAGATCGCTGCCGATTCCGGTATGTATAAACAGGGAACCAGCATTGACCATGTTTCCACCGAAGGCAAGGATATTGAAGAGAAGACCACTGAGGCCACGAAACCGGAGAAAACCACATCAGAGGTTGAAACCTCCTCCCAGGAAGGCTCCATAGAGGAAACGGATGAAAACGGAAAGCCGGTAAAGCCGTCGGATTCCTCAAAGGGTACCGGGGAGACAAAGGAAACAAAGCCTGGAGAAACAACCTCAGGGTCAACCAAGCCAGGAGAGACAACCAGCGGGGCTGTGAAGCCGGGGGAAACCACCTCCGGGACAACCAAGCCTACGACAGAGACGACCACTGCAGCAAACGGTCCCGGCGTCGGCCAGACCACAGGGGCCAATGAGCCCGGCTCTGCAGAGACCACTTCAGCCGGCCCAGGGGGCGGAGGAGAGCAGTCGTCTTCCCAGGCAGTCAATCCGGCAGATAACGCCGGGGACATTCCGGTAGTATCCGCACCGGGAATCGATTAAGACAGTAAACCAATGAACTCATCCCCCCGCAGACAGGGCCTTTCCGGTTTTTACAGGTACCTGATGCGGGGATTTTTTTCATTTCACATATTAAATATAATTTTGTCACAAAATGGTCACAATTCATTGATAGACTTTGATTATCAAAAGGAAATCAAATATACATGAAACACCCTAGGGTGTACCTGGATGCCCGGAAAGCGTGGGCAGTAAAGAAGAAAGGAGAACAGCTTATGTATAACGAATTTGAAGATCAATACAAAAACAATGAAGCAGGTCATATGAATCCTGAGGACAATAAAGAAGAATCCGCTCCCGTCAATTTTACTATGAGGGACTCGGAACCGGAACCGGAAACGGAGGATCAGTCTCAGCGTTCCTATGAAGCAAAGCAGAGTATTCCCCACTATCAGGAATACCAGTATCAGAGAATGGCACCCCAAGGCCCTCTCCCTCAGGACGATAAGCCAAAGAGGAAAGGCGGTTTTGCAAAAAAAGCAGCCGCACTTGTGGGCGGGGCCCTTGTTTTCGGAGTCGTTGCAGGAAGCACTATGGTTGGAATCAACTGGGCGGCAGGCGCTTATGGAAGCAAGCCCTCTGTTGAAATAAGCAAGGCTGAAACACTTCCCGCCGCAGCTTCCGTAGCCAATACCTCCAGCATTTCCGGAGTCAACGATGTTTCCTCCATTGTAGACAAGGCCATGCCGTCGGTAGTTGCCATTACCAGCAAGGTGATTTATGAAAGCCAGACATGGTTTGGCCCGATGCAGCAGGAAGGGGAAGGCAGCGGTTCCGGTATTATAATCGGAAAGAACGATGACGAGCTTTTGATTGTCACCAACAACCATGTAGTGGAAGGCGCTGAAGCGCTGAAGGTCACCTTTATTGATCAGAAAGCAGTAGATGCAGCCGTTAAGGGAACCGATGCGGACAGCGACCTGGCGGTCATTGCAGTTCCGTTAAAAGATATTTCCGCTGATACCTTATCACAAATCGCTGTTGCCTCCTTAGGTAACTCCGATCAGATTAAAGTAGGCCAGGGCGTAGTTGCCATCGGAAATGCCTTAGGCTACGGACAGTCCGTTACCGTAGGCTATATCAGTGCCCTTGAGCGCAGCGTACAGACAGAAAACGGCACCAGTCAGAATCTGCTTCAGACCGATGCAGCCATCAACCCCGGCAACAGCGGAGGCGCTCTCTTAAATATGCAGGGTGAGGTAATCGGCATTAACTCCGCAAAATACTCTTCCACAGAAGTAGAAGGCATGGGCTATGCCATTCCGATTTCCAAGGCCCAGACCATCATTGACACCCTGATGACGAGAAAGACCAGGACCCAGGTGGCAGAAGGGGACCAGGGATATTTAGGAATCCAGTGCAAGAACATTGACGCTGCAACAAGCCAGCAGCTGGGAATGCCCCAGGGAGTATTCATCTACAAAATTGTAGAGGGAGGAGCAGCTTCCAAGTCCGATTTACGGGAAAAGGATATCATTACCAAGTTTGACGGACAGAGCGTCAAAACCTATGATGATTTGACAAGCATGCTTAAATATTATCAGGGCGGAACCACCGTATCCCTTACGGTTCAGTCCGTTGAAAATGGAAAGTATGTGGAAAGAAACGTAGACATTACTTTAGGTTCCAAGCCTGCTGACAACACAAACCAGGGCTAAATAATTCAGGGCTTCCCGCCCATTTCAAAGAGTTCCTGATAATTCCTGAAAAGGAATTATCAGGAACTCTTTTCATTAAAAAATTCTAAATTGACGGTCCGCACTTGTAGGAGCGTTTCAAATGCTTTATAATAATTGATATGCTACAGATAATTACAAATAAAAGGAGAATACAGCTTGAACGATAAAGACTTCCCGGAGGAGAAAGCAGAAGACACCATTGCCAGCAGCTCCGACAGCGATAAAAAGAAAAATGAAGAGGACGAGTACGAAAAAATCTGCTACGTATGCCGTCGGCCCGAGAATGTGACAGGCCCCATGGTTTCCATGGCCGGAGGCATGAACTTATGCCATGACTGTATGCAGAAAGCCTTTGACTCCGTAACCCAGGGCGGCTTTGATTTTTCCAAGATCCCGGCCATGCCCTATATGAACTTAAACTTAAATGATTTAGGAAACTTGAACCTTCAGGACCTTGAGATTCCCCAAAAGCAAAAGGTCAAAAAGAAAACAGAAAAAGAGCCGAAGCAGGAGCTGAATTTAAAAGATATTCCTGCCCCTCATATCATCAAGCAGAGGCTGGATGAATACGTCATCGGCCAGGAACAGGCGAAGAAGGTCATTTCCGTAGCCGTTTACAATCACTACAAAAGAGTCTACTTAACAGAGACCAAACAAAGAGATGAAAATGGAAACGTACAGATAGAAAAATCCAACATCCTCATGATCGGCCCTACGGGAAGCGGAAAAACCTATTTGGTAAAAACCCTTGCCAGACTTCTGGATGTCCCCCTTGCCATTGCCGACGCCACCTCCCTGACAGAAGCCGGATACATCGGCGACGACATTGAAAGCGTGGTGTCAAAACTACTTACCGCTGCCGGCAACGATGTGAACAAGGCGGAGCGCGGAATTATTTTCATTGATGAAATCGATAAAATTGCAAAAAAGAAAAGCACCAGCAGCAGGGATGTAAGCGGAGAATCCGTTCAGCAGGAGCTTTTAAAGCTTTTAGAGGGAAGCACCGTAGAAGTCCCCGTAGGAGCCAACCAGAAAAATGCCCTGACCCCCATGACCGCGGTCAACACGGAGAACATTCTTTTCATCTGCGGAGGTGCATTCCCCGACTTAGAGGATATCATCAAAGAACGCTTAAAAGAAAAGTCTTCCATGGGCTTTTCCGCAGAATTAAAGGACCGCTATGACAAGGAGACCAACCTTCTGTTCCACGTAACCAACGAGGACTTAAGAAAGTTTGGCATGATCCCGGAATTCCTGGGCCGTCTTCCCATAACCGTAACCCTGGAAGCCTTAAACAAGGACCTTTTGGTCCGCGTCCTGAAAGAACCGAAAAACGCCATCTTAAAGCAATACAAAAAGCTCTTAGAGCTGGACGAGGTCAATCTGGTATTCGAGGATGAGGCCTTAGAGTGGATTGCCGAAGAAGCCCTTAAGAAAAAGACCGGAGCCAGAGCTCTGCGGGCCATCATAGAAAATTTCATGCTTGATATCATGTATGAAATTCCCAAAGACCATAACATCGGTTCTGTAGTCATAACAAGAGCCTACTTAGACAAAAACGGCGGCCCTTTCATACAGATGAGAAGCTGATCCAATGAACAATTAGAAATCACCAGTCTCAGGATAAAAACTCCTGTATAATGGACATAATAAAAGCGGAAGGAGCGTATCTTATGATATTTATCGTTTTCATCACAGTACTGGCGGTTTTGGACTTAAGCATAAAAAGCTTCATAGAGGAAAAAGAAGAATCCGATTTCCCCAAAGAACTGGAAGGAACCGGCGGAAAGATCATCTTACACAAAAACCACAATCCGGGCTTTTCTTTCGGCCGCTTAAAAGACCACCCCGCTCTGGTCCAGATGATCCCCCTTGCAGTAGCCTCTTTTGTCGGAGGAATGCTCTTCAACCTGCTCCAGGGAAAAGGCAGAACCGCAGAAAAACTGGCCCTGTCTCTAACCTTAGGCGGCGCCGCCAGCAATCTCTACGACAGACTGGTCCGCCACTACGTAGTAGATTACTTCAGCATCCAATACGGAAAGCTCAAAAAAGTAGTATTCAACCTAGGCGACCTCTTCATCTTCCTGGGCGCCGCCATCATCCTCATCGTTGAATTCATCCGAGCCCTTAAAGACCGCTGAGAACCAACCCGCAAGCCCACCAGCAAACACTGACACCCTCCAGAAAATTTCCAAGCCATACCAAGCCCCTCCAATCCCCATCCACAGAATGGAAAGCGGAGCCCGCCGCACCCAGCCGGGAAAATGAGGGGAGGCTCTCCGGATACAGCGATTTTTGCAGGACGTGATAGGTGTAAGGAATAGGAGGCAGGAACATGAGTCATCATTCATGTTCCTGCCTCCTATTCCTTACACCTATCCCGTCCGAAACCATGAGCGTATCCGGAGAGCCTCCCCTCATTTTCCTCCACTACTTCGGCTTTCTCCATTCCCATTCAACTAACCATTCCCCCCAAAGTCCCGCTCCCTGCACAAATAGCCATAGTAACAAGGATCTGATTCAAATCCCCATTAAGCCCTTTGTTCAAAAGAAACGAAACTGCCAGAAGCACCAGAAAATACAAAAGCCCAAGCAAAAGTCCCCAGAAGAACCTTCTTTGCCGCACGCTCTTTCCCATCATAATCCCGCCAAGGAAACAGGTAACAATATAAACCCCATTGACACCCAGCCGGATCTGGCCTTCTTTCAGATGGAATTTATAGAGCGCCAAGGCCAGGACCACCAGCAGGATTCCGGTCAGTATGTAGGTAATGAGAAGATTTGTTAATGTGACCTGAAGCTTTGATTTTTCCATTTCACCAACTCCTTATATCTTGTCTTATGATTCAGTATATTCCCCTGTCAAAGCGGATATTCCCCAAGTATTTCTATAGAGCGGAGCCCTCCGGCCGGGCAATTCATCTTGCACTCCCATAAAACATGTGATATAATCTCAGGGAATCAGGCAAATACAGGAGGTGTAAGTATATGAAACACGTGAAAACATTAAATTCCAGTACATTAAAAGAATCCATGAAAAAGGGCGGCTGCGGCGAATGCCAGACATCCTGCCAGTCAGCCTGCAAGACATCCTGTACAGTAGGAAACCAGAGCTGCGAGAACAGCAACCGTTAATTCTTAAAAAACTGTATAGAACAGCCATACGGCAGAAAAGCGGTTGCCCCTACGGTCATATGACGGTAGGGGTTACTTTGCTTGTCTGCCGGAAACGGTTAAAGGTCAAATCAATTATTAAGGAGAATACAAGTGATTCATCAATATATCAACAATGGCTTCCATATTATTATGGATGTCAACAGCGGCTCCGTCCATTCCGTGGACCCTCTCATGTATGAGGCCGTGGCCACCGCCGCTGAAATGGTCCCGGATATGAAAGAGCCGGAGAAGCTTCCAGAGGAAGCGAAGGAAGAAATTTTAAACCGGCTTTCCGAAGCCTACGGAAGATCTGAGGTGGAGGAAGCCCTGGAGGAAATCCAATATCTCATTGATGCAGGAGAGCTGTTTACAAGCGATGTGTACCACGATTATGTGGTGGATTTTAAAAAGCGGAAAACCGTTGTAAAAGCCCTTTGCTTACATATTGCCCATGACTGCAATCTGGCATGTAAATACTGTTTTGCAGAAGAAGGAGAATACCACGGCCGCCGTGCCCTTATGTCTTTTGAAGTGGGAAAGAAGGCTCTTGACTTCCTTATCGCCAATTCCGGCAACCGCAGGAACTTGGAGGTGGACTTTTTCGGCGGAGAACCGCTGATGAACTGGGAAGTAGTAAAGCAGCTGGTTGCATACGGACGCTCAAAAGAGAAAGAATATAATAAGAACTTCCGTTTCACCATGACCACCAACGGCGTCCTGTTAAATGACGAGATCATGGAATTCTGCGACAGGGAAATGAGCAATGTGGTATTAAGCCTTGACGGCCGTCGGGAAGTCAACGACAGAATGCGTCCTTTCCGCAGCGGAAAAGGCAGCTATGAGCTGATTGTACCCAAGTTCCTGAAATTTGCCGAGATGAGAGGGGATAAGGATCATTATATCCGGGGAACCTTTACCCGTCACAACTTAGACTTTTCCAAGGATGTTCTGGAATTTGCAGACTTAGGCTTTACCAGCATGTCCATTGAGCCTGTAGTGGCCCAGCCGGAAGAGGATTACGCCATCCGGGAGGAAGATCTGCCCCAGATCCTGGAAGAGTATGACAAGCTTGCTCTGGAATACATCGACAGGCAGAAAGCGGGGAAAGGCTTTAACTTCTTCCATTTCAATATTGATTTAAATCAGGGACCATGCGTGGCAAAACGACTGTCCGGCTGCGGCTCGGGAACAGAATATCTTGCAGTCACTCCATGGGGAGACATTTATCCCTGCCACCAGTTTGTAGGGCAGGAGGAATTTCTTCTGGGTACCGTGGATACGGGCGTAACCAACACTCCTGTCCGGGATGAGTTTAAACTCTGCAACGTTTATGCAAAGGACAAGTGCCGGGACTGTTTTGCAAGGTTTTACTGTAGCGGAGGCTGTGCGGCCAACTCCTATAATTTCCACGGCAGCATTACCGATGCCTACGACATTGGCTGTGAAATGCAGAAGAAGCGGATCGAATGTGCCATCATGATCAAGGCGGCCATGGCCGAATAACTATTATCCAATCTTAAGTAAGGAAGTATAAATGAACTATAAAATCATTGCAAAGGACGGACGGGCAAAGCGGGCTGAAGTGACCACCGTCCACGGAACAATCCAGACTCCGGTGTTCATGAACGTGGGCACCGTGGGAGCTATCAAGGGTGCGGTTTCCACCGACGATCTTCGTGAAATCAAAACCCAGGTGGAGCTCTCCAACACCTACCATCTCCATGTGCGCACCGGGGACAGGCTCATAAGAGAATTCGGCGGCCTTCACCGGTTCATGAACTGGGACCGCCCCATTCTTACGGATTCCGGCGGCTTCCAGGTATTTTCCCTGACGGGCTTAAGGAAAATAAAAGAGGAAGGCGTTTACTTCCAGTCCCACATTGACGGCCACAAGATCTTCATGGGCCCTGAGGAGAGCATGCAGATCCAGTCCAACTTAGCCTCCACCATAGCCATGGCCTTTGACGAATGCCCGCCCCATCCGGCCACCAGGGAGTACATGCAAAACAGCGTGGATCGGACCACCCGGTGGCTGGAACGGTGCCGGACGGAGATGAAACGGCTTAACTCCCTGCCTGATACTCTGAATCAAGACCAGCTTTTATTCGGCATTAACCAGGGCGGAACCTTTGAGGATATCCGCATCGCCCATGCAAAGACCGTATCCGCCATGGATTTGGACGGCTATGCCTTAGGCGGCCTTGCCGTAGGAGAAAGCCATTCGGAAATGTACCGGATTCTGGATGAAACCGTTCCGTACCTGCCGGAGAACAAGCCCACCTATCTCATGGGCGTAGGAACCCCGGCCAATATTTTAGAGGCGGTGGACCGGGGCGTGGATTTCTTTGACTGCGTTTATCCGTCCAGAAACGGCCGGCACGGTCATGTGTACACCAACCATGGAAAGATGAATTTATACAATGTCAGATATGAACTGGACCACAGTCCCATCGAAGAGGGCTGCGGCTGCCCTGCCTGCCGTTCCTACAGCAGGGCCTATATCAGGCATCTTTTAAAAGCAAAAGAAATGCTGGGCATGAGATTATGTGTCTTGCATAATTTGTACTTTTATAATACAATGATGGAAGAGATTCGCGGCGCAATCGAAAATCACCGCTATGGGGAATATAAAGAGCAGAAACTTTCCGGCATGACGGCAGAGGACACCACAGCGAAGCAGCGGATCGTTATATAAGGAGGAAATAGTTATGTTATTAGCAATAGGCGGCGGTACTATGGGCATAGGCTTCTGGGTACTCTACATCGCAGTGATCTTTGGTTTCATGTATTTTATCGCAATCAGACCGCAGAGAAGGGAAAAAAAGAAGCAGCAGGAGATGTTTGCAAGTATCGCAGTTGGCGACAGCATCCTGACCTCCAGCGGCTTTTACGGCGTCATCATTGATATGACCGATGATACCGTTATTGTTGAATTCGGCAACAATAAGAACTGCAGAATTCCCATGCAGAAGACTGCTATCGTACAGGTGGAAAAGGCAGAGGCTTAATCCGGCCCAAAAGAGCTGATTCAGCATAAAAATGCCGGAATCAGAGGCATGATGCTTAAAGAGGACATGAAACTCAAAAAGAGATCTGAAACTCAAAATTAAGAAGGGCCCCTGCAAAAATTTGCAGAGGCCTCTTTTCCATTTTGCCTGTCATGGACGGATTTTACGCCCCATTTCCCCTCTTAAGAGGGAAGAGTATACGGGACCGCATTTCTTACATATGATTTACTAAGGGACAATGTTTGAGGCTCTCCTACAACCAGCCTCCGTCAAGACTGATGACCTGACCGGTCAAGTAGGAATTTTTATATCCCAGATGGTAAACTAAGTCGGCCACCTCCTCGGCTGTTCCAAGGCGTCCCGTTGGGATTTCCTCAATGAGGGAGATCAGCTCGTCTTCCTCTAAAAACTGGTTCATTTCCGTATCAATTGCTCCGCAGGCAACGGCGTTGACCTGGATATTGCTGGGGGCCAGCTCCTTGGCCAGAGCCTTTGTAAGAGCATTGACTCCGCCTTTGGTGGCCGAATAGGCCGCTTCGCAGGAGGCGCCGGAAATGCCCCAGACAGAGGAGATATTAATGATCTTTCCCTGTTTCCTTTCCACCATGGAAGGGATGGCCAGCTTGCAGCAGTTAAATACCGAGGTCAAATTGGTGCGGATGATACTGTCCCAGGCCTCTGTGCTCATATCCTGCAGCAGGCCGATGTAGGAGATCCCCGCATTGTTGACCAGGACATCCAATCCGCCGAACTGTTTGTGCACCTGTTGAAAAAAGTCCCGGCATTGGTTCATGTCGCCCATGTCACCCATATAGGAGAGGCAGGAAACCTGGTAAGCTTCCAGCTCTTTCTTTGTCTGCAAAAGACGGTCTTCGCTGTGCAGGCAGTTAATGGCAACGTTGTACCCTTTCTTTGCAAATTTTACGGCAATGGCTTTGCCGATTCCGCGGGAAGCGCCGGTGATGAGTACTGTTTTTCTAGCCATGAAAATCATCCTTTCTGTCAGTTTGTATGCCTTTATTTTACCAAACCGGCAGATAGAATGCAAACCTGTTTTAAGGCTCTGTGATTTTATCACAGTTCAGCCATTGCATACTTAAGGGATAATAAGATATAATGAGAAAAGAAAATACTTAATAGATAGAACTGGGATGTGCTGCAAAACAGGCACAGAATGGAGGAAAAAAATGAATGAAATTTATGATGTTGTGATCATCGGCTCGGGAGCGGCAGGTCTTACCGCCGCGGTTTACGGAAAAAGAGCCGAGCTTAAAATGATAGTAATTGAAAAAGAGCCGGCCAGCGGCGGACAGATATTAAATACTTATGAGGTAGATAATTATCCCGGTCTTCCGGGCATCAACGGCTATGACCTTGGCATGAAGTTCCGGGAACATGCGGAAAAGCTGGGAGCGGAGTTTGCCAATGACGAGGTACTGCGCATCGAATCCTCCGGGGAAGACTTTCATGTGGTTGGAGAAGAGCGGATTTATGAGACAAAGACCGTTATTATTGCTACAGGAGCCCATCACCGGAAATTAAGTGTGGTTGGAGAAGAAGAACTGACCGGAATGGGCGTTTCCTACTGCGCCACCTGCGACGGCGCATTTTTCCGCAACAAAGTGGCCGCAGTGGTAGGCGGCGGTGATGTTGCAATTGAGGATGCGATCTTTTTATCCAGAATGTGTAAAAAGGTATACTTAATTCACCGAAGAGACGCCTTAAGAGGCGCAAAAACCTTACAGACCCAGCTCTTTGGCCTTGAAAATGTTGAGATTATCTGGGGCACTGTGGTGGAAGGAATCGAAGGCGGGGATCAGGTAGAATCCCTGACCTTAAAGAATGACAAGACAGGGGAAATAAGTAAGCTTGCGGTGGACGGAGTGTTTATTGCCGTGGGAATCAATCCCCAGAGCGAGGCCTTTAACAGCCTTGTGGAGATGGATCATGGGTACATCAAGGCAGGAGAAGACTGCGAAACCAATGTACCCGGAATCTTTGCAGCAGGAGATGTGCGCACTAAACAGCTCAGGCAGATTTCCACAGCTGTTTCTGACGGGGCCAACGCAATCACCAGTGTGGAACGGTATCTGATGCGTGCCTGATCGTAAACTTCTAAGAAAAACAGCGAATAGAAAAGGTACCCTGGATGGCCTTTAAAAGCCAGCCAGGGTACCTTTTTATTCAAAGGATCAGAACTCCGGTTCAATCAGGCCGTAAGATCCGCTTTTCCTTTTATATACTACATTTACCTCATCGGTATCTGCATTTAAGAACACATAGAAGCTGTGACCGAGAAGCTCCATCTGCACACAGGCCTCTTCCGGGTCCATGGGCTTTACTGCAAAACGCTTTGTCTTGAGGATCTCTACGTGATCGTCAGTTTTTGTATCCTCTTCCATGAATGCGGCTGAGAAAGCCGGCACGGACTGTTTTTTGTCGATCAGCTTGTTCTTATATTTTTTCAACTGCCGTTCCAGAATCTCTTCTACGAGATCAATGGAAACATACATGTCTGTGCTGGATTCTTCTGCTCTGATTATATGTCCTTTCAATGGAATAGTCACTTCGATTTTCTGTATATCCTTCTGCACGCTGAGCCTTACAATAGCTTCTGTAGCCGGAGCGAAGAAACGGTTCAGTTTCCCAAGCTTGTCCTCCACCGCTTCCCGTAACCCTGATGTAACCTCAATATTTCTTCCTGTGATTGTAAAACGCATAAGTCATCAGCTCCTTTTTCTTGAGATGGATATAGTATAGCACATTTTTTGGAATAATTCAATCATATGATAAAAATTATAAGATAATTACTGTGAATATTTTGTGAAATGCCTCTACTTATATTTTATCAAAATATTGAAAAACTATAGATAGCCTTATAGAAAAGTCAAGGGAAAAAAGGAATTTTTCGTCGAAAAAGGAAATTTTATGACAAATATACAAAAATCAGGCAGTCAAACGATGGCATGGGAATTATGGGAATATGTGGAGAATAAATGTGGATAATGTGGATAACTTGGTGTATAACTGTTTTTTTCCATAAATATGGGGGTTGCCCATGGGGATAAAAATGGGGGAAAAATACACAATGCCATGTGGATAATGTGGAAAAGTCAGAAATCGAACAGATTTTTTGTGCAATGTGTCGAGTTAACCATAATTTTACGCAGGTTGCCGCAGATTGCTGGGAGAAAGACGGATTATTACCAGAATGTTAATTTTTTATGAATTCGTTGAATTAAAGTACAGATAGTGCTACAATGTTACAGGATTGTACCATGGGTCTAGTTAAGAAGAGTAGGAGAATGAATCATGAACTTCGTTCAAAAAATATTTGGAACTCATAGTGAAAGAGAATTGAAATTAATCGATCCAATTGTGGATAAAATAGAAAGCTTAAGGCCCTCCATGGCTGCACTGTCCGATGAGGAGCTTAGAAACAACACAAAGCTCTTTAAGGAAAGGCTGGCAGCAGGAGAGACTCTTGACGATATCCTTCCCGAGGCATTTGCCACGGTGAGAGAAGCCGGACGCAGAGTTCTTAATATGGAACACTTCCGCGTACAGCTCATCGGCGGCCTCGTTCTTCACCAGGGCCGTATCGCCGAAATGAAGACCGGTGAAGGAAAAACTCTTGTGTCCACATGTCCCGCCTATTTAAATGCACTGACAGGCAAGGGAGTCCAGATCGTTACGGTCAACGATTACTTAGCAAAGCGTGATGCGGAGTGGATGGGAAGGGTTCATGAGTTTTTAGGCCTTACGGTAGGCGTTGTGCTCAACTCCATGAATTCCGACGAAAGGCGTGATGCTTATAACTGCGACATCACCTATGTCACCAACAACGAGCTGGGATTTGATTACTTAAGAGATAACATGGCCATCTATAAGGAACAGATGGTTTTAAGAGAACTGGATTACTGCATCATCGATGAGGTGGACTCCGTACTCATCGACGAGGCCAGAACGCCTCTTATTATTTCCGGACAGAGCGGCAAGTCCACAAAGCTTTATGAAGTCTGCGATATTCTGGCCCGTCAGCTGGAGCGCGGCGAAGCTTCCGCAGAATTTTCCAAGATGGCGGCCATCATGGGCGAGGAAATCGTTGAAACAGGAGATTTCGTCGTAGATGAAAAGGATAAGGTAGTAAACTTAACCGAGCAGGGTGTGGAAAAGGTGGAGCAGTTCTTCCGTATTGAGAACTTATCCGATCCCCAGAACTTAGAGATCCAGCATAACATCATTCTGGCCCTCCGCGCCAATTACCTGATGTTCCGCGACAAGGATTACGTGGTAAAGGATGACGAGGTTTTAATCGTCGATGAATTTACGGGACGTATCATGCCGGGAAGACGTTATTCCGACGGACTTCATCAGGCCATTGAGGCAAAAGAGCATGTGAATGTACGCAGGGAGAGCAAGACCCTTGCCACCATCACTTTCCAGAATTTCTTTAACAAGTATGTGAAAAAGGCCGGTATGACCGGTACTGCTTTAACTGAGGAAAAGGAGTTCCGCAATACCTATGGGATGGATGCCATTTCCATTCCGACCAACCGTCCGGTGGCCAGAATTGACCAGGAGGATGCGGTTTATAAGACAAAGAAAGAAAAATTCGAAGCAGTCTGCAATGAGGTGGC
>JASGGP010000013.1:0-28441 GCA_047604985.1 Lacrimispora sp.
TTCAATTACTTTTCAAAGAGCTGCGGGTTTTAAGCGCCCGTGGTGTTAAGGCTGATATTCCAGCGAGAATTCCGATGGTGATGGTTGGGTTTTAGGTGATTTTTGGTTTTAATTTACGGAAGAGGGTGATTTTATCGTTCAATTATTCATGCTTCTGTTTATTTTAGGGGCAGGGGCTTATTACGATATCCGGGAGCAGAGGATACCTAACCGGTGGGTGGTTCTGGGCATTGTATCCGGCATCTTTTTAGGCATTGTCCAATCAGAGCGGCTTTGGGGCGCCGAGGCTTTCTGGGTGGTGCCGTTCCGGTTTTTCTTACGCTTCTTTATTGTCACCGCTGTGTTTTTTCTGCTTTTCCTGTGCCGGATGATCGGCGCGGGGGATATTAAGCTGGCGGCACTGATCTGCGGTTATCTTGGACTTCAGGCCGGTGCGCTGGCTGTAGGGTCCGGCTTTCTCATCGGGGCGTTCTGGTCCCTGTTTAAAATTATGAGAAAGGGCAGTTTTCTAATGCATTTTTCTCATCTTCTGGCCTATATCAGGCAAGTAATTCATACTGGAAAAGTTGTGCCTTACTACATTCCCGCCCGGGATGGGCAGGACGGGGTGATTCCTCTGGGGGCATGTCTGTTTTTAGGGACATTGGTTTACATAATTATACGTTATTGAAAATGGTGAATCAGAAGAAACGCTCTGAAGGTGTGGCTAAGCGTCCAAGAGTCATGGACGATGAAGAGGAAAGGAGAGGTTAGGTTTTGGCAAAAAGAATAATGGCAGTTTATGATTTGGACCCTTTTTATGCGGAGAGATTTGCGGAATTTGTAAACCGCAGGGATCAGGTTCCGTTCTCAGTAGTGGCCTTTACGGCCTTGGAACGGCTTAAAGTTTATGCGGCTGATCACAAGATTGAGCTTTTGCTCATCAATTCAGCCGTATCCCAGGAGGAAATAAGAAAAATAGGGGCGGCCCGGGTAGTATCACTGGCAGATGGAGAGGTAGTGCCTTTGGAAGAACAGTATCCCAGCGTTTATAAATACCAGTCCGCAGACAGCATCATGCGGGAGGTTATGGCCTGCTACTGTGTTGACCCCGAAGAACCCGGCTTTGCCATGGCTTCCAAGGCCAGCCGTGTGATCGGCATCTATTCTCCCGTCAACCGCTGTTTAAAGACTTCTCTGGCTCTCACCATGGGTCAGCTGTTGGCCAGGGATGCCAGGGTCCTCTATATGAATTTAGAGGACTGCTCCGGCTTTGGACGCCTGATCGGAGAAGAATACGGGGGAGGACTTTCCGACCTTTTATACTACTACAGCCAGAACAGCTTCAGCTGGATGCGTCTGGGCTCTGTAATTTACACATGGGGAGATTTGGATTATGTTCCGCCTATAAAATATCCCGAGGACTTAAGTCAGGTAACTTCACAGGAAATGGCCGGTCTGCTAAGCCGCATTGCCCGGGAAAGCACCTATGAAATCATCATCCTGGATCTTGGTCAATTTGGAAAAAAGGCTGTTGAGGTCCTGGAACTTTGTGATGTGATATACATGCCCGTAAAGGATGACTGCGTATCTGCCGCAAAGATAGAAGAATTTGAAGAATATTTAATCTCTTCCAGCCATGAACCTCTGAAAAAACGCATTGTGAAGCTGAAACTCCCTTACCACTGTAATTTCGGCCGGAGAGACAGCTATCTGGAACAGCTTTTATGGGGGGAACTGGGGGATTATACGAGACAGCTGCTGAGAAAACAGCTTTCAGGAGGCAGGGAATATGGATGATACACAGCGGAGAAAGCTGCGGGAAGAAATTATAAAAGAACTGGATGAACAGCAGCAGGTGACTGACGAGGAGCTTTATGCCATTATAGACAGAAGAATTCTGGAATACGGGCAAGGGGAATTTCTGCCTTTAAGGGAAAAAATCCAGCTGCGGTGCCGCCTTTTTGATTCTTTCCGCCGCCTGGGCGCCCTTCAGGAGCTGGTGGACGATAAGGAGGTTTCAGAGATTATGGTCAATGGGGCGGACCGGGTCTTTGTGGAAAAAAACGGGCACATGGAGCTGTGGGGAAAGACCTTTGACAGCCAGGAGCAGCTGGAGGATACCATACAGCAGATTGTCAGCAGGGTAAACCGCACGGTAAATGTTTCAAGGCCCATTGCAGATGCCCGGCTGCCCGATGGCTCCAGAGTCCATGTGGTCCTGCCTCCCATTGCCTTGGACGGCCCCGCAGTTACCATACGAAAATTTCCAGAACCCATTACCATGAAAAGACTTTTAAGCCTGGGCTCTGTGACAGAAGAAGCCGCGGACTTTTTAAAATGTATTGTGGAAGCAGGATACAATATTTTTATCAGCGGTGGGACCAATTCCGGGAAAAGCACCTTTCTCAATGCCCTGTCCGCTTACATCCCAAAGGATGAACGGATTGTGACCATTGAGGATTCCGCAGAGCTTCAAATTACTCACATCCCCAATCTTGTGCGCCTGGAAACCAGAAACGCCAACGGGGAGGGGGAAGGAGAAGTTACCATCGGGGATTTAATTAAAGCATCATTGCGGATGAACCCGAGCAGAGTCATCATAGGCGAGGTGAGAGGAAAAGAAGCCCTTGACATGATATCCGCCATGAATACCGGCCATGACGGAAGCCTCAGCACCGGTCATGGAAACAGCCCTAAGGACATGCTTTCCAGGCTGGAAACCATGGTGCTCATGGGAGCGGATATTCCCCTGCCTGCAGTGCGCAGCCAGGTGGCGGCTGCAATTGATATTCTGATACATTTAGGACGTCTGCGGGATAAGAGCAGACGGGTTCTGTCCATTGTGGAGGTGGTTGGCTATGAGGCCGGGGAAATCAGGCTTAACCCGTTATATCGGTTTGAGGAAAGCCATGAAGAGAAAGATGCCGGAAAAAGCGTTCAGGGAAGCCTTAAAAAGGTGGGAAGCCTTCAAAGCACCGAAAAGCTTAAGAACGCAGGCATTAAAATACGATGAATACATTCTGACACCGGCACAGTGGGGCTTATATGGCCTTCAGGGTCTTGCAGCCGGCGGCGTTTTTTCCTATATCTTTTACCGCAGCGCAGCGGCATTTCTGTTTTTTATCCCTTTGGGTATCTTCTTTCCCCTAATGAAGAAAAAAGAACATAAAGAAAAACGGTTGGAACAGCTGAACCTGGAATTTAAGGAAGGAATCCTGCTGCTGTCCTCCTTTTTAAGCGCAGGATACTCTGTAGAAAACGCCTTTTCCTCTTCTGCAAGAGAGCTGGCCATCCTGTATGGGGAGGAAGGGCTGATTTCAAAGGAGTTCCGCCATATCGAAAGCCAGATCCGCATGAACCGCTCGGTGGAGCAGGCCCTTTCCGAATTTGCGGGACGCAGCGGGCTGGATGATGTGAAAAATTTTGCCGAGGTATTCGCAGCAGCCAAACGCAGCGGCGGGGAACTGGTTTCCATTATCAGCCACACGGCAGACGTTATACGGGATAAGGTGCAGGTGAGGCAGGAAATTCTGACTATGACTGCTTCCAAGCAGTTTGAGCAGAAGATCATGAACATGATTCCGTTTTTTATTGTCCTCTACATTGACATGACCTCACCCGGATTTTTCCACATCATGTACACCACATGGATCGGCAGGATTCTTATGACCATATGCATGGCTCTTTATGTGACGGCTTTTTTCATTGCAAAAAGGATTATGAAAATTGAACTTTAAATTCAGGAGAGGAAAATGAAAAGAAAAGGCAATAAAACAAATGGAGCATGGAAGCTGCCTTTTTCAAGAGCTCAGGCGGCCTGCGGGTTGGGAGGACTGGTTTTATACGCCGTCTTAAAGGTGAGCGCAGGTATGGGAGGCCAGACAGAGGCCGAAAAAGGGGAGCTTAAGCGGGCCGGGCCGGGAGACGGGGAAACCTCCTACGAAATCCTGGTATCCGGGTTGAACAGAGAGGAAATGAGCAGGCAGATACCGGTCAAGATCTCTGTAAGAGAGAGGCAGTACACCGTCCAGGAGGCAGACACACTGTTTGACAGGCTCCAGCCGGAGCTAATGGAGCAGATGCTGGGAGAAAATACTTCCTTAGAGATGGTGAGAACAAATTTAAACCTAAAAAACAGCCTGGGTGATTATGGCTTTAAGATCAGCTGGGAATCTGAGGATCCGGAGCTTATTGATTCCTTTGGAATCGTTCATAACGAGGGGCTTACGGAAAGCGGGAAATCTGTCTGGTTAAGCGCCAGAGTAGGGGACGGAATTCATGAACGCAGGTATGAGTTCAAGGCCGTCGTTTACCCGCAATCCATGACCTCAGAAGAGCAGGCGGCTTCTGCCTTTCAAAAATGGGCTGACCAGATAGACCGGAAGCAGCAGACAGAGGACAGTCTGAGGCTTCCCCAGCTCTATAACGGCCAAAGTCTGGATTACAGCCTGCCCCAAAACGGAGATTACCGCATATTTCCGGTCCTTGGACTTCTATCAGCCGTTCTGCTGCGTCTCAAAGAAGAAATTGACAAACAAAACAGGGCAAAGCTGCGGGAGCAGCAGCTTCTCTTGGACTATTCAGAGGTGGTATCAAAGCTTGTGGTTTACATAGGAGCAGGGCTCACGGTACGGGGGGCCTGGGAACGGATCGCAGCAGGCTATGAAGCTGGTGTAAAACAGGGGAAAAGGAGTGTCCGCCCTGCTTATGAGGAAATGGTAAAAACCGTAATACAGCTTGGCAGCGGACTGGCAGAGGGACGGGCTTACAATGAATTTGGGAGGCGCTGCGGCCTGCAATCTTATTTAAAGCTGTCTGCCCTTTTGGAGCAGAGCCAGAAAAATGGAAGCCGTCAGCTTCGCCCGGCTCTGGAGCTTGAAATGGCGTCCGCCTTTGAGCAAAGGAAAAACCTGGCTAAAAAACTGGGAGAGGAGGCCGGAACAAAGCTTTTATTCCCCCTGCTTCTGATGCTGGGCGTGGTCATGGTAATGGTTGTGGTGCCCGCATTTCTGTCATTTTATTAAGGGGCCTGTAAACGGAAAGGAGGTGAGAACATGGGACTTAGCTTAAAGAAAGAGGCAATGAACTTTTTAAGGGAAGAAGACGGCATAGGAGTGATTGAAATCGTGCTGATTCTGGTGGTTTTGATCGGTCTCGTCATCATATTCAAAACGCAGATTACCACTCTTCTTGAAAACATATTCAAGGAAATCAACAGCCAGTCAAAAGAGGTGTATTGATGCACAAAAACGGACAGATAACAGTGTTTTTAAGCCTGGCCCTTTTATGTATATTCAGCCTGATGTGCGGACTCATAGAGTCCGCACGGACTGCCGGGGCCAGATATTACTTAAAGCTGGCTGCCGATTCAGCCATGGACTCCGTATTCAGCGGATATCACAGAGAGGTCTGGGACAAGTACCGTCTTTTCCTGTTGGAATGTGAAAATAATAACGAACTGGAAGAGGACTGGAAAGGTTTTGCAGAGCCCTATATGGAAAATTCGGGCTGGTATTCCATGGAAATGGAAAAGGCCCAGGTGGTTCAGCTTTTCCGCATTACCGATGATGACGGGAAGCATTTGAACCAGGAAATTCTTGATTATATGAAATATGGGATTTTTGAAAATATCACGGATGAAGATGGCGCACAGGTTTTGCTCCAGAACATAAAAGAGGCGAAAGCGGTGGAAAAGCTTTCAGGAGCCTATAGCGGGCACACCCGGGAGGCTGTTCTTTTGGAGAGAGCGCTGGAGGATATAAACGACTGCTTAAGACAGCAAAAGAGCCGCTGGCAGGCCGCTTATGACCGGATCAGAAATTATGATGGTCCGGGCTTTCGGAGAGAGGCATCAGAGCTTGAAAGTGAAATGAACCGTATTCCGGGCCTTGTGAAAGCTTACGGAAAGCGGGCTGATGATTTAAAGAAAAGCATTGAGAAGACAAAGGGAGAGCTGGACGGATTGCAGGAAGAACTGAGCCAGAACGTCCGTGAGGACTTTTATGCGGATACATCCTGTTATGAAACCTACATAAACCAGACAGGTGAGCGAAGACAGGAAATAGAAGCACTTCCGGAAAGGATGGAACGGATAAAACCGGTAATGGAACGTGCCAGAGAGCGCTCTATTGAGGTAGAGGAAATCATTTCGGATTGGGAAAGCGATGATGAGGATGACGAAGGTCCCGATGAATCTGAGCTGTGGGGCTCCGTTGGTGAAATCTGGAGCCAGGCAGACATCCCGGTTCTTTCCTACTCCACAGGCGTTAAGGATCCGGAAAAACAAAAACTGCTGGAACAGGTTCAGGGCTTTGTACAGGGGGGACTTTTAAGCCTGGTTCTTCCGGAAGGAAAGGAGATATCCAAAGGAATCTTAACCGGACCAGATCTTCCCTCCGCTTCCTACGCAGCAGGACAGGGGCAGACGGCAGGCCTTGTGGACAGACTTTTATTTGATGAATATTGCGGCAGCTTTCTCACCTGCTTTACCTCAGAGGAGGAGAAAGAGGTAAAGTATGAATTGGAATATTTAATTGCCGGGAAAAACACCGATGAGGAGAACTTAAAGCAGGCAGTTTCGGAGGTTCTTATGATAAGAGAGGGCATGAACTTCATTCACATTCTGTCGGACAGCCCAAAACGGCAGGAAGCAATGAATCTTGCGGGAATAATCACAGGCGTCACGGGCTTTGCGCCGCTGACAGCAGTCGTAGCATTTTTTATAATGAGCATCTGGGCGTTGGGAGAGGCTGTTTTAGATGTGAGAATGCTGCTGGAAGGGAAGAAAGCTGCATTCATAAAATCGGGAGAAACCTGGAATTTATCCTTGGAGGGCCTTTTGGAATCAGGAAAAACCGGAGCTTTTGCAGGCGGGAAAGAAGATGAAAACGGGATAAATTATGTGGGCTATTTAAAGCTCCTCCTTTTTGCCGGAAAGTCTGAACCCCTTTTCTACCGTCTTATGGATGTCATCCAGATAAATGTCTGCCGGAGGCAGGAGGATTTCCGCATGGTCCATTGCGTGTATCAGGCAGAGCTAAGAGGAACTGTAAAGTCAAAGCATATGTTCTTTGGAGGGGGCCATCCATTTTATTCTGTTGAGGTGGGGACAGAGAAGGCATATTAAGAAAGGAGGCGGTTGATTATGCCCTTTTTCAGGGAATTCTTATGGAAAAAAAATAAAAAAATTGTTACTCTCCAGGTACAAATCCCCTTTATGAAATGCGAATGCCCTGTAAAAAGGGCATTATCAGCCGCCTCCGGGTTTCGGAACAAGGGAAGCCTGACCATAGAGGCCTCCATAGCCCTGCCTCTTTTTCTGTTTTTCATGGTCATTATGATGCTGCCTATGAAGCTGATGAATGAAGGGAGGCGCATTCAGACAGCCCTGGAAGCGGCAGGAGAAGAGGTGAGCCAGTATGCTTATGTATGGGAACGGCTTAAACAGGGTGAAAGGCCGGAGGAATTGGAATCCGTCCCCATTCCGAAAGAATTTCTGGACGCCTTAACAGAGGAGGGAACTTTGCTCTATGTCAGAAAACGGCTGGAAGGGCGGGTGGACTTCAAGCATCTGGAAGCAGTTTCTTTTGGAAGCTCTTCAATTTTAAAAGACGGAGAAACCATAGATCTGGTCATGGATTACCGGATGAAGATTCCGTTCTCTGTTTTTGGTTTAGACAGTATCCCCATGACGGCCAGAAGCTGCAGAAGAGCCTGGATCGGCCGTGAGGGAGGGAGCCGAAACGGTGCCGGCCAGGAGGACGAGCTGGTCTATATCGGAAAGACGAGCACCAGATATCACAGGGACAGGAACTGTCATTATCTGTTCAATGACATAAAAGTTATCCCCTTTGATGAAGTGGAAAGTGTGCGCAATTCATCGGGGGGAAAGTATCTGCCCTGCAGCAGGTGCGGAAAATATGCAGAAATAGGCGGAAGCGTTTATATCATGCCGGGAGGAGAGCACTATCACAGTGACCGAAGCTGTTCTTCCCTTGCCGCATATGTGGAGGCAGTTCCATTATCACAGGTACGCCATCTGGGAGCGTGTTCTTACTGTTCCCAATAGAAAGGAGGTTCTATGCCGGAAACCATGAATCAATTTAAAAGCGTAAACGAAGTTGTATTCGGCATGTTTCTTTTTGCTGCTGCCTGGCAGGATGGGAAAACAAAAAGCGTCGGTGTGTGGCTTTTCGGAGCAGCCGGAGCAGCCGGGCTGGTTCTTTCTCTTTTGCAGGGAACATTTGGCTTGGACCGGCTGTTTAGCTGCCTGCCCGGAGGGGGACTTTTGCTTTTGAGCCGTTTTACAGATGAATCAATAGGTGCGGGGGATGGCTTCTTCTTTGTGGTCAGCGGTCTGTTTTTAAATGCGCTTATGAACCTTGAACTGTTGGTATACGGAATATTTTTAAACGGTGCGGTCTGTGCAGCCATTTATTTTTATAACCGGATGCGGGGAAGAGATGTGAGAAAGAAAACCATACCCTTTCTGCCGTTTCTGGTCCCCATATGGATAGGACTGGTGGTGCTGTGAAAAAGAGACTTAAGGGAAGCTACACCATAGAGGCAGCCTTTGTCATGGCTATGGTTTTATGGGCGCTGTTATTTTCCATACAGGCAGCCTACCGGCTACGCGATGAGGTTGTGGGAACCATGGCGCTTCAGGAGGCGGTGGAACGGCTCCGCCATAATGAAACAGAACGGCTGGAGGAAGCCTCCCTTTGGGCGTCAAAACGGGCGGGCAGTCCATTTTCCTGGAAACAGTATGAGTTTAAAGTCCGTATATCTGGAAACTCCATAACGGGCCGGAATGTAAAAGCCACAGGAGCAGGCGGGAGCTGGAAGCTTGATCTGGAGCATGATGTATTTGACCCTGAAAATTTTTTGAGGCTCATATCTCTGATTGATCAGGAGGAATGAAATGGAAGTTACGTACAGGCGGGAAATGAAGCACAATTATCTGATTATAGAGCCGGAGGAAGCAGGGTATGACAGCTATGAGACGCATATGCTTGCGGTAAATGGGATAGAGGGACTGCTGAAATTTCATATAAAGCAGGTTGACAGCCGGAAATTCTATTACTATGAGATCACATCAAAGCAGCCTTTAAGCCGGATTCTGGAATACCACACCATGGGCGGGGAAGAGCTTAGAAAGCTTATAGGCGGAATTGCCCAGACCCTGGGGCGCCTGGAGGCTTATCTTCTGCAGGAAAGGCAGATTATTCTGGAGCCAGAGTATATTTATGTAGAGCCTGAACGGTTTTCGGTTTTTCTCTGCCTTGTGCCCGGCAGGCAGGGGCGGTTCCCTGAGGAGATGACAGGCTTGCTTCAGTACCTTCTGGGTAAGGTAAATCATCAGGATAAGGAATGTGTGGTGATGGCCTATGGACTGTATCAGGAAAGTCTGAAAGAAAATTATGGGATGGACGATCTTCTTGTAATTCTCGGAAAAGCCTCCAGGGGTAAGGAAACGGAAGCGGAAAATGAAGAAATGGGATATGATGAAATGAGAGATAGGGAGCCGGAAAATAAAAGGGAAAGAAGCGGAGAGGCCGGAAGCCGAAAGGCAGGCGGAAGAGAGGATGGGAAAGCAGGAAACCGGGAAGCCGGAAGCAAGGGGTCAGAAAAAACAGAAAGCTGGGAAGCGGAAATCAGAGGGCCAGGAAAAGCAGAAAACTGGGAGACAGAAAGCAGAGGACCAGAAAAAGCAGGGAACCGGGAAACAGGAAGCAGAGGGAGCGGAAATAAGGGAGCCGGAAGACGAGAGGCAGAAAGCAAGGCATCAGGGAATAGGGGAACAAAAAATAGAGAAATAGAAAATGCTGAAAGTGAAAATCCCCATTGGCTGGCCGGTTTCCTGCCGCCCGAAGACATTCCTCTTTTTTCATCACCTCACCGCTTTAAGGAAGAAGCCGGTGAAACGAATTCTTACGATGGAGAGAGAGGAAAAATACAGGAACATGTTTCCCTGATTGTCCGCGGGGCAGCTACCTCAGTTTTGTCAATGGCAGGAACCGGGGCAGTTTTATGGCTGGTCTTTGGCAGAGAGGGAATATGGAAATTCTGGTATGCTGCAGTGATTGCAGGAATTTTGGCTATTCTGGCCGTTTTCATGGGAGCTGGAAAAGAAGCATCTGCTCTAAGTGAGAATATTTATAAAAAGGAGGAAGGTTGGCGTCAGCAGGAAGAGATACATGATTGGCAGATGGTTTTCGATGAGGAAATAGAGAAAAAAGAGATGAAAGAGGAAGAAGAAACTTTTCAGACGGTTCTTCTCACAGAACCTGCCGCAGATAAGGATATAAGGTATTTGCGCGCGGCTGGGCCGGGAGCAGAGGATATAGCCATCGCTTACGTCCCATACCTGATCGGTAAGCAGAATGGGCTGGTGGACTGGGTTCTGGACAGCGACACCATAAGCCGGATTCATGCCAGAATAGACAGGGAGGGGGACGAGTACCGGATCAGTGATTTGAATTCCACCAATGGAACATGCGTCAATGGACGGCTGTTGGAAACCAATGAGACAGCGGTTTTAAAAAGAGGAGATGAGGTTCTTATAGCAGATTTTGCATTCATTTTCACATAAAAGTTGTGAATTCCATAAAAAAGTGTGAACGTGTGAACGGGGATGGTTTTCCGGAATACACCGGCCATTTTCAGGCCGGTGCATCCGATAGAATAAAAGTTTACTTACATTTGAAATTAAGAGATTAAGATATGGATACATATTCCATCATGACATCCTTTACGGCGGTATCCAGCTCCATAACCATTAAGGCAGAGGCTAACTTAGCTAAATCCTCCTGTTCTGTCAGTACCTGAAAAAGGCTCTCCTTATCGTTATAATCCATCTGAGCCTCATGTAAGAATGCGATCAGCCGTTCCTTAATGTCTTCATTTTTATATGCCAGTCCCGATTCTTCAATGCGAATCTCCATGGAAGTCTCTGGACTTGTCCGCGGCATTTCAATTTCCAGCGTATGTGTGTTCCTGTCATAGGAAATAACAGCTTCCACCGGGCTTTGGTTGCAGAAAGCTTTGACTTTCCGGTTGTCCACATTGCGGCAGCCCCGCAGCAGGAACCGGTATTTGCGTTCTTCCGGAACAAGATCTTTATTTCCTGATGAAGACAGCTTAATGACGGCCTGTTTCCCCCATTCCGTGGAAATAACCGTAATAAAATGATTGTTTTTCATATATGAGGTGTCGGAGCCTTCATCCTCATACAGCTTAAATTCAAGATTCCGTCCGGGGAAAATCAGCACATCCAGCTCCTCCGGATTATTGACGGAATTATCCCCCTCATTTTGATGGGAAAGAGGAATGATGGCCCCTTCTCTTGCCAGTACCGCTGTTTCATCCAGCTTCCGGTGCAGGGGGATCAGGCGTTTGCCGCTGTAATAATCCCCTGTTTCAAAATCATAAAACCCGCCTTCCGGGAGCCAGGCATTTACAGTCCCCTTAAGGGTATTATCATCATTAGGGCTTGTTATGGGGCATACAATAAGCTCTGTTCCGAACCAGAACTGGCCGGGCACTTCATAGGCTTCCTTTTCCTCCGGGCTGGAATAATACATGGGCCGTATCATGGGAAGAAGCTTTTTATAAGCCAGATAGTTCATGGTATAGAGATAAGGGATGAGAGCGTGCCTGAGCTTTAACATCTTTTTCATGGAATGCTCAGCGTCCCTGCCATACTTCCATGGCTCTTTCCCTGTAAACGGGCTGTTGGAACTGTGAAGACGGTTTATGGGAGAGAAGGTTCCCAACTGAACCCATCTCGCAGCCAGCTGGTCATCCCGGTATCCCTGCATATGGCCTCCGATGTCGTGACTCCAGAAGATATAACCGATATTGGTGGAATTCGCCGTAAAATACGGCTGAAACCGTAAGGAATCCCAGGTTATATGGGTATCCCCGGAGAACCCTACGGGATACCGGTGGCTTCCGGGTCCCGAATATCTGGAAAATATCAAGGGCCGTTTCCCATTCCGCCCAATGTCAAGGGTATGATAATGGTTCAGCATCCAAAGGGGGTCTAATCCATCGATTTTTGTTACGCCCCCAGACTGCCAGTCGATCCACCAGAAATCCACCCCTTCCTGCTCCAGCGGATGATGAAGGTGCCGGAAATATGCAAGCATAAAGCTTTTGTCCGTAATATCAAACGGAATAGGTTCCTTTGCTTCAAAATCAACTTCCAGCTCTTCTGCCATAGCCCTATATGGTTTTTCAAAAGCCTTTATACCATCTGCAGGATGAAGGCAGAGAGAATCCTTTAAGCCTCTTTGATGAAGCTCCGTTAAAAATTTCACATGATCGGGAAACAGTTCTTCGTTCCAGGTATATCCGGTCCATCCCCGGCCGTATTCAGGAGTAACCTTTGTGATATGCCAATCCATATCAATGACTGCCACAGAAAATGGAACATCTTCCTGCTTAAAGCGGTCCATCAATTCTAAATATTCTTCCTGGGTATAGGCGTGATACCTGCTCCACCAGTTTCCGAAAGCATATCTGGGAAGCATGGGAGGAGTCCCTGTGATCCGGTAAAAATCACGGATGCACCCTTCATAATCGTGACCATATCCCCAATAATAGATGTCAATGACTTCCGGCTTTCTTGGCTCTATCCATCCGCTTTCTTCAATGACCAGGGATTTGGAATCATCTGTCAGGGAATAGCCGTTTCTTGCCACAAGCCCGGCCTCCAGCTCTGCGGCGCCGTTGACCTTATCAAGAGTCCGGCAGGTCCCTCTTAAGTCCTTTGGGGCTTCCCCGTAGTGCCAGGTCCCGTCATGGTTGCTGTAAGCTCCCAGCAGGTCGATCCACAGGGAGTTTCCGGCAAAGGCTGTCTTCGTATAATGCAGCTCCAGATATTTGGTGTAAATGTGAAGCTCCCCATTTTTTTCAATGACCTTGAACTCTGCTTTTCCCAAGTCCCTGTTCCAGACCGTCTGAGTAGGCCTGTCTTCAAAGATGCCGTCAGCCGCGTATTCCATTCGGATCAGGCGTTCCGTTATAACGGTAAACCGGTAATTGGCACCCTGAATTACATTCTCAGGGTGTGGTTTTCCATTTGCCCGGATCTTATAGTAGTCCGGTAATCTGTTATCTGTCATAATCCCTCCATTTATCCTTTTACCGCCCCTGCTGTCGTCCCTGAGATTAAATATTTCTGCAGGAATACAAACATCAGAATGACAGGTATGGTAATCAGTACTGAAAATGCCATGAGGCTGCTCCACTCGACGCCGAATTCACCGATGGACTTATACATGTTAACCGTAAGGGGCTGCTTTAAATCATCTGCAACAAAGGTCAGGGCGCCCATTAGATCGCCCCAGCCCCACAAAAAGGTAAAGGCTGCCGCAACAATAATTCCCGGATAAATAATTGGAACCATGATTCTGAAAAATGCCGTAAAGCGGTTGCATCCGTCAATGATGGCCGCCTCTTCCAGCTCCTTTGGTATACCGAGAAAATAAGGCCTTAAGGTGATCACGCAAAAGGGAATTCCATGAAGGCAGGCAAAGATAACAGGAGCCATAAGGGTGTTCATGATTCCTGCCTTTTTAAAAATCATAAACAGGGGAGATAAAAACAGTACGGTGGGAAGCATTTCACTTATGAGAAAGCACATGATGATCAGCTTTCCGAACCTGACCTTATAGCGTGCAAGGCCATAAGCGGAAAAGGTTGCTAAAACCGTGGAAATCACTGTGGTTCCCAGGGAGATAATGAGGCTGTTTTTTAAATTGATCCAAAGGGGAACAGAAGCGTAGGCAAATTGCCGCTTATACCCGTCGAGGCTGAATTTCCTGGGGAAAAACGTGGGCGCAGCGGAAAATATCTCAGCATTTGTTTTAAATGAAGTGATAACCATCCAGTAAATCGGGAACAGAAACAGGGCAACAATGGAAAAGGCAACGATAGTCAGAAAAACTTTTTTTCCTGTCTCCTTTTTTTCATGGGAAAAAGACATTTTATGCTACCTCCTCGTCGTTTGTTATCTTGATATTGATCATGCCCACCAGTAAAAGTACAATCAGCATAATATTGGCGACAGCAGAGCCCTGTCCGAATTCAAAATCTTCAAAGGTCAATCCGTAAGACATGGTTGCAAGGATTTCCGTTCCGTTTAAGGGGCCGCCTCCTGTCATGATATAAACAAGGTCAAAGGTCTTAAAGGTGTAGATGAACCCTAAGGTCAATACGCTGACCAGAGTGGGCTTTAACAGGGGCATGGTCATGTACTTGAACTTCTGCCAGCTGTTTGCTCCGTCAATGGAAGCCGCTTCAAATACATCCACAGGAAGCATGGTAATTCCTGTTGCAATCAGCATCATATTGAAGGGAACGCCTCTCCATATGTTGGTGAAAATCAGGGCCATCATTGCGGTTTTCGCATTTAAAAGCCAGCCAATGGGTTCCTGAATAATATGCAGCCTTAAGAGAAGGTAATTGATGATTCCCGAAGAATCACTGGCAAAGATCCACTTCCATACGGAAGCAACCGACATTAAGGGAACCAGCCAGCATATGAGCATCAGCCCTCTTGCAACGGTGTTGCCCGGAAAATTTCTGCTGAACAAAAGGGCCAGGGCGAAGCCGATGATGAATTGAAAAACCAGGGAGCTGACCGTAAAGATCAATGTATTGGCAAAGGACCTGGAAAAAATTTTATCCTGTATGACAGTCAGGTAATTGGCAGCGCCCACAAAGGGCTGCACTCCGTTAAGCGTCATTATGTCAACTTGTTTAAAACTGATTACGATGTTATAGCTGATTGGAAACAGAACGAATCCTATCAAAAAAAGCAGTGCCGGAAGCGTGTAAAGATATCCGGCCCTCATGTCTGCATTTTTAATTTTCTTTTTCATATAGAACCTCTTTGAATGAAAAGGGTGTTGCGGTCTAAAGTTATCTTGCAACACCCTCTTATGGGGAATTGATATTTACTTTAATGCGGCCTGGGCGGCGCCTGCATCCTGGGCAGCCTGCTCCGGTGTCTTCTGGCCGATTACTACGGACTGGACCATTTCTACCATGATATCGTTGACTTTTGAAAAGTTACTGCAGGGCTTCATTTTGGCGCTTGCAGCCATATCAATAAATGCGTGGATGGGGCCGTCGCTGAAGTATTTGGAGCTTTCTGCCACATCCTTTCTTGCGGGAATATAATTTTCTGCTTCGCTGTATTTTGCCATGATTTCAGGACTGTTCATGAACTTGACAAATTCCCAGCTGATATCGGCATTGCCATTTTTTACAACCGCAAAGTTATGGCCTCCTAAGACAGAAGCTTTCCCTGCTTTTCCTGCCGGAAGCTCTGCAATGTTAAATTTAAAGCCTGCATCCTTTTTCGCCCCGTTCAGTCTCCAGGGACCGTCAATCATCATAGCAATCTTTCCGGCAGAGAACTGGTTTGCAATGTCAGCGGCATTGTAAGTAGCCACTTCCTTTGGCATATATCCCTCATCAATCAGTTTCTTGTAAAAGTTAAGTGCAGCCACAGACTGTTCTGAGCCTAAATCGGTTTCTTCTCCGCTTGCTCCGCCTTCCTGCCATAAGAATGGGAAGAAGTGGAAAGGAGTATCGGTATTCTGGCCTGCGGAAGCGGCAAAGCCGTACATTCCCTGTTCCTTTAATTTAGCGCAGTCTGCAAGAAGCTCGTCCCATGTGGACGGAGGTGTGTCAATTCCGGCAGCTTTTAAGGCGTCCTCGTTGTAATACAGGCAGAGATTGTTGCTGGTAAATGGAAGCCCGTAATATTTTCCATCCACATTGCTCATGGAAAGAACGTCGGAATAATACTGGTCTACGGGAAGCTCTGCGTTTACCTTATCGGTGATGTCCTGGAGAATCCCCATCTTCGCATAGGTATAAGTGTCCACATTATCCACGTCAATGACATCGGGAAGGCTGTTTCCGGTTACCATGATATTGACCTGCTTTCTCAAGTCCCCCAGAGGCATGTACTGGATGTCCAGCTGGATTCCTGTTTTCTTTGTGAATTCATCCAGGCATTCATATAATACGGTCTTTTCCTTTGAGTAGGTTAATAGGAGCTTTAAAGTCCTGCCCTCATAGGAATTACCGGCGGCAGTTGTATCCGCCTGTGCGGCGGTGTCTGCCTGGGTGGCGGCCTCTGCCTTACTTTCTGCTGCTTTGGTGGTCTGGGTGGTCTGGCCGGCTCCGCATCCTGACAGAGCTGTCATAACCATAGCCGCCGCCATAGCCGCTGCAATTTTTCTGCTTCTTCTCACAATAAAATTCTCCTTAACAATTATTTGTTGTCTTAACTATATCAAAGGTCATTTAGAACTGATATTGGAAAAAATTAAGAAAAGGAGAAATTTTTAAGAATGGTGAGGGCCTCTCCTTTTCATCCCACAGCTGAAATGATACAATGTGCAGAGGAAACAGGAACAGGAGGCAGCTTATTATGAGAAAAAAATTATCTGATTTATGGGCAGACATGCACTTTGCCACCCAGATTCATATCGCATTTCTATCCATTTTTATCATCCCGTTTCTCATTGTATGTATCGCCGTTTCTTTTTACTTTAAGTCAACGCTGCAGACAAAAATCGTAAATTATATGGAGTCAAATTTACGGCAGGCGGCAAGAAATATTTCAGAAAACCTGCAGCTTTATGAGACCTCCGCCTTTCAGACCATATTCAGCCAGGATTTTACGGATCAGGTCACCAGGTTAAATGAAGGGGATTTTTCCTCCTATGTTTATGCACGCCAGGATATTCTGGATTATTTCCGCACCCTTGCCAGCTATTATTCCCCAATTCACAGCATGGCCTTAAAAACCGGGGGCAGGATTTTATGGTATGGCAGGCTGGAAAATGATAATAATCTGTATTCTGCATATAATTATTATTTATTGGATGAAAACCCGGAACAGTCCATTATCAGCGGCCCTGAGAAATGGATTCACACCACCTATTTTTCCGAGCTGACGCAGAAAAGATACCAAATGGCCACTTACAGGCAAAACTGCATTGATTACTCCACAAACAGCAAGATGGGGAAATTCCTTTTAAATATTGATTTGAGCAGCTTCCGAAGCATTTTGGAGGAGGCCTCTGTTGCAGACGATTTAAAGGATAACTATCTGTTCATAATGGACAGGAAGGGGGAGATCATCTATTCTACGGATGAAGCCTTGGTGGGAGCAGCTTTTGATTCCGTCTTTCAGGCAGAAGCTTCCTTTCAGGCTGACACTTCCTTTCAGACAGACACTTCCTTTCAGGCTGGCACTTCCTTTCAGGCTGATACTTCCTTTCCCGTAACCCGCGGAAATTCCCGTCTCATTCTTTCCGGCTGCCAGATTCCTAACACGGACTGGTATCTGGTGGATGTACTGGACCGGTCCTACGCCAACCGGGAAGTGAATATTGCGGTTCCCCTGCTTTTGATCCTGGCGCTTCTTTTGCTTCTTACCGCCTCTTTTGCCGTATCCTGGATTTCAAAATCCATTTCCAAGTCCATCCGGGAAATTGTAAAAACCATGCAGAAGGTAGAAGATGGAAAGCTGACCGTAAAGGTAAGCAGTGAGAGCAAGAATGAGATCAGCGTCATAGGAAATCAGTTTAACAATATGATGGATACCATACAAAACCAGATCGCTACCATACAGATTATCACAGAACGGAAAAAGGAAGCGGAAATCAGCTCTCTGGAAAGCCAGATTGATCCTCATTTCCTTTATAATACCCTTGATTCCATTAACTGGATTGCCATTGATAATGATGAACCGGAAATCAGCAGCATGCTCTGCAACTTATCTCTGCTCATGAGATACCGGATCAAAAAAAGCAATGCTCTGGTCACCATGGAAGAGGATTTGCTTTATCTGGAGAAATATTTAATCCTGCAAAAGATGCGCTATTCGGACAACTTTAATTATATCATCAATATTGAGCCTGGATTGAAAAAATGTATGGTGCACAAGCTCCTTTTCCAGCCTTTTATTGAAAATTCCCTGATTCACGGCTTTGGGGAAAGGGATCACGGCGGAATATTAAAGGTTCTGATTTCAGACAGGGATGAAGGACATTTTCAGCTTTTTATCGGAGATAACGGAAAAGGCATGGATCAAAGGCAGCTTGACGGGCTGATGAACAGGACAGAGGATGCTTCTTCCGGCCACATCGGCATTGGAAACGTCTTAAAGCGCCTGGAATTATACTATGGGAGCGAGTATTCCATAAATATCAGCAGCAGTCCCGGCTCCGGAACGGAAATTACGGTGGTGATACCTAAAATATACATGAGGGAAACGGAGGAGAGCTCTTGAAAATTTTGGTTGTGGAAGATGAACTTAAGACCTTAAACCACATCTGCCAGGCAGCCGAAAACCTGGCAGGAGACTTTCAACTGGTGGGAACGGCCAGGAACGGAAAGGATGGAATTGCCCGTGCCCGTGAGCTGGAGCCGGATTTAATTATTACAGATATCAAGATGCCGGTTATGACCGGCCTTGAGATGATCCAGCAGCTTTTAAAGCAGGATATGGAGGTGCTTTTTATCATCCTCAGCGGGTATTCTGATTTCAGCTTTGCTCAGGAGGCCATTAAGCTTGGGAGCATTGATTATCTTTTAAAGCCCTTTACAAAAGAGGACTTTGAAGCCGCCCTTCATAAAGCGGAGAAGAAGCTTCTGCAAAGACAGATGCTTCATGCCTCATTTCCCAAGGCACTTACAAGCTCGGAGCTTATGGGATATATTTTAGAAACAGCGGAAAGCGGCTCCGCACAGTACCGCCAGTGCATGGAGGCTTTTAGGGAACGGTTTTCAGGCAGATCTCTTGGACTGCTTCTGATCAAATCCGATCATTCCATTGCCAGTGATGAGCAGGATAAGCTGAGAAAGCTTATTCTTGATGTTCCCAAGGCCAATTCCCTGGATAACCCGGGCATTTATACCAGGGAAGCTTCTGAATTTCTCATTTTATTTTCCGGGATCAAAGGATACAATTTTATTCCTGTCCTTAACGGCATAAAAAGCAGGCTGGACAGACAGCTTTCCCTTCCCCTGGGATACTTCTGGAAAGAAATTACGGCAGAAGACCGCCTGGACCTGGTTTTAGATACCATGCGAAATCTCATTGGCTTTAATATCGCCCTTCCCGAATCCTTTCTCCTTACCGAGGAATTCATCGGCAATCAAAAGCCTGTGCCTCTCCAGTATCCCAAGCAGCTGGAAAAAGCCATGATTCAGGCCCTCATTCACAATTCGGAAGAGGACATCCGTCATGCCCTGGATGAGTTCTGCAATTATCTGGTAAAAGACCTTCATCAGCCACTGGATGTCCGGCTGGCGCTTTTACAGTTTACCGAGGCCGTCATGTTCATCATCCGGGAGAAAAATTACAGCATCTATAAAGAGCTGAGCCTGCTGGAAATTCTCAACTGGATCAAGGGCCGGTTATTTTTATCCAGCTTTAAGGATGTTATTTTAAACACTACAAAACAGGTCATTCTGTTTAACAGGAAACAGAGCTCCTGTGAAAATCCGGTTGTTAACAGGGCTCTGGGCATTATTGCTGCCGAGTATTCCCAAAATATTTCTCTGGAACAGATTGCGGAACGCTGTAATGTGACTTATGAATATTTAAGCTCCCTGTTTTCAAAGGAGCTGGGCATCAAATTTACCACTTATCTTACCCAGTACCGGATCAACCAGGCTCAGGGGCTTCTCATAAAGGGGAGAAAAATAGCCGATGTTGCCTCGGCCTGCGGCTATGAGGATGTGAGATACTTTAACCGTGTGTTTAAAAATTATACCGGCGTCTCTCCTACGGAATTTATCCGCACCGTAAACAGGTAGGGGCTGCTTTTTTGCATAAATTTTGGGTTTATATTTACATAATCTGCCAGCCTGTGCTAGAATAAACATATCATTATAAAGGAGAACAGCAATGGAAAACTTGAACAGGAGAAAGAAAGCATATGTAAATATGGGCCTGATTGCTGTAAATGTGATCTATTTCCTTTATCTGGAACGGCTGGGCTCTACGGAGAATACGAAATTTATGGTGGCCCACGGAGCCATGTATGCGCCTCTTGTCATGGAAGGCGGTGAATACTTCCGCCTGTTTACCTCTATTTTTATGCACTTTGGCATTAACCATATTATGAACAATATGCTCATCCTGTTTATCCTGGGAGATAATCTGGAGAGAGCTCTGGGTCATATTAAGTATCTGATTTTTTATCTGCTGTGCGGAGCGGGAGCGAATGTGGCATCCATGCTCGTAAACCTGGGCGAATACCGGATTGTGGTATCGGCAGGCGCTTCAGGCGCCATATTCGGCGTGGTGGGCGGCCTTTTGTATGCGGTGGCCGTAAACCGGGGCCGGCTGGAGGATTTAAGCACGCGGCAGCTGATCGTTGTAATCGTTTGCTCCCTGTATTTTGGTTTTACCAGTACCGGTGTGGATAATACAGCTCATGTTGCAGGACTGCTCATAGGCATTTTCCTGGGACTTATCATGTACCGCAGGCCCAAAAGGCGCCGGACCAGGGAAATGTGGGAATAATGATATATCCATATAAGCCGGACGGATTTACAGGAATGAGCAATAGTATCGAAAAAGAAAATATCAACAAAGCTTCGAAATAAAGAAAATCAGTGAAAAATGAAAAAGAGAACGACGCGGTCTTAGCGTTTCACAAAGAAAGGAGAAGCTGCCGGGCAAAATATCCGGAAGCAGGAGCGGAAAGCGCAGAAGCCTGCAAAACAGCATAAGCAGGCAATTGTAAGCATATACCGACGGCAGGCCGGGAATTTACGGCTGCGGATATCGTTGTCCATATTTCGGGCGGCAGGTGAGGGTATGAAAAAAGATGATTGTATTTTTTGTAAAATTGCAAACGGCGAGATACCGTCTGAAACCATATATGAGGACGGCGCGTTTCGCGTGATTCTGGATTTGGGACCGGCATCGAAAGGACATGCCCTGATTCTTCCCAAGCAGCATTATAAGGATATCTGTGAACTGGATGGAGAGACAGCGGCAAAGGTGCTTCCATTAGCTGCCAGGATCGGGAATGCTATGAAAAAGTCATTAGGCTGCGCCGGATTTAACGTTGTGCAGAATAATGGAAAGGAAGCGGGTCAGACAGTTTTTCATTTCCATGTGCATTTGATTCCCCGTTATGAGGGAGGTCCTGTTATGGTTTCATGGGTGCCAGGCAAAGAAAGTCCGGAGGAATTAACGCAGACAGGTGCCGCTATAAGGAGCGCCTTGTAATCGAAGGGGCATGATAATGAGCATACGTGAGGATGAAAATTTACTGTTGCAGTCTATTTATGATGAATATCAGGGATTGCTCCGCCGGATTGCGAAAACGTTTAACGTGCCGGATATGGAGCTGGACGACGTAGTACAGGAAACATTTATTTCATATTTTGAAAATTATTCATTGTCATGGACTGAAACACGAAAGAAAGGAATGCTGATCAAGATTTTAAAGCGCAAATGTATTGACTGTCTCCGGAAAAACGGCCATTATGAAAAGGTGAGCCTTGATGAAGAGGACGCAGCCAATGAAGTTGCAATGCTGGCCAGGTTTGTGGTTGCCGATCTCCTGGACGTGGTGCTGGGAGAAGAGACCCTTATGAGGATCACAAAAGAGATTTTCAATATGAGAAGAGAATGGAAAGAAATGGCTGTGCTTTACTTCCTGGAGCAGCTTACCATTCCTGAAATCTGCGAACAGCTGGAAATTCCGGGAACGGTCTGCCGTTCCCGGATATACCGGACAAGAATCTGTTTGAAAAAGATCCTGGGTCCTGACTATGACGTATAAAAGGATCAGCGCTGGGCCAGGGATTCAATCTTTTCAATGATGGTATTGACCGCATCGTGGAGCTCACTCTGCTCCATTTTTGAAATATAGGCCTGCCGGTTCGCAAAGGTATCGGAAACGGCCTGGAGCAGGGAATCCGCCGTTAAGGTTTCCTCTTCCAGAAGATAGCTGAATCCCTGCTTTGCAAAGGATCTGGCATTTAAAATCTGATCTCCTCTGCTGGCAGCAGCGGTAAGGGGAATCAGGATGTTGGGTTTTCTGAGAGCCAGGATCTCACAGATGGCGTTGGCTCCTGCCCTGGAGATCATGAGATCGGCAGCGGCAAAAAGATGCTTTAAGGGAGCGTCTACGTATTCGTACTGTACATATCCGCCGGTACCTATAAGGCTTTCATCCAGATTGCCTTTTCCGCAGATATGTATTACCTGGTAATTTTTCAACAGTTTTGGGAGAATGCTTCTTACGGCGTTATTGACCGTTACGGAACCGAGGCTGCCGCCGATAATAAGAATGACAGGACGGTTTGCCGATAGCTTGGCATATGACAGTCCGGCCAGACGGTCGCCTTCCAGCAGTTCTTTCCGTATGGGAGAGCCGGTGAGGATTGCCTTTTCTTTCGGAAGATAGGCAAGAGTCTCCGGGAAATTGCAGCAAACGCTTGTTGCCGCAGGAATGCAGAGCTTGTTGGCAAGTCCGGGAGTCATATCCGACTCGTGTATAATAATGGGAATCTTGCACTGCTTTGCGGCCAATACCACAGGGACAGCTACAAAGCCCCCTTTTGAAAATATTACATCCGGTTTATAGCTTTTTAACAGCTTTAAAGCTTCCCCATATCCTTTTAACACCCGGAAAGGATCAGAGAAGTTTTTCAAATCAAAATACCGGCGGAATTTGCCGGAAGAGATTCCGCTGTAGGGAATGCCTGCTCCTTCGATGAGCTTTCTTTCAATTCCCTGGTATGACCCTATATAGCGGATATCGTAATTCCGCTCTTTTAGTGAGGGGATCAAAGCCAGGTTCGGAGTAACATGGCCGGCAGTACCGCCGCCCGTTAAGATGATTTTTTTCATAAAACGCTGCCTCCCAAATTCTATATACTATTATAGTAAACGTTAGAGATAAAATGTCAACCCCAAAGAATGTGGGAACTTAAGGATAACTTTTATTGAAGAGGTGCGGACATGGATCAGGAGAGAAACCGTGGAAAAAAGTATACTGTTTTAAAAGGAATAAAAAATGACATAAGATGCCATATATCATCACAGGAAAAGCTGGAAGCTCACCTGCTTGATTATATGCAGAAACACCCAGAATTAACACCTGATCCCCCGTCTCCTCCTCAGGGGGAATTTCAAAAAATTATGGAAAGTCTTGACAAACGGGGCTCCAGAACTGTTGTAAGAAAGCAGCTGAAAGCACTGTATTTTGGCCGCAGGGTTTTCCAGCTGATACAAAAGCCTTTGATGATTCTTATGGTGGTGCTGGTTTTGCTGGCAGCATCATCTATGGGCGCGTTTTCAAAAAGATCCTGTGTTTTCCAGACGGTGAAAGATCGGACAGGAGTTTCCGGAGCTTATAGAAAATAAGATTCCTTTGGCATTTACTTTATCAGCGCTTTTTCCCATTCCTCTTCCTTAAAGCCTGTCAGAACAAAATCCCCGCCAATGACAAGGGGCCGTTTAACCAGCATTCCATCGGTTGCCAGAAGCGCAATTTGCTCCTCTTCATTCATGGCCGGAAGTAAGTCTTTTACGTGCTTTTCTTTATAGAGGACTCCGCTGGTATTAAAGAACCGTTTTAAGGGAATCCCGCTCATCCGGACCCAGCCGGCAAGCTCTTCGGGGGTGGGATTTTCTTCCTTAATGTTTCTGGACTCGTACACGATTCCATGGGCATCCAGCCATTTCTTAGCGTTCTTACAGGTGCCGCAGGGCGGATATTGTAAAAATAAAACACTCATAATTTCCTCTTTCCCGCCCGCCTTTTCCGGGCGTTTTAAATTTCCTTTTAAATCTATTTTACCTCAGAACCCGCCGAATGAAAAGGCAGGAAATAGAATAGATTATAACAATCAGGAAAAAAGCATGAGCGAAATGGAGGAAAATATGAAGTTTTTATTATTTCTGTCGGAAGCGGCAATGCCTCTTGTCATCTTTTATATCGTAGGCTTTGGCATTCTGTCCAAACGCCCGGTTTTTGACGATTTTATAAACGGGGCCAAGGACGGGATGAAGACCGTGGCAGGGATTATGCCCACCCTGATCGGGCTTATGACAGCGGTGGGAGTGCTCAGGGCTTCCGGATTTCTGGATTTTCTTGCTAAAATATTAACAAAGCCTGCGGCTCTTCTCTTTCTTCCCGCTCCGGTAGTCCCGGTAATTCTGATCCGCCTGGTGTCAAATTCCGCCGCCATCGGGCTGGTGCTGGATATTTTTAAAAAATACGGGACAGATTCTTACGTGGGCATGCTTACCTCCGTGCTCATGAGCTGCACGGAAACCGTATTTTACTGCTTAAGCATCTATTTTGGGACCGTAAAAATCAAGAAAACCAGGTACACTTTGACGGGTGCTTTAGCGGCTACGGCGGCAGGAGTGGCAGCCAGCGTAGTTCTGAGCCGTTTTTTGGCATAAAAGGATATGATTCGCCCCTATTTTAAGAATTTCATAAGAATTAAGGTGGTTGTTTTGGAATACATAATCATGTATAATTACGGGGAAGCTTTTATTGTCATAGAGGTGTGAAGGGGACAAACGTGGATACTTACGGAACTCTTAACGAAGTATTGGTAAGACTGTTTCGGGATATTATGGATATAGAACAGCAGGCTATCATTACCCAGGAATTTAATAATATTACAAATAATGATATGCATGTGATAGAGGCCATCGGGATCGGAGCGCCGAAAAATATGTCAGCCATAGCGAAAGAGCTGTCCGTCACGGTAGGCACGTTGACCATAGCCATGAACAGCCTTGTGAAGAAAGGTTATGTAACCCGCCAGAGAGGAAATGAGGATAGGCGTGTTGTATATATCTCTCTTTCAGAAAAAGGGAAAGAAGCCTATGAACACCATGCCCAATTTCATCAGGAAATGATAGCCAAGGTGCTGGAAGGCTTAAGTGAGAATGAAATAGAAGTTTTGATCAAAGCTCTGACCAAACTGAACAAATGGTTTCGGAGCCTTTAAGAGAATTTAAGGAGGCTATACCCAATTATGAGAAGATTCATTGTATTTTTAATGAGCGCCATGCTGGTTCTGTCCCTGGCGGCCTGTGCACCGACGCAGGTGAAGACGGAAACGACCGCACCTGATCCTCAGGTGATGGCTTCTACCGGAGGCGCCAGCGATAAAGTTCCTGATCCCGACGTAGAGCCTATGGAGATTATTTCCATCTACAGCAAGAACGACGACGGCACCGGTTTAAACCAGGCCATGGACGCAGTTGATAAACTGACCGCAGAGGCTTTGGTGGACAAGCTGATCGAATACGGCGTTTTAGAGGACGGCACAAAGGTTTTAAAGTTTGATACGGCTGATGGGACCGGCACTTTGGACTTATCCCAGGTTCCGGCAAGCGATGAGGGAGAAGAGCTGCTGATGCTGACCGCGGTGGGCAATACCTTTACCGAAAACTTTGAGCTGGATAAATTAAAGCTTCTGGTAAACGGCAAGAATTATTCCGGTAAAAAGGTGAAGCAGGGCGACAGCGATTACCTGGAATACGTTAAAAATTACAAAGAAGTCAAATAAAGGCGGAATTATAGAGTGACAAAAAAGGCAGGAGCCCGGTATTCGGGACTCCTGCCTTTTTTGTTGTTTTGTTTATTCTTTTATTGTCCGGCCAGCTGTTTTGACAGCCAGCTTCGGAAGGCAGGCTGTATAACAGAAAACGGAGCAGGCCCTATGTCTAACAGGAAGGTGTGAAAGTCTTTCAGCTGGAACTTATCCTTTAAGATTCTCTGGGCAGTGTTTTTCATTTCCATAATTTCCAGAAAGCCTACATAGTACTCCATGTAATTGGTGGGGTTTTCCACCAGACTGCCGTAAATGGTATCCACAATATCCGTGTCTTCCACTTTATAAAAGGTGTTTAAGTATTCTGCCACCTGTTCCTTATCCCAGCCCTCGTAGTTAATGCTGATGTCAAGATAGGCGTAGATGCCCAGGGTCACGGCCGCATTGTAGGCCAGAAGCTTTCCAAGCTCCGGATCCAGGCCGTTATCCATGGTATAAGCGTAATATTCCACATAGGTGGCCCAGCCCTCCGAGTAACTGGAAAAAGAAAGAATGCTTCTTAAATCACAGGGCTGCTTGCTTAAAAAGTAAACGTTTTGATATAAATGCCCCGGATAACCCTCGTGCGCCAGGGTGGTAAAGAGGTCGTCATTTTGGAAACGAGGATTATCATTGATGTAAATGACATTGTCCTCATACCGGTCTAAGGGCGGAACCAAGTAAAAAGCAGGGCTTAAGGAAGCTTCCAGGGCCTTGGGAACATACTTGACCGTATAGCTGTTTGGCGGAAGCTGAGGGAAATCCTTGAGAATCTGGGATTTTAAAGATTCCAGTATCTCCTCCGGCTTTGTGTAGCGGAAAGTATAATGATCCAGAGAATCAAGCACCTCCGGATGTTCCTTTGTAATCTGCCCCATAGCCTGAATGTCAGAGTTCATCTGCTTTTCGATGGCCTTTTTTAAGCTTCGGATGGATTCATAGGAGGTTCCGGTATTGGAATTGACCAGATATTCAAAATACCGTTTTCCGTCGGGATACTGAGACAGGCCCTTGTCATTGGTTCCCGTTCCCATAAGGGCTGTAATGCCGTCAATTAAGTTCTTGTAAGCCGGAATGAAATGCTCCTCCAGGACCTTTAAATTCTGTTCCTTAAAAGCAGCTTTCTCCTCATCCGTCAAATCCGTAAGGGCGTCCACCCGGGTGTTGAAGGTTTCCGCCAGAAAGCTGTGGTCCGGCTGGACAAGATATGCCTCGCAGGACTTTAACACATGATCCGCGGCAGTATCGCTCATAAAGAGCCCGGCCTTGGATTTTTCCTTTTCAAATTCCAGAATCTGTCCATAATAATTATCAATGGTAGAAAGCAGGGCCAGATAGTCTCCACGTCCTTGCGGGAATAAAAGGCGTATTCCGCAAACAGGACAGGAAGCTGGGCCTGGATTCCAATGGTGCTTGTCAAGGGCTGGGAATAAAGCTCCAGTCCTTCAGAGTCCAGTTCGGTCTCTATGTAGGAATAAAGAATCTGATAGGTAAGCCTTTGCTGGTCGGTCAGCCGCCGGGGATTAAAGCCATCCAGCTTTTTCTTTAAGTTCTTAAGCTCTTTGGACGTCTCTTTCATTTTTTCAAGAGAAAAATCTCCCAGGGTTAAGGGAACCGTATCAAGCTTACGGGAGGCAGGGTCCGCGATGCTGAAATGAAAGCTGATTCCGGAGCTGCTGATCTCATCCCGGAATAAGTCCTCCGTAAACTGGTCAAAGTTTTTCTGCACGGACATATCTCCGGCCCGGAACTGTTCATATCCGGCCTGAGAAGAGGTTTCCGCTGATTTGGGCGGCGGGGAACAGGAGCAGAGCAGGGAAATGGCCAAAATAATGGAAAGAAACGGCCGGATCCGCTTAAAAATGATGTTTTTCATATAAATTCCTCCGTGATTCACTATTATTATATATGATGATTTGAAAAAAGTCATGACAAAAGCAGGAAACGTAAGGCTTACCCGCTTGACAAACCAGGTCCAAACCATTAAACTAGGGTTACCAACAATCTATTATATGAGAATGCTGAGAAAAGAAGAGTAAGAAAAGGGCCTCATGAGCAGAGACTTCCGGAAGCTGAAAAGGAAGCTTGAGGACATTTCCCAACATGGCCTTGGAGCAGCGGAATTGAATTGGCGGAAACATGCCTTTAAATTCCGACGGTTACACCCGTTATCGTGTCAGACTGTTTGTATGCAGCCCTAAGCTTCCCAGGAGGCTTTCTGCTGATAAAGCAGCCATAAGGTCCGTGCCGTAAGGTATGGATGAATTAAAGTGGTAACACGGGACAGTTCCCCGTCTTTAAATCTCCGAGAGGATATTTTAAGGCGGGTTTTTCTTTGCAGAACAGGAGGAAATGAAAATGTGTAAAAATACGGAAAAGAAACCATATTACATTACTACAGCTATTGCCTATGCGTCAGGAAGCCCCATATCGGCAATACCTACGAGGCAGTTTTAGCCGATGCCATCGCCCGCTATAAGAGGCAAGGCTATGATGTATTCTTTCAGACAGGAACCGATGAGCACGGCCAGAAGATTGAGGAAAAGGCCGCCGCAGCCGGCGTTACTCCAAAGGAATTTGTGGATCAGGCAGCCGGTGAGATCAGAAAAATCTGGGATTTAATGAATACTTCATATGATAAATTCATGCGTACTACGGATAAGGACCACGAGGAACAGGTTCAGAAGATCTTTAAGAAGCTGTATGATCAGGGCGACATTTACAAGGGCTATTATGAAGGCCTGTACTGCACCCCCTGCGAATCCTTTTTTACGGAATCCCAGCTGGTGGATGGAAAGTGCCCGGACTGCGGCCGTGAAGTAAAGCCTGCAAAGGAAGA
>JASGGP010000014.1:0-28350 GCA_047604985.1 Lacrimispora sp.
TTATAACCGTGGGGCTTTTGCTATGGCGCTCCCAGGCCAGAAAAAGTTATTTGCCTATGAGATGTTAAAGCCTGAATTTAATCAAAGGATTTACTTCGCCGGGGAACACTTATCCACAAAGCATGGCTGGATGCAGGGGGCATTGTATACCGGTAAGGAAGCCGCTAATCAGCTGGCGAATTCTTTTCACAGCCGGCTTTCGTAATATAGCTGCAATTCTATCATAATGCAGCCTCAGTTCAAAGAAACCGATGTGGCGACCATTGCAACCATTGTGGACCGCTACAAAGCCCAGGACACCTGGAAAGGAGATACCATTTTCAAGAAAGACAGCTTTGAGCTTCTGGAAAATATTCTGGAAGAATCCGGGGAACTCAAAGACAGAGTCCCTTATGAAGAGCTTGTAACAACCACATATTCAGAAAAGGCAGCAAAATAAATCCCGTCTTTTTTATTTTTCCAAACAGTGGTATAATTTTATTTGCAGGGCCGCATCCGCTGCGGCCCTGTTATAATACCTTGATTGGAGTGATATATATGAATATCGTACTGTTAGAATCCCTGGGCATCCCGGACAGCCTTTTACAGGAATGTGCAAAGCCACTGGTGGAAGCCGGCCACTGCTTTTTTGCTTATCCGAAGGATACAAGCCCTGAGGTCCAGATTGAACGGGCCAGGCAGGCGGATATTATCATGATCGCCAACATGCCTCTGACCGGACAGGTTATCTCTGCCTGTGAAAACTTAAAATTCATAGACGTAGCATTTACAGGCGTTGATCACGTGGACTTAGAAGCCGCCCGCTCAAAAGGAATCCGGGTCAGCAATGCGGCCGGATACTCTACCCAGGCAGTTGCGGAACTGACGCTCTGCATGATGCTCTCCCTGCTGCGCAATGTTCCTGCGGTGGAAGCACGCTGCCGGGAAGGAAAAACAAAGGATGGCCTTGTAGGCTGTGAGCTCATGGGAAAAACCGTTGGAATCGTGGGTACAGGAGCAATCGGTGCGAGGACCGCAGAGCTCTGTAATGCCTTTGGCTGCAAGGTTCTGGGGTACAAGCGCCGTCTGACCGGAAATGAGCCCTCATTCATCGAATTCGTCTCTCTTGACGATCTGCTGTCCCGTTCCGATATTGTCAGCCTTCATTGTCCTTTAAATGAGGATTCACGCCATTTGATAAACCGGGACACCATTTCCAAAATGAAAAAGGGCGCTTACCTCATCAATGCCGCCAGAGGGCCTATTGTGGATTCCCAGGCTTTGGCTGAGGCTTTAAATTCCGGTTACCTTTCAGGCGCTGGAATCGATGTATTTGAAACAGAGCCTCCCCTTGATCCCTCCCATCCTCTGCTTAACAGCAAAAATACCATTGTTACGCCCCATGTGGCCTTTGCATCGGCAGAATCCATGGAAACCCGTGCAAAAATTGTCTTTGAAAACATTGTAAAATGGCTGGAGGGCTGTCAGGCAAATGTGATTCTTTAAGGTGCAGCGTATTGAGGGGGCACCCTTATAATTGGATTTGCAATGTGTCATTTTCTACAGTTATAGAATATTTTTTTATTTGTGTAAATAATACTTGAAATTCAGAATCTTCGTGCTATAATCTAGATATGGGGATATAGCTCAGCTGGGAGAGCGATGCGTTCGCAACGCATAGGTCACGAGTTCGAGTCTCGCTATCTCCAGGAAATGGAAGTATAGCTCAGCTGGGATGAGCGTTCGCCTCACACGCGAAAGGTCATGGGTTCGAGCCCCATTACTTCCATTTTTTAATAAACAGCCAAAACACCGGAAATTCTTGTAAATGCAAGGTTTTCCGGTATTTTTGTATTTCGTAAAGTGCCTCTGGGATTCCGGATCCGAAGCCCTCCCCCGCCGCCTTACATCCCTTTCACAAAGTCCCCCTCCTCTGCTCATAATACCCCCTCTGCTGCATAAGATAAAACAAATACCCTTTGCATCCAGGGCGGGAGGCTTAAAGTTTGGAAAAAGTTCTGGACAACAATTATTATGACCTTATTATCAATAACGTCTCGATCCCAATGTATAATGACGGGGAAAACATTACCATGCTGAATTTCCGACATTCCCTGCTCCATGTTCCCGTAGTAAGTTCCGATCCCTGCAATCTGGGAATGTATCCCTACCACAGCTTTCCGTCCCTCTATGTACCAAACTCTACCATCAGCATCGAACAGTCCGGCATCGGCACGGTTCAGAGAAATCCTTTTTTAAGTCTGTTTGGGCGGGGAATCATTATTGGGGTGATTGATACGGGGATCGATTACCAGCATCCGACTTTCCTGTATAATGACGGCACCACCCGCATTCTCTCCATCTGGGACCAGTCGGTACAGAGCGGAACGCCTCCGGAGGGGTTTACCTTCGGCTCGGAATACAGGCGGGAAATCATCAATCTTGCGCTTAGATCCGACGCTCCCTTATCCCTGGTTCCTACCACGGACACGATCGGCCACGGAACAGCCATTGCCAGCATTATTGCAGGAAAACCCGATCTGGAACAGTCCTTTTCCGGCGTTGTTCCTGAATCGGAGCTGGTGGTTGTAAAGCTGAAAGAGGCAAAGCAAAACTTAAAGGAAATCTTTTTCGTTCCGGAAGATGCCGTTTGCTTTCAGGAATCAGATATTATGCTGGGCGTCCGGTACCTGGTATCCTTTTCTCATAGCGCAAGCCGCCCCCTGGTGGTATGCGTTGCCATGGGAAGCAGCCAGGGAGGCCATGACGGAAGCGGAGCCTTAAGCAACTACTTAAACTACTTTACGCGCCTGCCGGGAATCGGAGTCTGCGTTTCCGCCGGAAATGAAGGAAACAGTCAGAGGCATTATTTTAACAGCACCACTTCCGCTCCCTTTTACCACGATTTTGAACTGAGAATCGGAGAAAATGACAAGCAGTTTTCCATGGAAATATGGCCTTATGCTCTGGGACGGCTTACGGTTGACATATCTTCGCCGAACCGGGAATCTACGCAACAGGTATATCCGGCAATCAGCGACTGCAGAGTATTTAATTTCATCTTTACTCCCAGCATTGTTTACGTCAATAATTTTATTTTTGAGGAAGAAACCGGGGATCAGCTGATCTTAATCCGGTTCCGGGACCCGATTTCCGGAGTCTGGAGAATCCGGGTCAGCAGTGTCCAGGCGGAAACTCTGTCCTTTCATTCCTGGCTGCCTGCCGGAAATCTTATTTCGAATGAAACCTTTTTCCTAAACCCCGACCCGGATACCACCATAACCTCGCCAGGCAACGGAATCCACCAGCTGACAGTTACCGCTTATAACCAGTTTAATAACAGCATCCTGATTGAATCCGGCAGAGGCTATACGAGGACCAATCAGGTGAAGCCGGACATTGCCGCGCCGGGCTTTCAGCTTCCCTGTGCGCTTCCTGGTAACCAGTACGGAACTCTGACCGGAACCGGAGCCGCCGCTGCCCATACGGCCGGAGCCATTGCTATGATTATGGAATGGGCCATCCCCAGGGGAAACTATACGTCCATGACAGGAAATGACATCAATCGCCTGATGATACGGGGCGCAAGACGGGAAGCTGCAACAGTCTACCCCAACAACATATGGGGGTACGGCCAACTGGATGTGAACAATCTTTTTGAACGTCTGACAAATATTTAATATTCTTTAAATCTGTACAAAAAATCCCGGCCTGGAATTTCCGGCCGGGATTTTTCTGTTCCTAGAGGGTTTCTTCTATACTTTGCTATTTTTTTCTATGCTATGAAAGGATATTTCCGTCTACGGAAATGGTAACGACCTGACAGGGAATGTCTTTCCCGCTTTCCTCAAGGGCGTGCAGGGCAGCATACTCCAGCCCGCCGCAGCATGGAACTTCCATACGTACCACAGTAACACTCTTAATATTGTTGGCTCTCAGGATTTCAGACAGCTTTTCGCTGTAATCCGCCTGGTCAAGCTTTGGACATCCCACAACAACAACCTTTCCCTGAAGGAACTTCCGGTGGAAGTCTCCGTAAGCATAAGCGGTGCAGTCTGCCGCAATCAGTAAATCTGCCTGATCGAAATAAGGCGCTTTTACGGGAACCAGCTTGATCTGGACAGGCCACTGCCTCAGCTGGGATTCCACCGGAGATCCGGACGGTTTTTCCGTTTCCTGGGCCGTGCGGTTAAACTGCATGGCTCTGCTTCCCGGGCAGCCGGTAAAGACCGCTTTTTCTGCCGCTCCCGCCTTTTTCTTATTCTGTTCCACTGCCGCTTCATCATAAGCAGCCGCTTCCCGTTCTATAAAGCTGATAGCGCCTGTGGGGCAGGCAGGAAGACAGTTCCCTAACCCGTCGCAGTAATCATCCCGCATGAGCTCCGCTTTCCCGTTTACCATCGCAATAGCACCTTCGTGACAGGCTTCCGCACAGAGCCCGCAGCCATTACATTTCTCTTTATCAATCTGAATAATTCTACGAACCATTCCTTATGACCTCCTGTTTTTTACTTTCTGGAGTTATCATACTATGATTTTCCGGTTTAGTCCGTTGTAATTACAACAAAAAACGCAAAATTTGTTTTAAGCTGACATATCAGATTTATTTCTGCCCGTAATAGGCATTTGCCCCGTGCTTTCTTAAGTAATGTTTGTCCAAAAGCTCCTGAGGCGCCGGTATTACTTGGGGATTTATCATCTCACAGCGGGCTGCCATCTTTGCCACCTCCTCCAGCACCACCGCATGATGGACTGCTTCAGCAGCATCTTTTCCCCATGCAAATGGGCCGTGATTCTTGCAGAGGCAGGCAGGAACAGCCACATAATCTATGTCCTTAAAATAATCTACAATCAAAAGCCCCGTATTTTTCTCATAGGCGCCGTCGATTTCCTCCTTCGTAAGGCAGCGAAGGCAGGGAATCTCCCCATACATATAATCCGCATGGGTGGTACCGTAGCAGGGTATCCCCCTGCCCGCCTGAGCCCAGCTGGTGGCCCATGGAGAATGGGTATGAACGATTCCCCCATATCAGGAAATGCCTTGTAAAGCTCCAGATGAGTGGCTGTATCAGAGGAGGGATTTAATTTTCCCTCCGCCTTGTTTCCCTCAAGGTCCATGACCACCATATCCTCAGGCGTCAGCTTTTCATAGTCCACGCCGCTGGGCTTTATTACAAATTTCCCGCTGGCCCTGTCAATAGCGCTCACATTGCCCCAGGTAAAGGTGACAAGTCCGTATTTGGGAAGCTCCATATTGGCTTCATAAACCAGTTTTTTCAGTTCTTCCAGCATTTTTACTCCCCCCTTTCTATGGTGTGACCGTATACATGGCGATCTCATCAATTTCCCGGTTGGTGGAAATGAGAATGTCTTTTCCATCCTTTGTGTAGTGGTAAACATTGGCCGGGCCGCAATCTTCGTCTAAAATTTCACATTCGTACTGCCCTGTTTCTTTGTTCCAGGTAAAGGCCAGAAGGTTTCTCTCCCCTTTTCTGTGGCCCACCACCAGGGCCTTTCTGCCGCAAAGCTCTCCTCCGTAAATGGCATGAAGAAATTCCAGGGGCTTTTCATGCACATAAACTTTTTCATATCCGTTTTCCTGCTTTTTGTATACGGTAAGCCTATCGCCGTGAAACGGAGAAAGCACTGCCAGCTCCAGCTCCCCATCCTCATCAAAGTCAACCAGAACGGAATCACTGGCCGGTGTGTCCAAAAGCCTGGTGATTTCCCAATCTTTCTCTGCGTTTTCCGGCGGAGTGAACCGGTAAACGCCGCTTTCCGAGCAAATGAGTGATGTTTCCAGACCGCCCTCTCTCATCCGGTAATATCCGTGGTTTCTAACCATGTCGTCCTTAATAACCGTAAGCTCTAACTGGAAATCCTCGTTAAAGGCGCTTAAATCCCCGGGGAGAACTGCTGCGTAAACCTTTCCGGGGCTGGACCAGTCTTCCTTATACTGGTGGCCTGATTTTAAGGTACAGGCCAGAAGATAGTACACTCCGTTCCTTTCCAGAATATCAAAGCGGTGGACGTGAGGTAAATCTACCAGTGTCCGCACCTCCCAGTCTCCTTTTCCCCTGGGAGTCACGATCACGATTTTGGCCTCTTTGGAATCGTTGGGAGAGTAAAATTTATGGGTGGCAAGAAACTGGCCGTCCGTGCCCGGGACCTGGACCATGGTCATGACGCCTCCCGGACCGGTCCATACCGTATCTTCCAGGTTCCCCTCCGTGTCAAAAAGCAGGCACCGGTCCTCTTTTTCAGCCGCAACCAGAATATGGCCGGTTCCCTGAAAATGCAGGGGTGCAATGGAATAACATTTTGATAAATTTTCTAAAACCTTTTTCTCTGCTTTCATGGATCTTCCTCTCCTAGCTCTGTTCATTCAGGATTTTTGTCATCCTGCGGTTGGCGTCGATTAAATCCTTCATCCACTCCGAATTTCCCGTATACCAGAATTCCGCCACGTATTTGCGGATTCCCAGCTCCCAGGCGGTCTTTATGGCCTTTTCAAAATCTACGTGGCCCTTTCCAAAGGGAACTTCCCGGAATTCTCCCGGAGCAGTCTCCTTTAGGTGCATGGCCACCAGATGGCCCTTTCCTGCCCGAAGGTCCTCTAATACATCGGTTCCATAGGTTTTCGTCGCATTGGTGATATTTCCGATATCCGGATAGACGTTCAGATACATAGATGATACTAATTTCACGTACTTCATGGATTTCTCCACAGTATTCATAAATTCGGTTTCCATTGTCTCAAAGCCTAAGACCACGCCGGCACGGGCCGCCATCTCTGTGGCCTTTTTTAAGTTCTCTAAAAAGTAATTCTTTGTTTCTTCGCTGGAATCTTCATAGTAAACGTCATAGCCTGCCAGCTGAATGATCCGGATGCCTAAATCGTCTGCCAGTTCAATGGCCTTTTTCATAATCTCCATTCCCTTTTCCCTGACAGCCGGATCATGGCTTCCCAATGGGTATTTGCGGTGTCCGCTTAAGCACATGGTGCGTATGGGCAGACCCACAATTTTCATGACGCTTACCATTTCCAGACGCTCGGCCTGGGACATGTCAAGGCGCTTTAACTTTTCATCGGTTTCATCGATGCTGATTTCCACAAAGTCAAACCCGGCTGCTTTTGCTGCTTCCAGCTTTTCCTTCCAGCCGAGGTCTGACGGCATGGATTTCTCATATAATCCAAGGGTATATGCCTTTTCCATAAATTTGCCTCCAATTGATACAATCAAAATGGAAGCCCGGGCATTGTTCCATGATGATTGGTTTAAAAATCTGAACGGTGCACCTGGTACACTTTAACCCCTTTCTCGCGAATGAGATTCAGTGCTTCCTCCGGCGCTTTTTCATCAGTGATAAGATACTTTATTTTTTCAATAGGACAGCTGACAAAGCTGCTGTTTTTCCCTATTTTCGTATGGTCCGCCAGGACATAAACATCCTGGGTGGCGTGGTTTATCATCAGCTCATTGATGCTGACCTCATTAAAGATTTCCGTGGTCATCCCATTTTCCCCGCTGATACCGGAGCAGCCGATAAATGCTTTTTTTGCATAGATGGGCTGTAAATTACGCAGGGCGTAATCTCCTACCATGGCGTCCTTTGGATGGCGCAGTTCACCGCCTGTCAGCACCACGCTTACTCCCTTGGGAAGCTCACAGTTAATGGCTTTTCCGTTATTGGTAATGACCGTTACATTTTCACAGCTGATGTACTCCAAAAGCTTTATCGCATTAAGGCTGGTGTTGATAAAGAGGGTATCCTCCTCTGATACAAACCGGGCGGCATACCTGGCAATTAAGTTCCGGTATAGCTGCACCTCATCCACCGGATCTCCCGGGGCAACTGCGCCTCCATGGGTCCTGACCAACAGTTTTTTATCTTCTAAATACTGAAAATCTCTCCGGATGGTAATAAGGGATACCCCCAATATTTCCGCCAGCTCATCCACCCGCACCCTGGGGTTTTCTTTCATCATCTCCAGGATGCGGCTTCTGCGGTTGTCTACACAAGCTCTGTCTTTCTTCATTTCTCTTACCTCTCAGCCTATAAAGATATAATTCCTGTCTTCATTATATCCGTTTCAGCAGCTTGTGTCACTTATTTCATGTTCGTTTTGATTGATTTTTCATAAATTAAAGGATTCCGTGTTCCTTCATCTTCTCTTCCATCTCCTGGGCGGACATAATGTTGCGCAGGCCGATGACAGTGGTCCCCTTCTCCTGAGCGGATTTAAACATGCTCACAAAGTTCTGGGCGCAGAATACAACATCGTACTGCATTGCCGCCGTCTTTCCCTCGGAAAGAGCACAGTGGTGAATCTTTGACGGCTTGATCCCTGTCTTATCAAGGACTTTCTGCATGGTCATCTTCATCATCAGGCTGGACCCAGCCCCGTTTGCACAACACACCATAAAGCTCAAATTTTCTTTTGACATTTAATCCCTCTCCTTACTGCTGATTCTTTTCCTTTAATGACTTATAAGCTTCGTAATCCTCTGTTATGAGGAAATATCCCTTTTTGTCCTTCCGGTACTGGATCTGTGGTATGGCAAGAAGTGCGATTACTACAATAGCAACGCCTGCGTAGCTTAAGAATTTCATTACAGCTGTCATGACAGGCCATATAACCGCCCAATCCCACATTCCAAGATATCCGCCGTAAGCGGCCATTCCTACCCAGCCTGCAATAATGGCGGAGCCGAATACCTGACAGATGCCGGAGAAAAACGGCAGGATCAGGGCTGCCTTGATGCCGCCCTTTTCATTGGCAAATACGGCAATGGTAGCATTATCAAAAAATACCGGAACGAAACCGCAGATTACAAGTACAGGGCTCTTTAAAACAATAAGTGCAATGATTGCCAGAATCTGGCCTACAAAGCCGGCCAGAAAGCCTAAAGGCACGGCATTGGCAGAACCGAATCCGAATATAACCGCACAGTCCACTCCGGGAAGAGAGCCTGGGAGCAGCTTATCCGCAATTCCCTGGAAAGAAGCCGTCAGCTCGGTAACAAAGGTTCTTACTCCAAGCTGCAGGATAGCCAGATAAACGGAGAAGTACAGGCAGGTCTGAAGCACATAGAAGAACATGCTTGATCCTTCCTTTAAGAACTTCTGCTCAATTAAATAATCACGTCCAAGAATGCAGAGTATGGCTCCGAAGAATATTACCATGAGGATAGATGTACACACCATGTTTTCATTGAAGATGGACATAAAGCCGGGAAGCTCGATATCCTCGATTTTCTTCACTTCTTTGCCGTTTTTCTTCTTTCCGAAAAACCGTTCTGCAATCCAGGCATTTAATGCGATGCCGAACATCTGCTGATGGGCAAGACAGAAGCCTGCTCCGTCGGTCAGCTCCTGGCAGGGCTTAATGGTTAAGTTGGAACCCACCGCCCAATATGCTCCTAAAATCAGCGCCATTACCACCAGAAGGCCTACATTGTTGTCTAACAGGAACGGACATGCGAACAGGATGAGCCAGTATGCGGTAGCCGCCTGCTGTACCTGAACATGACCGGTGGTAAACAGAGCCCGAAGCTTTGTGGCCTTGCGGAAGCGCACCAATAAAATATTGACAATAAAGGCGATAAGAAGCAGAATCATGGCATTTCCAAAGGTTTTTCCGAAAACCTCTTCCACTCCCGCCGTAACGGCATTCTGTCCAAAATACGGATCAATGACCATGGCGTTCATGTTAAAACGGTCTTTCAGTCCCACAAGAACCGGACGGAAGTTATTTACGAGTCCGCCGGAGCCTACCGTTAAAATCAGGTACCCTACAATGGCCTTTATGACACCGGCCAACACATCGTACCATGGTTTTCCCAGAAGTATATACCCTACCATTACAATCAGGCCGATCATAAACGCCGGCTGCTGCAGAACGTTGACTGCAAAATATGACCAAATTTTTAATAATATATCCATAAGAAACTCCCCCTCATTCATCCAAATATTTTTCCTGAATATTCATCAGATCTTCTGTTGTTTCCGCTTCCTTAAGCGCTTCTACTGCCGCTTCATTCATAAGAAGCTCCGACAGTTTTGTCATGTTTTCCAAATGCTGTTCCGGGTTGCAGGAGGCAAGGGTAAAAAACAGCTTTGCATCCATTTCCGGATCTCCCTCCACAAAGCTTACCGCATTCTTAAGCTTCATAAAGCTGATCGCCGTATTGTGTACGCCTTTTGCACATTCCTGGGAATGGGGCATGGCTACGCCCGGCATGATAACGATGTAAGGGCCGTATTTGTTGATACATTCAATGATGTCTTCCTTGTAGTTTTCCTCCACGGTCCCATCTGCTTCCAGAGGCTGACAGCTCATGCGTATGGCCTCCTGCCAGGTGGGAGCTGAATCAGCAAATTTGCAGTGCTTGCTCTCAACAAATTCTCTTAACATATTTTTCCTCTTTTCCGCCCGTTTTCCGGGACAGGGCATGCCCCTCTACAGACAGGAGCGGAACGGTATGTTCTGGGGCGCTTCAAAGCAGTCCTCAAAGCCTCTTGGATGGTGATAAGCCTTTTTATCCTTATGTGTCGGATAGACGTATTTTCCTCCCACCTCCCAGAAAAACGGATGGAACTGGTAATCCAGCCGGTCCTTTTTCATTTCGTACAGCACCTTTATCTCATCCACATCTGCCATGAAATTGGTCCATACGTCATAATGGATCGGAATCACCACATTGCATCTTAAGGCCTCCGCCATGCGCAGGATATCACAGGAGGTCATCTTATCCGCCATTCCCACCGGATTCTCTCCGTAGGACCCAAAGGCCACATCCACCTTATGGTCCTTCCCATGCTTTGCAAAATAAATGGAATAATGAGAATCGCCGCTGTGGTAAATATTTCCTCCCGGGGTCTTAATTAAGTAATTCACCGCCTTGTCGTCCATGTCTGTAGGACAGATTCCCGTAAGCTCCTCCCGGTCCGGTCCCGTAGAGTCTGTGGTTACCAGACAGGTCCGGTCAAAGGAATCCAGGACTACGATTTCCACGTCCTTGATTTTGATTATATCACCTGGACGCACAATTTTACAGCGGTCCTGGGGAACTCCCCACTTCACCCAGGTTTCCACGGATTTTAAGGGGCCGATAAAGGGAACGGGAATCTCTTTTCCGTTTTCATCTACCGTAGTCATGCCGCTTTGGATGACATGGGCCGCATACTCTGCACTCATGTGATCCTGATGGTAATGAGTGGCCAGAACGGCATCCACCTGCTTGACGGCAAATGGATCAAGGACAAACGGAACGGCCCGGAGATTTGGCTGCATCTTTCTCGCCCCGCACATGTTAGCCATCTGGTGCCCCACCGCCATCTTTCCATTTCCATGGGTTTGCTTTCCGTTGCCGCACCAGAAGTCTATGGTCAGATTGCAGCCTCCCGGGGTTTTAAACCAGATTCCTGTGCAGCCCAGCCACCACATGGCTACGGTTCCCGGCTTTACTTCTTCACTTTCGATTTCCTCATTCAGCCAGGTTCCCCACTCAGGAAATGTGCTCATGATCCAGGATTCCCTGGTCATTTCGCCTACTTTGCTCATACATTATCCTCCTTTGATTTTATGTTCGAATTATATGATCTTTATGTTCCTTTATACCAATATTATCACGTTTATCTCTGATTTTCAATGTTTTTATATGTTCGTTTATTGTGTATATGTTCGTTTATGAATTTTTGTGACTTTGTATAAATTTTGTCCACTTTTTTGTGCATTTTTAAGGGCGTAGTACATCATTTTTCACAAATAATAGGCTTTATCAGGAGGTATCTCATGTTTCCAGACAAAATTTATTACGAGCCCGCTTCCCTCGAATACGAGCTTGGCCGGCATTTGAAAGAAAAGTACAGTGACATTCCCTGGATTCCCATTGAAAGTCACAACAAAATTGACGAGCTGCGCACCCGGCCAAACAAAGATTTTCCGTCCATGAAGCGCTATCTGGTCATAGGAGTCCGCAAAACCCACAACTACGTTCCCAATCATAAGGTGTCTGATTTTCTTGTTCCATATACTTCCTCCGGCTGCACCGCCATGTGCCATTACTGCTATTTAGTGTGCAATTATAATAAATGCGCCTATCTGCGGCTTTTCGTAAACCGGGAGCAGATGTTAAAAAAGCTTATGGACCACGGAGAACGTATGCAAAAGGATTTCACCTATGAGATCGGAAGCAACAGCGATCTTGTTCTTGAAAATACCATTACCGGAAATCTGGCCTGGACTATTGAAAATTTCAGCAAAAGTAAGTATGGCTTTCTCACCTTTCCCACAAAGTTCAATCAGGTGGAGCCCCTGCTTGGGCTGGAGCACCGGGGGCGTGTGATCATGCGCATGAGCGTCAATCCCCAGTCCATCATAAGCCGTTTTGAACCGGGCACCTCCGGCCTAAAGGCCAGAATCTCCGCCTTAAATGCAATGTGCGACGCCGGATACCGGGTGGGACTTTTGATCGCCCCTGTTATTCTTACGGAGGACTGGAAAGAGCTGTATGCCGATTTAATCACAATTCTTTCTGAAACCCTGACGGAAAAGGCCAAGAAGCAGGCCGCCATTGAAATCATTTTTATGACCTACAGCTTTGTGCAGAATGCCATCAATACGGAGGCATTTCCGGATGCAGAGCTCCTATATGATAAAGAGCTTATGACAGGGCGGGGAAAGGGAAAATATTGTTACAGAAATGATCTGCGGGAAGATGGGGAAATATTTTTAAGGCAGCAGATCGGGGAAAAACTGAAAGAAATGTACATTTTATATGTGGTGTAGACTGGTCAAGCTTTCTTTTGCAATTGGAAAAAACTTATGGTATAATAGGTCGTTATAAATACAAATGACAGGAAAAGGAAATTCATCATGTACAACGACTTATTTACCATCGGCGGCATAACCTTCCACGGATACGGCCTGATGATCGGTATTGGCATTATCTCCGCCTATTTGCTGGCGGAATACCGGGCAAAAAAGCTGGGGCTTGACCCGGACCACTTATTTCCCCTGCTTCTATATGGGGCAGGCTTTGGCCTTGTAGGCGCAAAGCTTCTTTATTATCTCACTGTTTTTAAGGATATACTCAGGGATCCCGGGCTCTTACTCCGCTTTTCCGGCGGCTTTGTGGTATATGGAGGGATCATGGGCGGGATCTGTGCCGGATTTTTTTACTGCAGGGCTAAAAAAATAAGCTTTTACCGTTATCTGGATCTGGTGGTTCCCTCCATCGCCCTTGCCCAGGGCTTTGGAAGGATCGGCTGCTTTCTGGCCGGATGCTGCTATGGGCAGGAATGTCACAGTCCATTTTCCGTTACGTTCCGAAGCTCCCAGTTTGCCCCCAACAACATTCCCTTATTTCCCTCCCAGATCGTCTCAAGTGCTTTTGACTTTTTAAACTTCTTCGTCCTATGTGCTTTGGCGAGGAAAAATAAGACGCCGGGAAGAGTCAGCGCCTTTTACTTAATCTTCTACAGCATCGGTCGCTTCCTCATTGAGTTTTACCGGGGCGACTTAATCCGCGGATCAGTGGGAAGCTTATCCACCTCCCAATTTATCTCTCTTTTTGTGGCTCTGGCCGGATTTTTTCTTTTGTGGAAAACTTCAAAGGGGCAGAAAGAGATTTAGAATTCCAGTCCCGGATGTTTATATTTTCAATAAATAACAAAAAAGGAGAAGCTTATGTTAAAAGACGATTATTTAACACGAATGACCAGCGGCGCGGTCAATACCCTGTTACGGCTGATTTTCAATATAGACTTGGGGAAAAATGAAGAGAATGCCTTTAAGGATGAAGAAATGAAATCAAGGTATCATGAGCTTGTTCAGCTTATTGATAATGGAGAACTCAATGAGGCGGAAAACCGGTTATTGGATGAGCTGGACCCAAAGGACAATGAATTTTACAAAATGGCCCTTATGTTTTATTACTACTTAAATGATAAAGACGCCAAGTTCCTTGAAGACCATGACTTTTCGTCCGTGGAGATCAACGACGGACTGCGGTATGTATCCCAGATTTACGGCTATGAAAGCATGGCAGAGGCTCTTTTTGGAAAGGGCATTGAATAAATAAAATAAAATGAAAAAGGCGGCTGCATTGGATTGCGGCCGCCTCTTTATTTAAATCATTATATAATTATTAGTTTCCCATATGCTCATTCAGCCTGCGGACCATTTCCTCTACTGAAGTCCCATGGACCATACAGGCCTCCTCCAGGCTTTCGCTGGCTGATGCAGGGCATCCCAGACAGTGCATACCCATTTCAAAAAAGAATGGAGCTGTGGTTCTGTCCTCATTTAAAATTTCTCCGATTAAAGTGTCTTTCGTTACTGCCATCATTTAAATTACCTCTTTTCTTTTATTATTTGATGTTGTATCCAGGGCTTCAAAAAGCCGTCCGTTCCCGTTTTTCTGCATCAATACATGTTCAATCCTCGGCAGGGAGATTCCAATGGTCTCTTTCATCACATCCTCTATGGTTTCCACCGGTATGATGGTCAGCCGGTTCTTTACTTCTTCCGGCACATCCTTTAAATCGACCACATTGTCCTGTGGGATCAAAACCTTTGTGATTCCGGCTCTCTGGGCGCCTAAAAGCTTTTCCTTTAAGCCTCCTATGGGCAGCACGGCTCCCCGTAAGGTAATTTCGCCGGTCATGGCTATTTTAGAGTCCACCTTATTGCCTGTAACCAGGGAAGCCAAAGCGGTGAACAATGCGATTCCAGCAGACGGACCGTCCTTTGGAACTGCTCCTGACGGAACGTGAATGTGAAGATCCCTTTCCTTAAAGTTAAAGGAGTTGAAAGGCAGTCTGGATTTTAACAGGCTTAAGGAAATTCTGGCTGATTCTTTCATCACATCTCCCAGCTTTCCCGTAAGGATCACATCCCCGCTGCCCGGCATATCTGTGGCTTCTATAAAGAGTATTTCACCGCCTACAGGCGTCCATGCCAGCCCGGTCACCACACCCGGTGGGTTGTCCTGCTGGGCTTTGTCATGGCGGGAAACCTTTCTTCCCAAAAGCTCTTCTAAATCCTCTTCCTTAATGCGGTAAGGCAGCTCGGCTTTCTTTGATACGATCTTTTCCGTAGTAATTCTGGCAAGAGCTGCCAGCTGCTTCTTCAACCCTCTGACACCGGCTTCCAGCGTGTACTCACTGATGATCTTCTGCATTACCTGATCCTCTATGACCAGCTGGTCTGAAGTCAATCCATGCTCCTCCAAAACAGCGGGAAGCAGATGATTTTTGCCGATGTGGAACTTTTCGTCTGCGGTATAGCTGGATATCTCTATGATCTCCATACGGTCCAGTAATGGGCCGGGGATGGTCTCTAAGGAATTGGCTGTTGCGATAAAGAATACATCGGATAAGTCAAAGGGAAGATCCATATAATGATCCGTAAAGCTGTTGTTCTGCTCCGGGTCCAGCACCTCCAAAAGGGCGCTGGCAGGATCTCCGCTGAAACCGCCGGACATGATCTTATCCACTTCATCAAGAACCATGACAGGATTATTCTTTCCCGCCTTGCGGATGCTCTGGATAATTCTTCCCGGCATTGCTCCCACATAGGTTCTTCTGTGTCCCCTTATCTCTGATTCATCCCGGATACCGCCCAGGCTCAGACGGGTATAGGTTCTGCCAAGTGCCTCTGCAATGCTCTTTCCAAGGCTCGTCTTTCCTGTTCCTGGAGGCCCTACCAAAAGCAGTATGGAACCCTTTTTATTTTTGTTTAACTGCATAACCGCCAGGTGCTGGATAATCCTTTCCTTAACCTTCGTAAGCCCATAATGCTGTTCATCTAAAATCTTTCTGGCCTCCTCCAGGTCAACGGACTTTGCCTCTTCCTTTTTCCAGGGAAGCTGAACCAGAAGATCTAAGTAATTGCGTATGATGTTATAATCCAGCTTATTGGGGCCCTGATCGTCCATCTTATCCAGCTCTTCAAGAGCGGCTTCTTTTACCTCCGGCGGCATTCCGGCCTCTTCAATCTTGCTTAAGTAATCGGTTTCCTTTTTTCCGCTCTCTTCCTTGCCCTCGTTTAGCTCGGCCTGAATGGCTTTTAACTGCTCCCTGAGCACGGATTCCCTGTAATAGCGGTTGGCTTTCTCAGAGAATTTTTCGGAAATCTGCATCTGCAGCTCGATCATCTCTTTTTGCTTTAAAAGGTAGTCCAGGAAGCGCAGGCTTCTTTCCTTTAAGGACCCTATTTCCAGCAGTTCGTACTTTTCATTGTTCTGTATCTGCAGGAACTGGGATAAGTACACGATGATGGAATTTATGTCCGTAAACGCTTCCACGATTCTCTGGTACTGTTCTCCGCCTGAAAATCTGGAACTGATCTCGCCTGTAACCTTTTTGATATAGCCCATCATCTCTTCCCGGCTTTTTTCATCTAAATCCACCTGATCCGGGCTGTATTCAAACTGGGCATGTATCATATCCTCTGACAGGAAAAACTCCTTTACCTCAACCCTTTCCCCTGTGCTGACGGCTATCTGTACGCCCTTTTCCGTATTTTCCAGAGCGTTGACAGAGAAAATTACGCCTGTCTTATAAAAATCCGCTTCTGTTTTCTTGCCCTTTAACAGATTCTGCTTAAGGGGCAGGGCAATCTTTACAACCTCTTCATTTTCCAAAAGGCTGAGCTGCTTGTCGCTTAAATGCTCCAGATGAACTGCGGTTGCAGAACCAGGCAATAAAACTTTATTATATATGGGGAAAACGATTCCTATGTTTCTGTTATTATTTTCCATAGTTTTATCCTTTCTGTGACTGGTCAAAAGTGAATGTTCATTTAATTAAAACTTATTTTTTTGCGGGATGAAATTATCCCGCATATTGATACCTTATCTTAATATTGCATCCTGAATAATCAGAATCAGCTCCTTTAACAGATCTGCCTTTTGAGCTTCATCCTTGCGGTTGTCGGCTGCAATGGCTTTTACCGGAGAAAAAATAATGGCCAGCAAATTGTCCTCATTGTAATTCTTAATGACGTTGTTCCTCTTCATCTCCGTCATTAAGTCGTATATGTTGCAGATTCCTTTTCTCCCGGAACAGCTGTCTGCCAGACAGGGACAGTTGGAAAACTGCTCCACAAAGCTGAAAATCTCTTTGTTCTCTAAAATATAATTATAATAGCTCTGAATAAGTATCTCAATCTGCTGCCGTCCCTGCATATCCCGGTTGATGCTGTCCAGTAAATAATCGTATATATCCTCCGAATACTCGCTGTAAATGTCGTGCAGCATAATCTCTTTGTTCTCAAAATAAATATAAACAGTCGCAGGAGAAACCCCTGCCATTTTGGCAATTTTAGAGACAGAAGTGCCATGGAAGCCTTCCTCAAGAGTCAGCCTGACCACTGCTTCTTTGATACTTCTCACCTTTTCGTCGTCTTTTCTTCTCATGCCATCACCTCTATACGTCTATAATAAATGATCGTTCACTTATTGTCAACCTATTTTTTATAATTTTGTTTCTATTCATGTCATAGCCGCGTCCCCTACACCCGCACGCCTACCTGCTTTCTGCCTGCGTCTAAAATCTCCATGACATCCAGAGTCTGACGAATTCTCTTCCCCGCCTCCTCAAAATCCTGTCTTTCTACCATGCCTGCAAAATATTTCAGTTCAAAATACATCCGGCTTTTCCCTTCATTTAACGCATATTCCTGTTCCCGGCCGTCATTTCCCAAAAAGGTAAAGCTTTCAAAAAGGCTGGAGGGTGTATTTGCGTAAATGCAGCCCTTGTCCCCCTGTATGCTGACCTCTGCCGGAGCCTTGCAGTCCTTGGCCCCAATGGCCGCGCACTGAAAACCGGGATATTCCAGGGTCAGAATCCCTGAGGTGTCGATCCCCCGCTCTATGTTTGCAATATAAGTCACCCGGTCCGGTTTTCCAAACAGTCCCAAAAGAAAATGGATATTGTATACGTTTAAGTCCATCAAGGCTCCCCCTGATTTTTCAGGGTCAAAAACCGGCAGGATAGTTCCCTCTTTAAATAAGTCATACCGTCTGGAATATTGGGAGAAATTTAAATGGGCAATTTTAATACCTCCCAGTTCAGGCAGCAATTCCTTTACTTTCTCGTAGTTGGGCAGATACTGATTTGAGATGGCTTCAAACAGAATCACGTGATTTTCCTCTGCTGTCTCCACCAGGTCCCTGGCCTGGTCATAAGACGAGGTAAAGGGCTTTTCCAGGATCACATGCTTTTTATGCTTCAGAGCTTCCTTTGCAAACTGGTAATGCAGATGATTGGGCACGGCAACATAAATTCCGTCCACATCGTCATTTAACAGATCCTCATAATCTGTGAAGATCTTTTCTATTCCATACTTCTCACTAAGCTGGTTCATCTTTTCCAGATTCCTTTCCCTGGCGCAGATGCTTCGCACTGTAATGGAAGAAATGTCCCTGCATGCCTCTAAAAAATCCGGAACAATAAGACCGGCTCCTATAATTCCTATATTCATAATGTTCTCCCTCCTTTTTTAATAACCGCTTTTTTCATCAAAGCTCTTGACAATCAATAACTCTTATTTCTATGATAGTAAAATTTCTATGATAGTAAAAGGCTGACGCTTCCTAATTCAGATGGAAGTCATCAGTCTTTCGCAGTTTCAATGATTACTACTTATCAATGTATACCTGAACCGGAATCGTGCAGATTGTTCCTTCCGCAATGATTTCATTTATTTTGTCCAGAACCTCCTTAAGGTGGGCTTCTGCGGTCAGACACTCTATCAGAATCGGTTCATTTACACTGAAAGAAAATATTTTCTGATGTACCATTTTATGATTTTCTCCGTATCCTGCGATTCCTTTTGAAACAGTTGCCCATTTTACTCCAGATTCTTTCAACATATTCAATACTTTTTCGTACTCATTGTGTTTAAATATGACCGCATGTTCCTGTGTATAAACCCGAATATCATACATCAAATCCATATTATCATCACTTTCTTTCTCATCATAAAAACTGATCTGCCCTTTGCCAACCAGTATTTTCAATGAATCTGTCAATGAATCTGCCATGGACCGATCCATTACAGATTCAATAATAATTGCCAGGTCGTTGAAATAAACATCTTCCAGCAACTGATAATGCAGCTGCTTCTTATCATCAATACTGGCAGTACTTCGAAATGCAGTAGCTCCTGATACACCATTCTGCCAAAGATACTGAATGATGTCTTCATACGTAGCTTCATTTTTTTTACGTTCCTCATTGACGATAATCCTCATAACGCATTTGCCCAAAAGACCACCTTCTTTCTACTAAACTGCCATTAATGCAGAATGGCCATTATAACATAAAAAACCGACGAATCTGCCTCAAGCAGAAGTCATCAGCCTTTCAGCAGTTTAGTCTCACGACTTGGGAGAACTTCATTCCCTTCTTAATTTTATTATAAGATAGCAGGAGTAAAAAATCAAGCAATTGTAGCTTTATATAATGGAATTAAAGAAACAAAATGACGGTGATTTTTTTTCTTTCGTGCTTGCAAATATCCCAAGTTGCAGTATAATTATATTAATCAAATCTATTTTACAGGTGATGGAGTTCACCTTAAACGCATAATGCTGATGACTCCTGCTTTTTGCGATATTAAAAGTAGGAGTCATTTGCTGTCTAAAGGAGGTGATTGATATGCAAAAAATACTACTTGTTGGAATAGGTGGATTTATTGGTTCAATTCTTCGTTATGTCATTTCAAGAGGTTCATCCAATGTCTTTGGCGGACAATTCGCATATGGTACACTGATCGTAAATGTCGTTGGCGGCATACTGATTGGATTTATTCTTGAACTCACTATCTTTACAGACTTTATTTCACCTAATATGAAACTTTTTTTGACTACAGGTATTATGGGGGGGTTGACTACTTTTTCCACTTTCAGTTATGAAACTATAACGTTTTTTTCCAATGGCAACTACTTTCTTGGGTCTATTAATATTGTGCTGAATCTTTTTCTTAGTTTGCTTGGGGTTATGGGTGGAAAATCTTTATCTCATTTGATTTTTTAACATAAAAATCCAAAATAGTTAAAATAATTTTTCTTAAAAATTCAACTTTATATTGACAACTCCATATGTCAAATGATATATTTCTTGTCGGCACTGTAATCAGGATGCGCGAATATGAATATATCAGGTGATGGAGTTCGCCTTGAACCGCTTATAGCTAATGACTCCTACAAACGAGCCTTTTTTAGGTTTATTTGTAGGGGTCATTTTTTGTTCTTTCGTGTCCTGCTGCCAGTAGATTATCATACAGGAGAATAATAATGCAAAACAAAATTTTTAAGAAACTAAAACCATTCCTTGCAACTGGTGAATATGGGATGACTGTACTTCTTGGTATATCCTTTCTCAAATGGGCCTTGATAAGCAGTTTTGTCGGCGTACTGACCGGTTCCGCCGCTGCCATTTTTTTAAGGAGCCTTGATTTTGCCATCAATTTTCGCGGAAGACATGGCTGGCTTCTTTTTCTGCTTCCATTTGGCGGTGCATTTGTAAGTTTTCTTTATGCTAAATTTGGTAAGAATTCCACAAAAGGAAACAATCTTATCATAGATAACATAAACAGCAATCCGGAGCATATTCCATTACGAATGGCACCTTTCGTCTTCTTCGGAACATTTATTACTCATCTTTTCGGCGGTTCTGCGGGTCGTGAAGGAACCGGAGTACAAATTGGTTCCAGCATTGCTTCATTTATCGGTACTAAAATCCATCTTGATGAAACAGATACAAAGATATTCTGATGTGTTGAGTCAGCAGCGGTTTTGCTTCCGTATTTGGAACACCGTTAGCCGGAACGATTTTTGGTCTTGAGGTCGCAGTCCTTGGAACCATGAACTATTCTGCTCTGATTCCTTGTTTTATCGCTGCATTTGCAGGAAATCTGACGACAGAATTGTGGGGCATTCATCATTCAAGATATGCTGTCACCCAGATTCCGGATATCTCATATCTGTCTGTGTTAAAGATTGTTTTTGCCGCTATTCTTTTTGGGCTTGTAAGTAAGCTCTTCAGTGAATTGACACATAAATTAAAGGATTTCTTTGGAAAACATTTTGAAAATGCCTCCATTAAAAGCTTTATCGGCGGTATCCTCATAATCCTTTTCACATTTATGGTTGGAACCAGAGACTATCTAAGCTTAAGTTTGCCACTGATCCAGCAGTCCTTTATTGGACATGTGAATCCCTTAGCATTTATATATAAGCTGATTTTTACTTCGTTTACCTTGGGAACAGGCTTTCAAGGAGGTGAGGTAACACCGCTGTTTGTTATAGGTTCAACATTAGGAAACATGCTTTCCGGATTACTCCATATCTCCCCTTCCTTATTGGCCGGACTTGGACTTATCGGTGTATTTGCAGGTGCAACCAATACTCCCATCACTTCCTTTGTATTGGGTCTCGAAATGTTTGGCTCTTCAGGAATGGAGTATATGTTTATGACCTGTGCCATCAGTTATCTTTTCTCAGGACATTCCGGTATTTATGCTTCACAGATGATTGGTATCAGTAAAACCAAACTCGTCCGGGTACCAAAAAGATCAACGCTTGCATATTTTAAGAAGAAAAAACCTGCTGCTCTTGCTCAGAAAAACAATCTGACACTTGCCGGGCAGTTCCATTTTGGAATTTCAAGTGTAGAGCTTCCCGTCACAGAGGGCCTGAATGTATATAAGTTCCAAAGCGCCGGAAAAGGAGTACGATTAATCCAACGTTCCTATAATCCTGATGGCGGCATGTGGTCAGCTTCACCAATCAACGGTCATCATGCGCGGATTGACCTAAAAGATGGAACAGAAGAAATACATATGATTTCTATTTCACAATCACATGGGCAGCCAGATAAACTGTTTTTGGTAAATGCAAATCTTTTTTCTTCTGTGCCGGTAAAATATGCTCTTCAGCCAGTAGAACACCGTCATACAAAGCAGACCCCTATACCTGCGGTATCCGAAGAACCTAAGGAAAGTGTAAATGCTCAAGATCTCCTGCTGAACCAGTTTCATATTGGGAAATCCTCTTGTGTATTGCCAAATCCTGTTGGAGAAAATATTTATAGTATCAAGGTTAACAGTGGGAAGTTACGTTTTTCTCATCATTCATTTAACCCAGATGGCGGTACCTACTCTGCCCCGCCCAGCAATCATCAGCAGCAATATTACGATCTGGCGGAAGGCGTTCATAAAATACGTTTGACTATAGAGGAGCACTATGGGCATCCGGATCAAGTATTTCTTGTTAACGGAAGTTTTAGGAACGCTTCGTCTGTTGAATATTCCGTCCAAAAAGTGTCTGAAATCAATGCTAATATTTATACCTCCGAATCAGATAAGGAAGAGGTTGTTTAGTTTTTGAAAACATACATCTATCCGTAAAAATCTTATAACGGCGGCAGCTTTTTCACTTTCGAAGTTTTTCTTACTTCTCTACTCATCTGGATAATTTATGTCAGGCATGAACGGCTTTCTGTCATCCCTTTTATATTTTAAAGGAATAATAATAAGACTTGTTATTCTCTGAAAGCCGTCTGATGTTCACCTTGAAAATATCGCGGATGCAGTCCTGAAGTCCCTGGCCGGAAGCCTCATCATAGGCAACAATCTTTCCCTTTTCCATGACCGCTATGCGGTCCGAATAATTAAGAGCCAGATGGAGGTCATGCAGGACCAGAACAATGGTCTTGCCCATCTTCCGGTTTAAGCTGCTTATAAGGTCCATAATTTCATAGGAAACATTGATATCCAGATAGGTGGTGGGCTCATCCAGAAAAATAAGCGGCGTGTCCTGGGCCAGCACCATTGCCAAAAAGGCCCTCTGCCTCTCTCCCCCGGAAAGCTGGTGCATGTTTTTATCCCGGAGAGCTTCGCAGCAGGCCACTTTCATGGCATACTGGGTCAGACGCCTGTCCTCATGTGAGGAAAGGCTGATGGGGGACTGGTAAGGGTATCTGCCCGACATTACCGCCTGCTCCACGGTCATGTCCGGTATGTGGTTACTTTGGAGAAGAACCGATACCTCTCTGGCAAATGTCTTCCGCTTCATGGCCCCTATCTCCTGCTCTTCCAAAAACACTTTTCCTTTATTGGGCGGCAAAAGCCGGGAAGCCAGCTTTAGCACGGTGCTTTTTCCGCAGCCGTTGGGACCCACGATGGTGGTTATCTTCCCTTTTTCGAAGCTTAAGTCCATGTCCTCAATCAGAGGCTGTTTATTATAGGAATAGGTTACGGCCTCAAATCTTATCATAATTTCCGTCACCCCTTTCGCCTGTTTTTAAGAATCAGGTATAGAAAAAACGGACTTCCGATAAAGGACATTAAGATGCCTACAGGAAGCTCATAAGGAAGGAATAAGGTTCTTGCCAGCAAATCGCACAGGATCACAAACATGCCTCCCACAAGGCCGCAGGCCGGAATGACGAACCGGTTATCCTGCCCGATCATCAGCTTTACCCCGTGAGGCACTAAAAGCCCCACAAAGCCGATCAGTCCGGCAAAGCTGACCGCAGCCCCGGCAAGGACTGCGGCAACAGTCAGATAAAGGCACCTGCACATGGTTACATTCATGCCTAAAGCTCTTGCACCATCTGTCCCCAGGTTTAATATATTAAGCCCCTTTGCGCAGAAGAGGGCCAGGACAAAGCCTGTAAGAATAAAGATGGAAGGATAGAAAAGCCCGTCCGACGTGACTGCGGACAGCCCTCCCACAAGAAAATTTCCCGCACCCACATAGGCGTCCGGGTATAAAATCATAATCGTGTTCATGCCTGCGCCGAATATGCTGTTTACAACAAAGCCGGTCAAAACCAGCAAAAGCCGGGACATCCGGCTGCCCATGGCAATTGCAAGCACCAGAAGACAGGCCCAAAGCGCGCCGAGAAATGCGGACATGGGAAGAATATAAGGGGCCGGCGGAAGAAAAGCCGACGCCAGAAGAACCATCAGACCGGCTCCGGAATTGACGCCTATGATATTGGGACTTGCCAGGGGATTGTTTAATACGGACTGGATGACCGCACCGGATACTGCAAGGGCGCTGCCTGCAAGCAGTGCTCCGAATACCCTTGGCAGGCGCACGGTAAAGAGGATCCGATACAGGGGATCCTCAGACCGGCCGGTCAACAGTATGGATACAAGTTCAGACAGCCGGATATTGCTGGCGCCCAGGCATGCCCCCAACAGGACCGATACCAACAGTCCTGCGGCTGATACCAGCAGAAACAGCCCTACCCTGCTGTTTTTTTCTCCTTTACTTTTTCCCATAAAGAATCTCCAAAAGGTATGTATAGCTTTCTCCCCACTTTTCATTGGGCTTATATAGGAATTTTTCCTTGGGCAGAAGGATGTAGCGGCCGTTTTTAACTGCTGTCAGACCGTTCCAGGCCGGATTGTTCTCAATAGTTTCCTTTAAATTTTTCATTGCAAGCTCCTGGTCATTGCCCATGGGCACAACAAAAATAAAATCCGGGTCTTCCTTTATGATGCTTTCCATATTAAATTCCTTTAACAGACTCTGGTTCTTGTCGGCGATATTTTCACAGCCTAAGTCCTTCAGCATTTTCCCTGTCATGGTACCGGAATTTTGTACTGCCGCTCCTCCTGAATAGGTAATAAGAAGCAGGACCGTGGGCGGCTTCTCATCCTTTACGGATGAAATCGTGTCCTCTATCTGCTTTTGGGTATCCAAACCGTTTTTTTCGTACAAATCGCTTCTTCCCGTTATTTCCGTACAGGTTTTCAGCATGGATAAATAGTCTTCAAAATGGGTCACTTTAAAATAGGCCGCAGGAATGCCCGCCTGCTTAAGGGCATTTTTCAGCGCCACGTGCTCCTTTGTCTCGGAAGAGAGAATCACAAGATCCGGGTCAAGAGCAATTATTTTCTCTATATTAGGGCTGTTAAATTTCCCTACGGAAACAATTTCCTCAGGCAGGGAAAGACCTCTTTCCTCCAGGGCATCATCCGTAACTCCAGTCAGATCTCCTCCGGCCTCCAGCCATGTCTCTGCAAAGCTTCCCATCAGGGCAACCACACGCTTGGGCTCCTGAACCGTCACTTCCTCCCCAAGAGCGTCGGTAAAACGGTACCCGGCCGCTTCCCCGGAGACAGGCTTATCCTCTCCTGACTTACATCCCGTCAGGAGCAGGGACAGGAAAAGAACCGCCGCCCGCACCATCCATTTCATCTTCAATTTACAAGCACCCCTTCTTTATACAATTGTTTTCCGTAAGCACAGTAGCTGTCTTCCGCCATATAATCTCCGCCGTTATAATAGCCGGCCCGGGCACGGCAGCCTCCGCATTCCTCTTCGTAGGTGCAGCCGCTGCATGTCCCTTTGTAATGCCGGGTGCGCAGCGTTTCAAACAGGCTGCTGTTCTTCCAGATTTCATCAAAGGATTCTTTGCGGATATCCCCCGCTTCCTCCACCATATAGGCACAGGGACGGACAATGCCTACGGGACTTACCACACAGTAGGAAAGCCCTGCAAGACAGCCTCTGGTAAAACGGGTCTTTACATCCATCTGCTTTGCCACTCTTGTAAACTGAGGTGCACAGGTAGGCTTCACATCAATGGGAACCTCTTTCTGCTTTTCCATAATAGCCTGCAGAAGCTTTTCATATTCCATGACCTGAAGAGATGTTTCTTCCAGGTATTTTCCCCTTCCGACCGGAATCAGGAAAAAGATATAGCTGGCCGCCGCACCAACACTCACGCTGAAATCTATAATCCGGCAAACCTCCTCCTGGTTCCAGTCCATGACCGTGGTATGAATCTGAAAAGCCAGGCCCGCTTCCCTGCAGTTTTTTATTCCTTCCATTGTCAGCCGGTATGCGTCCTCATTTCCTCTGAACCAGTTATGCTTTTTCTCATCCAGGCTGTCAAGGCTGATTCCCATAGCGGCCGCTCCGCTCTCTTTCAGCTTTCCTGCCGTTTCCTTTGTTATGAGCATGCCGTTGGTTCCGAAAACCGGTCTCAGGCCCGAATCCCGGGCGTAGGACACCAGCTCGTAAATATCCGGGCGCATCAGCGGTTCTCCTCCGCTGAATATCATAATCTTAAAACCGGCGCGGGCAATTCCGTCAATCAGGATTTTGGCCTCTCCGGTTGTTAATTCATCTGTCTTTTTATCACCGGCATCCTGATAGCAATGCCTGCATTTGAGATTGCATTGGTTGGTTGTCATCCATGAAACGATCATCCTGGCTTCCTCCTGGTATTAAATTTCGAACTTCTTTATTTTTCATTCTTTGCCCGAAGCCATCACTGGGAACAGGCGGCTCATATTAGGCGGCTTGCTGCATAAAATATATCATATTCTCCATCATCGGCAGGCAGGAGGGACCTTTTGAATAAACTACTGGATAATAATTACTATGACCTTATCATCAGTAACATTACAGCTCCGGCCTATAATACAGGAGATAATATCACATTGTTGACGGAACGCAATTCCATACTTAATGTACCCAGGACAGGGAGTGACCCATGCCAGTTAGGCATTTATCCATACCACTACTTTCCGTCCCTTTTTACACTTGAATCCGTCATAGCCATTGAAAAATCCGGCATCGGAAACGTCCAGCGCAACCCGTTTTTAAGCCTCTTCGGGAAAGGAATCCTGGTGGGCGTCATTGATACGGGCATTGATTACCGCCATACGGTATTCCGGAACACGGACGGAACCTCACGCATCCTTTCCATATGGGACCAGACCATACAAAGCGGCACCATTCCCGAGGGCTTTACCTTTGGAAGCGAATACAGCCGTGATGCCATTAACCAGGCCCTGGCGTCAGTGACTCCTCTGGATTTAGTCCCCTCTGTGGATACCAACGGCCACGGCACGGCAATGGCCAGCATTCTGGCGGGAAAACCCATTGCAGAACAGTCCTTCACCGGGGTCGTCCCTGAGGCGGATTTAGTGATTGTAAAGCTGAAAGAGGCGAAGCAAAACTTAAAGGACATCTTTTTCGTCCCGGAAAATGCACTGTGCTTTCAGGAATCCGATATTTTGTTCGGCGTCCGCTATCTGCTTTCCATGTCCCAGCGGTTAAACCGCCCCGTGGTCATATGTATTGCCATGGGAACCAGCCAGGAAGCTCACGATGGCCATGGCGTCCTGAGCAGCTACTTAACCTATATCACACAGCTTCCCGGAATCGCCGTTTCGGTTTCAGCCGGAAACGAGGGAAACAAGAACAGGCATTATTTTAACAGCACCACTGCTGCTCCTTTTTATAATGACTTCGAGCTCCGGATAGGGGAACGTGACAAGGGCTTCTCAATGGAAATATGGCCCTATGCGCCTCAAAGGCTGACCATTGATGTCTCCTCTCCAAACAGGGAATCCACCCTGCCGGTATACCCCTCTATCAGTGACTGCAGAAAATTTAACTTCATTTTCACACAAAGCGTTGTGTATGTCAACAACTATATCCTAGAGGAAGAAACCGGAGACCAGCTGATACTGATCCGCTTTGAAAACGCGACTCCCGGGGTATGGTCTTTCAGAGCCCAGTCCATTGACGGAGAGCCATTTTCTTTTCATTCCTGGCTGCCTTCCGGAGACTTAATTTCAAATGAAACGGCTTTTGTAAGCCCCAACCCTGACACCACAATAACCAGCCCGGGAGACGGTTCCCACCAGCTGACCGTTACCGCCTACAACCAGCTCAACGACAGTATACTGACAGAATCAAGCAGAGGCTATGCAAGAAACGGCCTGGTGAAACCGGACATCGCAGCACCCGGCTATCAGATGACCTGCGCCCTTCCCGGAAATCAGTTTGGAGAAGTCACCGGCACAGGAGCCGCAGCCGCCCATTCGGCAGGGGTGCTGGCTATGGTCATGGAATGGGCCATTCCCAGAGGAAATTACCTCTCCATGACAGGATTTGATATCAACCGCCAGCTTATGAGGGGAGCCCGGCGCAACAACCGCATCACTTATCCTAACAATATCTGGGGTTACGGCCAGTTAGACGTATACAGCCTTTTTGAACTGCTGACCTTCGTTTGATCGTTACAAAGAAGTGATTGCAATTATACAGTCATACCGGTATATTGCCATAAAGGAATGAAGTTTTCCCTTGGTTTTACCTAAATCCCAGTTTTGCTGATGACTTCTACATATATGCAGACATATATGTGGATGTCATCATTTTTTATGCCGATGAATCCCCGGGAGGAAAAAATGAAACAAAGAAGTCAGGAAAGCTGCGAGGACATATTTATTCGTATCTCACATTATTTATTCTTTTAATTTTAAAAACCAGCAGCTTGAGATATTCCTTTTTTAAAAAACACGTATGGCATTCCGGG
>JASGGP010000015.1:0-27731 GCA_047604985.1 Lacrimispora sp.
ATCATCGACTTAGAGGCCAAGGACCAGTTTAAGCTGACAAGGGAAAAGCTGCTGGAAAAGATCACTCCAAAGACCAAGGTTCTGGTGCTTCCGTTTCCGAACAACCCTACGGGAGCAGTCATGGGAGCAGAGGAGTTAAAGGAGATTGCCGAAATCGTGATTGAAAAGGATCTCTTTGTAATATCCGATGAGATCTATGCCGAGCTTACATACGGAGGCGGCCATGTAACCATTGCGGCATTTCCCGGCATGAAAGACAGGACTGTGCTCATTAACGGCTTTTCCAAATCCTACGCCATGACCGGATGGAGACTGGGCTATGCGGCGGCTCCCAGGGTCATTTTAGAGCAGATGTTAAAGATCCATCAGTTTGCCATCATGTGCGCGCCCACCACCAGCCAGTATGCGGCAATAGCGGCACTGCGGGACGGGGATAAGGATGTACAGGTGATGCGGGAATCCTATGACCAGAGAAGACGTTACTTAATCCACACCTTTGGAGAAATGGGACTGGAATGCTTTGAGCCTCACGGGGCCTTTTACACTTTCCCCTCAATCAAACGGTTTGGCATGACCTCCGATGAGTTTGCCACCAGACTGCTTCAGGAAGAGAAAGTGGCGGTGGTTCCGGGGACGGCATTTGGAGACTGCGGAGAAGGATACTTACGCATTTCCTATGCTTACTCTTTAAAGAATTTAAAAGAGGCTTTAGGCCGCATGGACCGATTTATCAAGAAACTGGATGGAAAGGCATAAGGATTATGAATGTTGTACTGCTGGAACCGGAGATGCCGGCCAATACAGGAAATATCGGCCGGACCTGTGTGGCTACGGGAACAAAGCTGCACTTGATCGAGCCTCTGGGATTTAAATTAAATGATAAGCTGATAAAAAGGGCGGGACTGGATTACTGGGATAAGCTGGATGTGACGGTATACAGCGATTATCAGGACTTTCTGGACCGGAACCCGGGAGCTAAAATCTACATGGCTACCACAAAAGGGCTTCATGTCTATTCTGATGTGGAGTATGAACCGGACTGCTTTCTCATGTTTGGAAAAGAAAGCGCCGGAATTCCGGAAGAGATCCTTTTGGAAAACCAGAACCAATGTGTGAGAATTCCCATGTGGGTAGATATCAGGTCCTTGAATTTGTCCAACTCAGTTTCCGTTGTACTGTATGAGGCTTTGAGGCAGAACGGATTTGAAAAGATGACAATGACGGGAGAGCTTCACCGGCTCCATTGGAATGAATAGAGAAACGCAGGGCGTGCTGCAAACTGATTTTTTACAGTCGGGATGCAATGCGTCCTTTTTTATATTCAGGGCTTTTGCCTGATTATGGATGAAAGGTCAAGAAATGGTATAAATTGTGAAATTGACAAATTCTGTTTAAGCGCTATACTTGGCATATAACAAGCCAATGACGTCTGCATTTATGCCTGCGGCATTGACAGAGAATATCCTCGTGAGAAAAGCATGGAAGGAGGCAGTTGTAATGATTGAAAGCTTTAATTTTATAATAGGGGTGATGGGGCTGTCCTGGGTTATGGTTCTGGCTGCTACTGCCTTTACTCCTTATTTAGTACGAAGAAATATTTGCTTTGGTATTTCCATTCCTGAAAGCGAATATCACAACCCTAAAATCAGTGTCCTGCGGCGAAACTACAGCATCAGCTGTCTTGGGATCGGTCTGGTTATGGGAATCGGAAGCGCCCTTTGCTATGGCAAGCTGCCGGTGGAACGGGGAGTCTGGATTCAGATGGGCGGATTATTTCTCTATCTTGCCGTCACAACCCTTATCTATTTTCTCATGCGTTTAAGGATCAGGGCAGTCAAGCAGGAAAGCGATTGGGAAATCGGCATGGATAAAGACGGAGAAATCAGGGGAGAGCCTGATAAAATCATCAGTACCCGGTGGTATCTTTTATATCTTGCCGTTATTGCCGCCACCATTCTGGCGGCGGTGCTGAAATATCCGTCCCTGCCCCAGCAAATACCCCTTCATTATAACTTTGCCGGAGAGGTGGACCGCTATGGAGGAAAATCCATTGCTACCGTTGCTCTGATGCCCCTGATGCAGCTTTTTATGGGCCTGCTGTTCGGTGGAATCAACCTTGGGATTGGCATGTCCGGACAACGGCAGAATTTTAGAAGAACCCGGGTTTTCCAAAGGGTCATGAGCATTTCCTTATTCGCCATTGGATTTATGGTCATGCTTCTGTTTGCCTGTATTCAGCTTTCCATGCTGTCCATATTAAATGAAGCGCTGACCATGGTTATGCCCTTTATCTTTCTGGCCGCTGTTTTTGGGATTTTCATTTATCTTGGAGTAAAGGTGGGACAAGGCGGAAGCCGGCTGAGAATGGAGGATGACGGGCCGGAAGACCGGGTGGACGATGACCGGCACTGGAAAGGCGGCTTTCTGTATTTTAACAAGGATGACCCCTCTCTTTTCGTGGAAAAGCGGTTTGGAATGGGATACACCTTAAATTTTGGAAACTCTAAAAGCCCGTTTGTGATTGCCGCCCTTGTGGTCTTTATTCTGGCAATGGCAGCGCTGCCCTTAATTATAAAATAGAATCCTGCCGTACAAGGCCTGACAGCCCTGTGCGGCATTTTTATTACGCAGTTTTAAAACAAACAAAAATTTACCGTAATAATATGCCGCTTTTCATTTCCCATAACCCCCCTGGAAGTGGTAAAGTTTAAGTAACCTAAAAAATAAGCGAGGAGGAAGTGTATGAAGATTTTAGCTATCACAGCATGTACGGCAGGAATTGCCCATACGTACATAGCTAAGGAAAAGCTGGAAAATGCGGCAAAGGAACTGGGAGATATCATTAAGGTTGAAACTCAGGGCTCCATTGGGGTGGAGAATGAGCTGACGCCTGAGGAAATCCGCGGGGCGGATGTGATTTTGATTTCCGCGGACATCCGGGTGAACAAGGAGCGCTTTGCCGGAAAGCCGGTGGTGGAGATTCCCATCAGCATGGTAATGAAGTCTCCAAAAGGAGTGATTTCAAAGATACATGAAAAAATGGGGAAGTAGTTGAAGGGCGGCAAAGAGAAGAGAATAAAGAGAAGAGTATAAAGAGAGGGGAATACAATGTCAAAGCAAAAGTTTGAAATTAAAAAGCATGTTATGACAGGAATTTCTTATATGATTCCGATTGTTGTATGCGGCGGTATCTTAAGCGCCCTGGCAAAGGGTTTTGGGGGATATGATATCGGCAGCGCCATAGAGGCGGGGGCTACGCCGTTTTCCAATTTAAATCCCTTTACCTGGATCGGCTTCTGGTGGGGAGTCAATAAATTAGGATCCGTGGCAATGGACTTTGCAGTGGCGGTAATGACGGCCGGGGTGGCCTATTCCATTTCGGGGCGGCCGGGGATCGTGCCCGGTATCGTAATCGGCTATTGTTCGGCCCAATCCAAGGCCGGGTTCCTCGGGGGCCTGCTGATGGCCTTTATTATCGGGGCCTTTGTGAACTGGATGAAGACCTGGAAGCTTCCCAAATGGGGTGTAGGGCTTATGCCCGTCATGTTCATACCCGTAATATCGACCCTGGTATGCGGAATGATTTTCCTATGTGTGTTCGCGATTCCTCTTGCCTATGTGATGAACGTGTTCCAGCAGTGGATCATCTCCTTAAACGGAGGGGCAAAGGCTGTAATCGGCGGCGTAATCGGTGCCTGTATGGGATTTGACATGGGCGGACCTATTAACAAGACAGCTTCCATGGCTGCCAACGCTCTGGGAGCTGACGGAATCAACGGCCCTATGGCTGCCAAGATCATCGGAGGAATGACTCCTCCTATCGGAATATTTATCGCAACCTTATTGAAGAAAAGCAAGTTTTCAAAGGTGGAACAGGAAACAGCAAAAACAGCGCTTCCCATGGGACTCTGCTTCATTACGGAAGGTGTTCTTCCCTTTGCGGCGGCAGACCCTGCAAGAGTAATTCCCAGCAGCATGATCGGCTCTGCTGTGGCAGGAGCCATTGCGGTTGGCATGGGCTGTGAGTCCGTGGCAGGTCATGGAGGCATTTTCGTAGTTCCCATGATGAAGAATCCCTTATGGTTTTTAACGGCTCTTGTCATCGGCTCCGCAGTAACGGGAATCATCTATGCGGTTATTAAGCGTCCTTTGGAAGAGCAGGAAGAAAAGGAAGAGGAAGAACTTGACTTTGAACTGGATATTAAAATCCAGTAATGCTGTAAATGATAGAAAGGATAATGAAAATATGTTAGTATCAATGAAAGCCATCCTTGATGATGCAAATAAAAATTATTACGGCGTCATGGCAATTAACATCATTAACTTTGATTTGGCAATATCAGGGATCAAGGCTGCAGAAGAGTAGCATTCTCCCATCATCATACAGTTTGGGACCGGGCAGATGAAAAACCATGCCCACGTGGAGGAAATGCTTCCCGTAGTAAAGGAGCTGGCAGCCAGAGTTCATGTTCCGGTGGCCTTAAACCTGGATCACGGTTCTGATTTTCATATCATTGCGGACTGCATCAACCGGGGATTTACCAATGTGATGTACGACGGTTCCTCCCTGTCTTATGAAGAAAATGTAAAGCGCACGGCAATCATCACAGCCATGGCCCATGGGATGGGCTGTTCCGTGGAAGGAGAGCTGGGGCATGTGGGCCAGGCCGCTGATGCGGATGATTCCGATACGGATCTTTATACAAATCCAGGCCTTGCCATGGACTTTGTGGAGAAAACAGGCATTGACGCCCTGGCCGTAGCCATTGGCACGGCCCACGGCGCTTATCCCAAGGGGAAAATCCCAAAGCTGGATTTTGAGCGCCTTCACCAGTTAAAAGAGAGCTTAAATATGCCTCTGGTGCTTCACGGAGGCTCCGGTTCCGGAGAAGAAAATTTAAAGCGGGCGGTGGCAGGCGGCATCAACAAGATCAATGTCTGCACAGATGCCTTTGAGGCGGGCAAGAGGGCCATGTTAAAGGCCCTTGAGCAGAAGCCGGAGACAGATTATATGCAGCTTTGCATGGCGGCGGAAGCCGGAATCAGGCAGTTTGTAAAGGATTACATGAAGGTGATCGGTTCCAGCGGAAGATATATTTATGGAGAGGCAAAGCAGGCAGGAAATGAATAGCTTCGAAAGGATAGAGGTGTTTGCTTGAAAGAAGATAAGAACGCATTATATAACAACAGAATATTGCAGTGCCTGATAAGCGGAAAAACTTATACCATGCTGCAGCTTGCCGATAATGTGGGACTATCTGAAAAAACTGTAAGGACCCGGATCAGTCAGCTGGGTGAATGGCTGGAGGCAGAGGGGCTTGGGAAAATAGAGAAGAGGCAGGGAACCGGAATCTGGCTGGAGCTTTGCGAGCGCCAGAAAAAGAGCCTGGAAGACCGGCTGGGGCTGGGGGAGCACTCCGACCCTACCGAAAATGCGGATAACCGCAGAAAACAGCTCATGGGCAAGCTTCTCAAGCTGAAGCCGGGAGAGGTCATGACCCTGCAGCAGCTGGCAGACAGCCTCTACTTAAGCCCGCCTACGGTCAGCAATCTGCTGAAGGATATATCCGGATGGTTTGCAAAGAGAAATGTAAAGATTTCCTCCATACGGAACAAGGGGGTGTGCCTTACAGGCAAAGAATATAATTTTCGGATTGCAATCAAGGATTATATGCTGGAAATGCTGCCGGAGGTCTTAGAAGCCTTATTCGGCACCTATGCGCCGGGAGTGGATGCAGCCCGCATCCGGCGCATTATTGTGGAAGCGGAAAATGCCTGGAGAATCGAGCTGGCGGACCATTCCTTTAAGACGGCCTGGATCATGGCCTGCCTGTCCGTGGCCCGCAAGAGCCTGGCTGACGGGCTTCTTTCCGCCAGTATCCAGGAGGAAAACATACAGCGCTACAATGAATATTCCTTTGCCGAATCCATTTACCAGAGAATCGGGAAGGAGTATGGGATTACCATATCAGAGGATGACACCTTTCTTCTGGCAGTGCTGCTGCTTTCCGCCAGGAAGCTGAAGAGCTTTACCGGCGCCAGCGATGAGGATTATGCCATGCAGTATGACAGGAACCTAGAGCATTTCGTAAGTCTTGTGATTGAAACAATGGATTCTGTCCTGGATGCAGATCTTGCCGGGGACCGGCTGCTGTATGAGGGCCTGCTGCTCCATATGAGGTCTGCCATATTCCGCATGAAGTATTCCACTGTCACAGGAGACAGCATAAGCAAATATGTTAAGAATGAATATAAGCAGACATTTCTGGCGGCCTGGTCCACCAGTAATTTGTTTGAGGAATATTATGATGTGCAGGTGACAGAGGATGAGCTGGCGGGAATTGCGCTTTACATCCAGGCGGCCATGATACGGAAGAAAAAGGGAAGTCCTTTAACCGCCCTTTTGATCAGCCAGAGAGGCATGGCCGCCTGCCAGCTCTCCATTGAGATGATTAAGTATAACATACCGGAAATCAGGGATATTCAGGTGGTCAGCCGCCATGATTTTAAATTGCCACAATATCCGGAAACGGATATTATCATTGACGGTTCCGGCCTGGATTTACAGGATTCCAGGGCGGTCTTTGTAGGAGACGTCATAAGTGAAAGGGAGATTGAGCGGATCCGCCAGAAGGCCGCCAGTGTTTCCCGGCTCCGCAATAAGCCGGATTTCCGGTTCAGCAGCCTGTGCCACCAGCTGTTTGAGGTGGATTTAATCCTGGTTAATCCCCAGGTAAAGGATAAGGATGAGCTGATCACCCTGATGGTAAAAAGGCTGGAGGAAAAGGGAGATGTGACCCAGAATTATCTGGAAAGCGTATTTGACAGGGAAAGGGCCACCACCACAAGCATAGGAAGGGGAATCGCCATCCCCCATGGAAATGTGGCGGAAGTAAATGAGCCCCGGATCGTGGTGGCTGTTTTAGACCGCCCGGTGAAATGGTATGAGGATATGGTGGATACTGTATTCCTGCTCGCAGTAAAGATGTCATCAAAATTTGAGATAAAACGTACAAAGCAGTTTTATAAGGACTTTCTGCTGCTGACAGAAAATGACGACAACATGGAGGCAATGAAGCGGATGGAGTCGCCTCTGGAGATTTATCAGTATTTTATTAAATAAAGGGAGAAAAGTATGGCAGTGAAAGAGATTCTGGATGAAAGAGTCATCGATTTAAATATGAAAGCAGCGAATAAGGACGAGGTGATCCGCCACCTGGCAGGACTCCTTAAGGAAGCGGGATATATAGAGGATCTGGAAGGCTATATTGGAGATGTATATTTAAGAGAAAAAGAGGGGATCACCGGAATCGGAGGGCATGTGGCTATCCCTCATGGAAAGTCCGATTTTGTGGATAAAGTGGGAATTGCAGTAGGAAGAACGGAGCAGATGGTGGAGTGGGAATCCTATGATGAGGAGCCTGTGGACCTTTTCTTCTTATTTGCCGTGCCTTCTGACAGCGAAAGCGCAAAGGATCATCTGCGTTTGATTGCAGAGCTTGCGGGAAAACTTGGAAATGAGGCGATTATGGGAAAATTGCAGGCAGCTTCCACATACGCGGATTTGCTGGCCGCATTTTCCTGATAATATTTTCATACAGGGAAGGCTTGCCGGAGAGGAGATTTGATCATGGAAATGAGAGAAATAGGAAAATCAGGAATCAGCGCCAGCGCCCTTGCCCTGGGCTGCTGGGCAATCGGCGGAGGGGAATGGTGGGGAGCTAACGACGACGAAATGTCTGTGAAGACCATATTAAGAGGCCTGGAGCTGGGGATTGGCTGGATTGACACCGCCAGGGTCTACGGCTTTGGACACAGCGAGGAAGTAATCGGACAGGCCTTAAAGCAGACGGACCGGAGCCGTGTCATCCTTTCCACCAAATGCGGCATTCAGTGGTATGATCACGGGGGAGAGGTGCATTTTACCAGGAAGGCCATACCGTGCGCAGGGATTTATCTCCCGGGGCAATACGACGGGATCTGGAACTCAGCCTGAAAGCCCTGGGAACCGATTATATTGATGTGTACTATACCCACTGGCAATGCAAGACCTATGGCCAGGTGCCTGTGGCGGAAACCATGGGAGAGCTTTTAAAGATGAAAAAAGAGGGAAAGATCCGGGCCATCGGTGCATCCAATGTGGATTTAAGGATTTTAAAGGACTATACGGCAGCCGGTGAACTGGATGTCATTCAGGAGAAATTCAGCATCCTGGACCGGAAAGCGGAAACAGAGCTTCTGCCTTTCTGTGAAGCAAATGGAATCACGCTTCAGACATATTCCCCTATAGAGCAGGGACTGCTTGCCGGAAAGGCATCGGATGACTATATCCCGAAAAAGGGAGAGGTGCGGGAAGGAAAGGCCTGGTGGAAGCCGGAGAACCTTCGGACCGCAAACAAAATGCTGGCAGGCTGGAAGGACTTGACGGATAAGTATCATTGCACCCTTGTAAACCTCTGCATCAGATGGAATTCCATGGCTTCCCCCAACATCAACGTGCTTTGCGGGGCCAGAAGGCTGTCCCAGATTGAAGATATTGCAAAATCCGCGGACATTCCTCTTTCCCGGGAAGATTTTCTGAGGATGAAAAGGGCTGCAGATGAGGCCATAGAAAAACAGATATAGATGACGAAAGCAGATGAAAGGAATAAAAAGAAATGAAAATCGCATTGTTAAATGAATTCAGCCAGGCGCCTAAGAATGAAATCATACTGAAAGAATTAAAATCTGTGGCAGAAGCAATGGGCCATCAGGTGTATAACGGAGCCATGGAAAAGCCGCTGTCAGACCAGGATGTGCCGGAGGCATATACGAAAGAAAACCCAAGGCTTACCTATCTTCACTTGGGCATCCAGGCAGCCCTTCTTTTAAACTCAGGGGCAGTGGATTTTGTGGTCACCGGCTGCGGAACCGGACAGGGCGCTTTGATGTCCTTAAACATGTATCCTGGGGTTGTATGCGGTTACTGCATAGAACCTACGGATGCCTATTTATTTCTGCAGATCAACAACGGCAATGCCCTGTCCATCCCCTTTGCCAAGGGTTTTGGCTGGGGTGCGGAGCTGAACCTGAATAATATCTTTACCAGAGCCTTTGGCTCACCCAAGGGAATGGGATATCCGGAGGGCAGAAAAGAGGCCCAGAACAGAAATGCCAACCTTCTCTTTGAGGTGAAAAAACAGGTGGCAAAGCCATTGCTGGAAGCGCTGAAGGCTTTAGATCCCCAGTTAGTAAGGGAATGTATGATTCCCAGATTCCTGGATTGCTTTTATGAGGGATGCAAGGATGAAGAAATCAGGGCCTTTGTGGACCAGGTTGTGTCGGACTCAAATATTGCCCGGTAAAGGCATTCCAGGGTAAATGAGAAAGCCGGTTTAAAAGATGGGCAGAATGCCATGGAGATGATCCGGCAGATACGGAAAGCACTGGTTCCCTGCGAAAGAGGCGCCTCAGAATTATAAGATTCTGAGGCGCCTCTCCTATTATAAATTTATAAATTCCCGGACTTTGGCAGGCTGAATATAAATTCCGTGCCGACCCGTTCCGTACTGATCACATCAATATTTTCCCCATGGGCCTGAATGATCTCCCGGACAATGGCAAGGCCAAGTCCCGTTCCTTTCTTATCCTTTCCCCTGGACTGGTCGGTCTTGTAGAACCTCTCCCAGATCTTTTTTAAGCTCTCTTTCGGTATGCCGATTCCCGTATCCTTAATTGAAATAAAAATCTTCTCATACTTTCCCGAAGCCTGTATATAGATGGAGGAATCCGCATGGCTGAACTTAATGGCATTGTCGATGAGGTTGTAAAGGACCTGCTGGATTTTCCCAAGGTCCGCATAAACCATCTGAATGCTGTCGGAGAAGGTCAGATCAAAGGTTATATCTTTCTCGTTGCAGGTTCCCTCAAAGGAAGCCGCCGTATCCTTAATGACCCGGTTGATATCGAAATTAGTGCGGTTTAAATACCCCTTGCTGTCCAGAGAGTTAAGGGTCAGCATTCCCTGGGTCAGCTTATTTAACCGCTCTGTTTCCGAAATGACCCGGTTTAAATACTTTTCGTGCATTTCCGGCGGTATGGTTCCGTCGAGAATGGCTTCCAAATATCCCTTGATGGAAGTTAAGGGAGAGCGGAAGTCATGGGAAACATTGGCGATGAAGTTTCTTTGGTATTCCTCCATCTTCCCCAGCTCATTGGACATATAATTTAAGGTGTTTGCCAGATACCCCATTTCATCCCTTGTATTCACCCCGATCCGGTGGATCAAGTTCCCCTGGGCATATTCATTGGCTCCTGCCGTGATCTTTTTGAGCGGAAAATAAACATTTTTCGTAAACACAAGGAGAATAATAAGGGAAAGGATAAATACCATCAGGGAGGTAATATAAACGATGTTTAAGATTCCGTCCCGCTCCGCGTTTATATAGGACAAGGGCAGGTGAATCGCCACATAGCCATAGGTGGTATAATTGCCTGTAATGGGAGCATGGACGCTTAAAACATCATAATCGAACTGGTTGTAGTAATTTCCTATGGTATAGGATTTATTGCCCATGAAGGTGGGATCAAAGTTTTCAATGACCTGGTTTTCCTCCCCGGACTGCTGGCTGTTTGCAACCACCTTTCCCTGGCGGTCCACGATCCAGATCTGGGCGTGGAGATAATTGGCCTCTTTCACCAGCTCAGGGTAGGAGGAAGTCAGATTCATGTTCTTCCCCTGATACATGCTGCTGTAGGAAGCGGCAATCTGGTTTGCCTCATCGTACAGGCAGTCCGAATGCTGGCGGAGCAGGTACTGGTTTGTCAGCTCCGAGGAAAAGGTGGCAATGGTCACAAATCCGAGAAAGCCGAATACCAGATAGCCCAGGATGAATTTGTAATAGAGAGAATGTGTCATTTAACGCTTCACCTCAAATTTATACCCAATCCCCCACACAGTAGTTAAAGCCCAACCTGCATGGTCCTTGATTTTTTCTCTCAGGCGCTTAATGTGGACATCCACGGTTCTGGTATCGCCTACATACTCATACCCCCAGATGTGGTCCAAAAGCTGCTCCCTTGTAAATACCTGATTGGGAGAGGAGGCCAGGAAATAAAGCAGCTCCAGCTCCTTAGGCGGCATTTCAATGGAATGGCCCATATAAATGACGGAGTAGTTGGTAAGGTTGACAATGAGGTCCGGATACTCCACATAATCCCCCTGCTGGTCTGTGTGGGAGGCAGCAGGAGCAGGAGCGGTCTGGTAACGCCTTAAAACCGCTTTTACCCGGGCCACCAGCTCCTTGGAGTCAAAGGGCTTGATCATATAGTCGTCTGCCCCCAGCTCCAGTCCCAGAACCTTGTCAAAGACTTCTCCCTTGGCAGACAGCATGATAATGGGAACCTGGGAGCCGGTACGCATTTCCCGGCATACCTGATAGCCGTCCATGCCGGGAAGCATTAAGTCTAAAAGCACCAGATTCGGGCGGAATTCCGGGAAGACCCGAAGGGCCTCCTCCCCGTCATTTACAATTTCTGTTTCATAGCATTCCTTTAATAAATAAAGGGAAATCAATTCTGCGATGTTATTGTCATCGTCTACAATCAAGATCCGCTGTTTTTCTGCCATAGGTAATCCTCCTCACTTAAAGATAACAATAGTTACGCCGGAGTCCCCTTCGCCGAAAGCTCCCAGCCGGAATTCTTTCACATATTTCAGCTTCTTCAAATGCTTGTGGACCGCGTTTTTTAAAGCGCCGGTTCCCCGGCCGTGTACGACCCGCACCTGGGGCAAATGGGCCAGATAAGCGTCATCTAAATATTTGTCCAGCTGAGGAATGGCCTCGTCCGTGGTCATTCCGATTAAATTGACCTCCGGGGAAATGGAGAAGGATTTGGATATGCGGGTGGAGCTGCTTCCGCTTCCTGCCTTTTTAGAGCTTCCGCCTATGGTGGGACCGGAGACGGACTGCTCGTTAAGCAGCTCTAAATCCGATAGGTTGACCAGTGACCGCAGAATTCCCATCTGCACAAAGAGATCTCCCTTTGAATTGGGAAGAGAGCTGACCGTGCCGTTTAAATTCATGCTTAAGACCCTGACACCGTCTCCCAGCTTTAATTTCTTTGGATCAATCTGCTTTACCGGCTGGGCGCTGTCCTTTTTCAGGGAAAGAGATGCATCCACATCCTGAAGCTTGCTTCTCAGCCTGCTTCGCTCCGCTTCCAGCTCCTTGCTTATGCCGGAGTCGGAAGCCAGCTTGTTGATCTGGCGGATGGTCTGATCTGCCGTATCCTTGGCATCCCGGAGAATTTTCTGGGCCTGCTCCTTGGCGTCCCGGATCATCTTGTCCCGGTTTTCATCCAGCCGTTCTTCTTTTTGGGCCAGTCTCTTTTTCAGCTGCTCTGCTTCCAGCTTATAGGCCTCCACCTGAATCCGCTCCTTTTCAATGGTGACCCTGTTTTCCTCCAGATGGGTCAGCAGGTCCTCAAAGGTTTCATCCTTGGCTTCTAAGTGGTTTTTTGCATCTTCAATAATATAACCGGGAAGCCCCAGCTTTTTGGAAATGGCAAAGGCGTTGCTTTTTCCCGGAACTCCGATCAGCAGCCGGTAGGTAGGCTGCAAGGTTTCCACGTTGAATTCACAGCAGGCATTTTCCACGCCGGGCGTTGTCAGGGCAAATATCTTCAGCTCGCTGTAATGGGTGGTAGCCATGGTGCGGCATTTCATGTTGTGAAGGAAAGTCAGGATGGCGATTGCAAGGGCAGCACCCTCTGTAGGGTCTGTTCCCGCGCCAAGCTCGTCGAACAGGCAGAGGGAATTGCTGTCCGCCTGGTCTAAAATATGGACGATATTGGTCATGTGGGCGGAAAAGGTGTCAGGCTCTGCTCAATGCTCTGCTCATCCCCGATGTCTGCAAATACCTCGTCAAAGACCGCCAGCTGTGAGCCGTCAAAGGCCGGGATATGAAGGCCGGACTGCCCCATAAGGGTGAACAGCCCCACGGTCTTTAAGGAAACCGTCTTGCCGCCGGTATTAGGGCCGGTTACGATGAGTAAGTCAAAGTCCCGTCCCAGGTGGATGCTGATGGGAACCACTCTTGCAGGGTCCAGCAGGGGATGACGTCCCTCCTTGACATTTATAATGCCCTTTGTGTTGAAAATGGGCTGGCTGGCGTTGTAATGCCTGGAAAGGGCTGCCTTTGCAAATATAAAGTCCAGCCTGGAGATGGTTTCAAAATCCGTTCCCAGCTCTTCCAGATAAGGGGCAAGCTGGTTGCTTAAATCAGCCAGGACCATTTCGATTTCTTTCTGCTCCTGGATTTCCAGGGTACGAAGGTCATTGTTCAGCTTTACAATGGCCATTGGCTCGATAAACAGAGTGGAGCCGGTGGAGGACTGGTCATGGACCATGCCGGAAACCTGGGATTTATGCTCTGCTTTCACCGGAAGGCAGTAACGGCCGTCCCTCATGGTGATAACCGCATCCTGAAGATAGGACCGGCTGGAATTTAGAATGGAGTTCATCTGGGTGTGGATCTTGTCATTGATGGACCGCATGGACCGTCTTACCTGACGCAGTCCCGGGCTGGCATCGTCGCTGACTTCATCCTCGGAAAGGATGCAGCGCTTGATCTCCGTATTGACAGGGGTCAAGGGCTCCAAAATGCGGAAGAACTCCTCTAAGGAGTCGTCCGGCAGCTCCGTGTCCTCGTGACGCCCATAGGCCTTGACCCGTGCCGAGACCGTGAGCAGGTTGCTGATGGCGAGAATCTCCACGATTCCAAGAGAGCTTCCCACTTCCAGGCGCTTTAAAGAGGGACGGATGTCCTTGACGCCTCCAAAGGAAATGCCCCCCTTTTGCCGGACTCTGGCCGCGGCATCGGTGGTTTCTGTCTGTGACTGGACGATCTCGCTGTAGTCCGTGGATGGAACCAGGTTCCGGCACATCTCCTTGCCGGAATCGCAGGAGGCGTATTCCGCAAGCTGCGCAATAATTTTATGATATTCTAAGGTTTTCAGTGCTTTTTGATTCATAAGTGTTATACCTTGATAATTTCTGCTTTCTTTGAAAAGTTTGACCGTAAGGAAGCCCTGGGGTCTGGTGGTAATAGTATCGGTTACAGTATAGCATAGATGAGAGGAAAACTGCAATCCTCAGGTTGTTTTTCATAAGGTTTGGGCGGTTTCGTAGGTTTTTCTTGCATTAAGGACAGAAGAACCTTATAATAGTACTTAAGTCTTCTGCAAAGGGGGGTAAGTATGCCGGAAAATAACGGGCCAGATGATAAAAAGACGGAACCTCGTCGGTTTATCAATGAAAAGATAGTGAGACAGCCCATGTCAAAAAGGGATATGCTGAAAAGGAGCTTAGGCCTTTTGGCAGCAGCGGTTACATTTGGAGTTATCGCAGCGGTTACATTTGTTGTATCCAGACCTGTGGCTGAGAGATTTCTTGCAAAAGAGACCACCAGTGAAAGCATTCCAGTGACCATACCAAAGGATGATCCGGAAACCCTGCCTTCTGAACCGGAGACCACGTCTGCGGCGGCAGAGACCGAACCGATAGAAGACATTTTAAAGTCCGCCATGGAAAAGTATCCTTTTTCCGTGGATGATTTGGACACGCTGTACGGGAGCCTCCGGACGGTGGTTCAGAAAGCGGATAAGGGAATCGTGACAGTCCATTCTGTAAAGACCCAGACGGACTGGTTTAATAATCCTGTGGAGAATTCCGGCCTGTTTTCAGGAATTATCACAGCCTCAGCCAACGAGGAGCTTCTGGTGCTGACCCCTGAAAAGGCAGTAGAGGATGCGGAGGCCATACGCGTGGCATTTTCCGACGGAACAGAGGTCCAGGGCACCATCTAGCAGACGGATAAGCTGTCCGGCATGGCCATTGTCAGCGTTCCCACCTCAAGCCTGGGAAAGGCCCAGTTAGAGGATGTGAAAGCCCTTGAGCTCGGCAACTCCTATTCCGTAAAGCAGGGGGATTTAATCATCGCTGTGGGAGGTCCCGCTGGCATGGTTCATTCCACGGGATACGGATTTATTACCTATATTACAAAGAATGTCCAGGTCACCGACGGAATCACCCGCATTTTGTACTCTGACGTGAAGGGGAATGCAGGAACAGGCACTTTCCTCATGAACACGGCGGGCCAGATCATCGGCTGGGTAACCGATGAATATAAAAACGACAGCAGCAAGGATATGACGGCTGCCATGGCTATATCTGATTATAAGAGCATTTTGGAAAAGATCAGCAATGGGGGGCAGTATCCTTATTTTGGAATCAGGGGACAGGAAGTGACTGCGGTCATGAACGGCAGCGGTATGCCCCTTGGAGTTTACGTAGTGGATGTGAACGCGGACGGCCCTGCCTATAATGCAGGGATACAGAGCGGCGACATTATAACGTCTATGGGAGATGAGACCATTGTGACCATGAAGGATTTCCAGGTAAAGCTGGAAAAATCTGCGCCCGGTGAGGTCATTCCCGTGACAGTTTCCCGCAATGGAAGGGAAGAATATAAGAAGATACAATATCAGGTAACCATTGGAGCCAGGTAAACTTCCTGGCTCCAATGGTTACCTGACAGAATGTGGAGGAAAAAAATGAAGTATGTTGAATCATTCCGTGAAGGAATGCACGTTTCAGATGTGTATTTATGCAAAAACAAGCAGATTTCCCTTACCAAATCAGGGAAAGAATACGGAAGCCTGATTCTTCAGGACAAGACCGGCACCGTTGATGCGAAGATATGGGATCTTGGCTCTCCTGGAATCGGGAACTTCGAGACCCTGGATTATGTATATATAGATGCGGATGTGACCGTTTTCCAGAATTCCAACCAGCTGAATGTGAAGCGGGTCCGGAAAGCCGGAGACGGAGAATATATGCCGGGAGACTACCTTCCAGTATCCTCCAAGGACATTGAGCTCATGTATGAGGAGCTGTCAGGCTTTATCAGGACCGTGAAAAGCCCCTATCTGCGCCAGCTCTTAGAAAGCTTTTTTAAGGAGGATGCCGGCTTTGCCAAGGCCTTTAAATTCCACTCCGCTGCAAAAAGCGTACACCACGGATTTGTAGGCGGCCTTTTGGAGCACACCTTAAGCGTGGTGAAGCTGTGCGATTATTATGCAGGCTATTATCCTCTCATTAACCGGGACCTTCTCATTACGGCGGCCATTTTCCACGATATCGGAAAGACCAAAGAGCTTTCCTCCTTTCCGGAAAATGATTATACCGATGACGGACAGCTTCTGGGCCACATCATCATAGGGACGGAAATGGTGGGAGAGAGAATCCGGGCAATCCCCGGCTTCCCGGAAAAGACGGCTTCTGAGTTAAAGCACTGCATTCTTGCCCACCACGGAGAGCTGGAATACGGCTCGCCAAAGAAACCGGCCCTGCTTGAAGCACTGGCCTTAAATTTCGCAGACAACACCGATGCGAAGATGGAGACCATGATCGAGGTATTAAAGGGTGCGGGAGAAAATAACGGATGGCTTGGATTTAACAGGTTGATGGATACCAATATACGAAAAACCTCTGAATAAGACAGTTAAGGCCCATGGGAATGTTCGTTTCCCATGGGCCTTATTTTTGGCAGATAAAATTTAGAATTTCTTTCGTTTTCCCAGCCACTTGATTTAAGATTGGTCCTCTATCCTTGAATTATGAATTCCTGGTTCACGGATTTTTAAATCGCAGGTAAAATCGGGGAAAATGTGGTATTATAAGGTATTATAAAACCAGCAAAGTCATGTGTTGGGGACGGGAAAGAAGAAAGGAAAGATATCATGGAAGCAAATCACATCTTATTAGTAGAGGATGACAAAGAGATCAGAGAAGGCGTTGAAATATATTTAAGAAGCCAGGGATACGAGGTGTTTCAGGCTGCAGACGGCGTGGAAGGCTTAAAGATTCTGGAGCAGGAGGAAATCCACCTGGCAATTGTGGATGTGATGATGCCGAGGATGGATGGCATTACCATGACGGTAAAGCTGAGGGAAAAGTACGATTTCCCCGTTATTATCCTGTCTGCCAAGTCCGAAGAAGTGGATAAAATCATGGGCCTTAATATCGGAGCCGACGATTACGTATCAAAGCCATTTACCCCCATGGAGCTGCTGGCCAGGGTCAACTCCCAGCTGCGGCGGTATAAAAAATATATGGATATGCTGGAAGCGAAGGAGCAAAGCAACATCTATGTAATCGGGGGGCTGGAGCTGAACGAGGATACGGTGGAAGTGCTGGTGGATGAAAAACCGGCCAGGCTTACGCCCATTGAATTTAAAATACTGGCGCTTCTTATGAAAAATCCGGGAAGGGTCTTTTCCGCGGAAGAGATTTACGAGCGGGTCTGGAATGAACGGGCCATTAATACGGACACGATCATGGTCCATATAAGGAAAATCCGGGAAAAGATCGAGATCAATCCGAAGGAACCAAAATATTTAAAGGTGGTGTGGGGAGTTGGATATAAAATTGAAAAACAGGCATAGGATCAGTCTGCTTCTGGCGGTCATCACCGTTTTGACGGCGGCTTCGGCCATGGTGGGCCTTTATCCCTATTTTGAAAATGAATCAGACCGGTACGAGGAACCGGTTTACCAGGAAGAATCCTTCCTCAGGCATCTGGTATCAGGCAACTACGTCCTGGCCGTGGAAACGGCGGCCTATAATGAGGGGGAGGTTCTTTCCCCTTTCCAGTTTTTCTTTCCAAAGGCAGCCGAAGAACTGAAAAACGGCACAGGTAACCCGGCGGACTCATCTGAGGCCGGGGGAGAGGGTGGTCCGGCTGCCGTCACTTCCGCAGCTGTTGAGTCAGCGGAAGAATCTGTGGGAGACGGGGAAACAGCGCCGGAGGCATTGGAAGGCGAAAGCGCCGTAAATGGAGAGGATATGACCGGGGCAGAAAGCCGCTCCAGCTATTTAAAGGATCTGCGCCGCAGCTGTTTGAACAATTATGAGAACTGGAGCCAGGATTTCAGCAGTATACGGAATTATCTGGATTATCAGGTTTTTGACAAGGACGGGAAGGTTCTTTCGGACCGTGCCGCAGGAGTCCCTGTTTCAGGAAATGAGGAATACGTATTTAAAGCAGTGCTCCATTATGACGATTTAGGCCGTATGGATGTGACGGAGGTAAGCGGAAGAGATAAGGTCGCCATTTTAAATACGCTGCAGACCTTTGGGGACATAGATCCCATGAGGTACAGCTATCAGGATGCCTACTTATATGAGCCGGATTTAAAGCTGGTGAATCCCAGAAACATAACCTTTGCCTACGGTATGAGTCAGCAGCAGGTTGACGCTCTCAAGGAAGCCAGAAGCAGTATATGGAGCTCCTATGATAATTCCGGCAGTGTTTTCCGTATATTTATGGGACTCGCCTGCGCCGTGGGAGTCCTGGCCTTTTTCTTCTCCTGCTTTGATGTGGCACTGGCGGAGGAATACTGGCTTTTAAGGATGCCCTTTGAGCTGATTTCAGGCATTGCCTGCGGCAGCGTGGCTTTTGGAGCCGGGCTTATAAGGCTGGTGGCTGCGACGAACCGTGGCAATTTGTATGAAGCGCTTCTGCGGGCAAACTTCCTGCCTGACGTGGCGGATATTATGGTGAAGCTATGGAACTTACTCTGGTGGTCCCTGCCCTTTGCCATTGTATATTGGGCTGTTTTATGTGTCCGGGATGTGCTGCACATTGGATTTATCCGCTACTTAAAGGAACGCACCTTATGCGGCTGGTTCTGCAGCTGGATAAAAGGACTTTTCCGCAGGGTTTACCGGTTTGTGGGGGATATTAACTTAAAGGACCGCTCAGACAGGGCTATCTTCCGCATTGTAGGCGTGAACTTTATTATATTGGCGGTTCTCTGCAGCCTGTGGTATTTTGGAATCGGCGCCCTCATTATATATTCGGTAGTCTTATTCCTTGTGATGAGGAAATATTACAGGGATTTAAGCGAAAAGTACCGGATTCTTTTAAAGGCCACAAACCAGATTGCCGAAGGGAATTTAGAGGTGGCGATTGAAGAGGACTTAGGTGTGTTTGAACCCTTTAAAAAGGAAATACAGAAGATACAGAGCGGCTTTAAGGTGGCCGTTGATGAGGAGGTCAAAAGCCAGAAGCTTAAAACAGACTTAATCAGCAACATGTCCCATGATTTAAAAACGCCTTTGACGGCGATTATAACTTATGTAAACTTATTAAGGGATGAAAGGGTGACCCAGGAACAGAGAAAGGCTTATATTGATATTCTGGAACAGAAGTCCATGCGGCTGAAATCTCTTATTGAGGATTTGTTCGAGATCAGCAAGGCCAACAGCAACAATGTTACCCTGGATCTGGCAGAGGTGGACATTGTCAGCCTCTTGAAAGAGGTCAGCCTGGAGCTCAGTGATAAAATAGAGGAATCCACCATTGACTTCCGGTGGAACTTACCGGATGAAAAGATTGTGCTCCCCCTGGACAGCCAGAAGACATACCGGATATTTGATAATCTGCTGACAAATATTATGAAATATGCCATGCCTCACACCAGGGCTTACATTGATATGAAAAAGGAAAGGGGCTTTGTGGTCATTACCTTAAAAAATGTATCAGCTGTGGAGCTGACCTTTAACCCGGAAGAAATCACCGAGCGTTTTGCCAGAGGCGACCAGTCCCGCAACACGGAAGGCTCAGGTCTTGGAATGGCTATTGCAAAGAGCTTTGTGGAGCTGCAAAACGGCAGGCTCTCTGTGGAAACAGAGGCGGATTTATTCCGGGTGATCATACGGTGGCCTATTAATGCGGGTAAAATTTCTTTGGAAGATTAAAAAATAAAAATTATTTTCAAAACTCTTGAAAACCGGGAAAGAACTGTTTATACTTAAGAAAAAGGACAGTGAACCATTTCATGGTTTTAACAGACCGGAAAGAGAGGGTACGATTATGGTTATACAAAGCAAACGGGTCTGGATCGCAGGCCAGTTCATCCCCGCCCAGCTTCAGGTGGAAGAAGGGAAGATAAAGTCTGTCAGGGATTACGGCGAAATGGCGGCGGATGAGGATTACGGAGAGGAAAGAATCATTCCGGGCTTTATTGATATCCATACCCATGGGTCCTATGGATATGATACGAACGACGGAGAGCCGGAAGGCTTACGGGACTGGATGAAACGGATTCCTGAGGAAGGGGTTACTTCTATTCTTCCGACCACGGTTACGCAGATGCCGGAGGTGCTGACGAAAGCTGTGGCAAATGTGGCAGATGTTGTGGAAAGCGGGTATGAAGGGGCTGAGATTCTTGGGATTCATTTTGAAGGGCCTTATCTGGATATGCAGTATAAGGGGGCTCAGCCGCCGGAGGCAATAGCGACTGCTTCTGTGGAGCAGTTTCAGAAGTATCAGGAAGCGGCCAAGGGGATGATTAAGTATATTACTCTTGCGCCGGAGCATGACGAAGAATTTGCGCTGACAAGGTATTGTAAGGATACAGGAGTGGTGGTGAGCATGGGGCATTCGTCTGCCACCTATGAGCAGGCGCTTATGGGGATTGCAAACGGAGCTACTTCCATGACCCATGTGTATAACGGCATGACGGCTTACCATCACCGGAATCCCGGGCTGGTGGGAGCGGCGTTCCGGGTGAGGGATATTTACGGTGAGATTATTTGCGATGGATGCCATTCTCATTTGGCGGCGCTTAATAATTATTTTGCGATCAAGGGAAGAGACCATGCGATTTTAATTACGGATTCTCTTTGCCCGAAGCATTGCCCGGTGGGACATGAGTATCAGCTGGGAGGCCACAGCATTGAGATCAGGGAAAATGGCCTGGCTTATTTAAAAGGGACGGATACGATTTCAGGAAGTACCCTTAGGGTTAATAAGGGGCTGAAGATTTTGGTGGAGGATGCGATGGTGCCGTTTGATTCGGCGCTGAATTCCTGTACCATTAATCCGGCCAGGTGTCTTGGAGTGGATGACAGGAAAGGAAAACTGGTCGCGGGATGCGATGCGGATATTGTTGTGCTTCGGGATGATTATGAGGTGGAGCAGACTTATTGCAGAGGGGTGGCTATGTTGTAGAGGGTAGATTGAGTTTGATTGTGTTGCCCGCTGATCTGCAGTGCACAAGAGGGAAGCCGCGGAGCGGCTTCCCTCTTGACGGCTGGCGCCGTATGTCATAAAAATCAAAAGAGCCCGTGGGAATGAATGCCAGCATTCATTCCCACGGGCTCTTCCGCTTTTTAGGACGCACTGCTTGTAGCTTTACAATATCCGTACATTCTTCAAAGCGCCGGTTTTGGAAAATTCTGTCCACTCACATACATTTACAGCATGATCTCCGATTCTTTCCAAGTACTTCGCAACCATAAGCAAATCAATACACTGGTCTATATGCTCCGTGGATTGTTTCAGTAAGGACACAACATCATCCTTTACCTTACCGAATAAATCATCCACAATATCATCCTGATTTTCAATCTTTTTTGCGGATTCCAGATCCTGGGTGATAAAGGCTTCGATGGAGCCGCGGACCATTTCACGGGCAGCTGCTGCCATGGCGGGGATGTGGCGGACTACGTGATAGACGTGCTCGCCCTTGATGCGCAGGATCAGCTCTGCGATATCTGAGGCGTGATCGCCGATTCTCTCTAGGTCTGTGACAACCTTAAGGGAGCTGGAAACTACTCTCAAGTCTCCGGCTACCGGCTGCTGGCGCAGGATGATGGAGAGGCAGCGGGCCTCGATGGAGCGCTCTAAGTCATTGATGGTCCGGTCGCCCTTGATGATGTCCTCCGCTTTTTCAAAATCCTGGTCTTCAAATGCAATAAAGCACTGTTCGATGGAAGTCTCAACCATGTGCCCCATTTCTTTTATGTCATCTTTTAGCCGGTTTAATTCGTGTTCATAATTAACTCTTATTGACATTATTAATCTCCTTTCCTTATTCTATCTTCAAACATCAGCCGAAACGTCCTGTTATATAATCTTCGGTCCGTGAATCCTTGGGGGCGGTGAAAAGCTCTGTGGTGGAAGCGCATTCTACCACCTCGCCCACCAGGAAAAAGGCGGTGTAATCGGCGATACGGGTTGCCTGCTGCATATTGTGGGTGACGATGGCAACCGTGTATTTTTGTTTCAGCTCATCCATCAGATCTTCTATCTTTAAGGTAGAAATAGGATCCAGGGCCGAGGTGGGTTCATCCATGAGGAGAACCTCCGGCTCAACTGCCAGGGCGCGGGCGATGCAGAGACGCTGCTGCTGGCCTCCGGAAAGGCCGAGAGCGGATTTTTTCAGACGGCCGGATACCTCATCCCACAAGGCGGCTCCTTTTAAGCTCTTTTCCACAATGGCATCAAGCTGGGATTTATTCTTAATTCCGTGAATCCTGGGGCCGTAGGCCACATTGTCATAGATGCTCATTGGAAATGGGTTGGGCTGCTGGAACACCATGCCGATCTTTTTTCGCAGCAGGGTGGTATCCACCCGGGGATCATAGATATTTTCCCCGTCCAGCAGGACCTCCCCTTCTATCTTTACGTTGGGTACCAGGTCGTTCATGCGGTTTAAGGTCTTTAAATAAGTGGATTTTCCACATCCGGAAGGGCCGATAAAAGCGGTAATTTTATTTGTATACAGACTTAAGCTCACGTCCTTTAAGGCGTGGTTGGTTCCGTAATGCAGATTTAAATTGTTGGTTGAAATTTTTACAGTGTTGGTATTCACGATTCTTTGACCTCCGTATTGAATTTGTGGGACAGATATTTTGCAAGTCCGTTAATGGCAAGAACAATGATCAGAAGTACTACGGCGATTCCAAAGGCCTGGTCATACTTTGCTTTCTGCATGCTCAAATAAAGCTGAATGGTTAAGGTGCCGCCGGATTCAAATATTTTTCCGAGAAAGTCCTTTGGAAGAAGATAGCCGCTTCCAGCCGTAAATAAAAGGGCTGCGGATTCACCCACAATACGTCCGATGGCCAGGATGATACCGGTCACAATGCCCGGCATGGCGCTTGGAAGCAGGATGGTGCGAATCATGTACCATTTGGTTGCGCCGATGCCCAAAGCCCCGGAACGGTAGCTTTCAGGAACCGTTTTTAAGGCCTCCTGGGTGGTTCTGGTAATGAGAGGAAGCACCATAATGGACAGGGTGAGAGCGCCGGTTAAGATGGAGTAGCCAAGGCCTAAGGCGTTTCCGAAAAATACATAGCCAAAGAGGCCGAAGATGATGGAGGGAATGCCGGAGAGGGTTTCCGTGGTGAACTCTATGACCCGGACCGCTCTTCCTCCCTTAGCATATTCATTTAAATAAATTGCTGCGCCCACGCCTGTTGGGGTGGCGATCAGCAGGGTAATGGTAACGATATATAAGGTGTTCACAATATTTCCGATGATGCCGAAAGTCCCTTTTATGGTGCTGGGAACAGTTGTTAAAAACTTCACATTGATTTGAGAAATTCCCCGTACAAACACATAGCCCATGATCCCGATGAGGACCAGAATGGAGATGAAAGCACAGAGATAAATAAGAAACGTTAAAACAGAATCCGAAATCCGTGTTTTCCGGTTATAAATGCTGTTTGTAATAATAGAATCCTTGTGAACCGGGATGACGATATCATTAGTCATGGTGTGCTTCTCCTTTCTTTAACAGGCCGTTAAGGGTGACGTTAATAATCATGATGAATGCGAAAAGCACCAGGCCGATGGTAAAGAGCACCTGCTTGTGAAGACCGGAGGAGTAAGACATTTCCGATACAATAGCTGTGGTGAGGAAGCGGACAGAGTTAAATGGAAGCGGAAAATTCACCGAGCTTCCCGATACCAGGCTGATTGCCATGGCCTCTCCGATGGCCCGTCCCGTTCCAAGGACGACGGCGGTAATGATCCCTGATTTTGCTGCCGGAAGCACCACATGGAAGATCGTCTGTATTTTTGTAGCCCCCAGGGCCAAAGATGCACTTCTTAAATGATGAGGCACGGAGCGGAGGGCCGTTTCACTGATGTTGATTACCGTAGGAAGGATCATCAGAGCCAGAACTAAAACCGCGGAAATCAAGTTGGCGCCGCCTGTAAACTGATGAGTGGAGGAGCCGTGGAATATTGTTAATTCCACCTTATACATGATTGGATTTAAAATCAGTATTCCCAAAAGACCGTAGATAACGGAGGGGATGCCTGCCAGCAGCTCCACTGCCGGACGGACGATGTTTGCAAGCTTTCCGGGGGCTACCTCTGCCAGGAAAACGGCGGTCATGACGCCGATGGGAACGCCGATAAGGATTGCCAGGGCTGTGCCCGTAATAGAGGTCAGGATAACATAGAGGATACCAAAGCTGGGAGAGGCGGCATCCGGCTTCCAGATGGATCCGAACAGGATATCTGTGATTCCCACCTTGAAAAGCGCCGGTGTGCCGCTTATGAGCATGTATAAAGTGATGGAGGCCACAGCCAGAACAGCAAAGAAGCCGCAGACCGTAAAAATAATCTCTGCAGCATGCTCTACTCCTGATTTACTTCCGTGACCGCTGAATATGGAATAAGACTTTGGACGCATATAATCGCTCCTTTCATTATTGCTGCACACGCTTTCTGTGCAAAGCCCGCCCCGTTTTATCGGGCGTAGAGGTATACCCGGAGGGCATTTCGTCAAATGAAGACGCAGCTTGGTTTTCCGGCTGCGCCTCCTGTAAATATTTATCTAAAGCTGTGATGTGTGACCGGATGCGGAGCTTAGTTTGCCGGAATCAGGCCGACTGATTTTACCAATTCTGTTCCTTCGTCGGAGTAGATGAAGTCAAACAGGGCTTTTACAAGATCGTTCTGTTCGGAAATCTCTCCCTTGGTAGCCATTACGAAAGGACGGCTTAAGAAGTAGGAACCGGCCTTGATGTTTTCCGGTGTAGGATCTATATTTTCAAGCTTAAGGGTCCTTACGGTATCGTCAAGAACATCAAGAGATACGTAGCCGATAGATCCGGGAGTGGAAGCGACCTTTGCCATAACTGCTCCGGTGCTGTCAAGCTCGTTGCTGTATTTGCAGGCATCTTCCAGCTTCAGCAGTTCCTCAAAAGCTGTTCTTGTACCGGAACCGGATTCACGTCCGATAACAACGATGGGCTGGTCTGCTCCGCCTAAGTCTTTCCAGCTGGTAGTAGTTCCGTTGTAAATGTTAATGAGCTGATCCTTTGTTAAGTTCTCTACAGAATTGGCCGGGTCAGTGACAACAGCGATGCCGTCGATTGCCACGATGTTTTCAGAAATGCCCTTTGCCTTTTCTTCGTCCTTTAAATTACGGGAGGAATTTCCGATATCAGCGGAACCGTTGGTTACTGCTTCAATTCCTGCGCCAGAGCCTACAAATTCAGCCTGAAGAGTAACGGAGGGATATTTTTCCATAAAAACTTCACTTAAAGCAGTTGCAAATTTCTCCATGGAGGTAGAACCAACCATGCTGACGGAGCCTTTTAAATCAGCGCCCGCAGCCCCTGCTGTAGTTGCAGCAGCCGTGGTTGTCTCACCGGCAGCGGCAGCCGTAGTTGGAGCATCAGCACTTTTTGTTTCCACATTTGAGCTTCCGCAGCCAGCCAGGACTCCTATAGTCATAATAGCCATTCCAGCTAATGCAAGTTTCTTGACAAAATTTTTTTTCATAATATTTTTCTCCTCTTTTCTTTTTCGATTGCTCTCGCTTACAACATGGAGTATATCAGCCGGGCAGTTTTCCTGAAATCATGTTTTGGTATAAAGAATGTAAAGATTTTGTAAAGAGCAGTAATAGTATTTGCAGAATAAAATAAGGAAATCCCCCGTTTTTCCCCGATCTTCCGGATAAAGGCCAAAATAGCCGTCGAAAATAAAAAAATAGCCCCCAGTTTGTAAAAAATAGCGGAATAGACTGGACAGAATGGGAGGAAATGTGGTAAATTGTAACGTACACCTTTATATAGAAATGGTTAAAAACATTCCGTAGGATACCGACGGATGCGAAAGATACGAGACAGGAGGATGTTTTCATGGGAGCATATCAACTGAAAATCACAATGAAAGGCAGTAAGCCGCCGATTTGGAGAAGAATTCTGGTACCGGAGGGAATAACCTTTCAAGAGTTGTACCGGATGATTCAGACAGCATTCTGCTGGAACGATGACCGCCTGTATCAATTTGAATTTCGTTCAGAGGGAGTACGGGTAACTCCTGCTGAAGAAAACCGGAATGATAAATTTCAATATCTTATGAGCCGGGAAACCATAGACGGCCTTTTATCCGGCGCCAAAAAATTCACCTGCACCTATGGACCGGATGATGACCGGGAACTGGAAGTACAGGCAGAAGAGCCAGCTGCGGATTACAGGGAAAGCTATGCCCAGGTCATAAAATTCAAGGGAGATGGGGTTCCTGAAAACTGCGCGTCCTCCTCAGCCTCCGGGTCTCCGCAGGCAGCTTTGGCAGAGCCTGAGGAATATGATATGGACGCAGTCAATGAGCGCTTAAAGCAGAAAGCCGTTTCCCAATCTCCGGTTCGTTTGGCAGAAGCCTATGAAAGCTATGATAAAAACAGCATCATGGAAATTGCAAAACGGCACGGAATGAGCGGTTATTCCAAATATAAAAAAGAAGAATTAATCCGCCATACCATAGAACATGTGTTAGACCGTGAGGAAATGAGACGCTATTTCCTCTGCGTCCGGGATTTTGAACTGAAGCTCTTTGAGCAGGCGGCAGCAGGAAACTGCCGGTTGTCTTCCTCTGAATCGGAAGAACTGGATTATTTATATGCAGGAGGCTATGTGGTTTCCCAGCCCGGGGTAAGCGGCAGCTTTCTTGTGACAGAGGAAGTGGCAAAGGCCTATGGAGATTTGAATACCCCTGATTTTCAGGAAGAGAGGGCGCGGATCAGCAGAATCGGAGACTATTTCCGTGCAGCTAATTATTTATATGTAATTACCCCGCCATCGGTCATCCTGGAAACCTTTAATAAATATGAAGAGAAAAAACTGACTCAGGATGAACTGATGCAGGCTTATGAATTGCTCCAGTCCTGCCGCCCCCTGGTGGAATATGTGGACGGCAGCTTTGCAGATTCCGGTCTGTTTCATCAAAAACGCTTTATAGAGCTGCGCAGGCTGCAGAAAAAGGTGCCTTACTATATCCCCACCCGGCAGGAAATCCGTTCCATGACAGAGCACAAGGGTCTTTTGATGACGGAAGAACTGAACCGGTTAAGCAGCTTCCTGACAGAACGCTTAAACGTTCCGGCCGAAAGGCTTTCAGACCTTTTATACCAGGTTCAGACAGAGATCAGACTTGGCGGCAAACGGTCAGAGGTCATGGCTGTTTTTGAAGCCCAGGGAATCAGCTTTGAGTCAGAGGAACTGGCGAAGACCTTTGCAGGCATTATTAATGATGTGTGGAATTATAGCAGACTGGTGCTTAACCGGGGCCATAAACCACATGAAATGGTTATGAAAGGCCTGGAGGAGGTATCGGTTCAGCGTAAGAACGTTCAGAAAGTCTACCCCAATAATCCATGTCCTTGCGGAAGCGGGAAAAAATATAAGAAGTGCTGCGGGAAATAATGCAGATATTTTCTGCCGGGGCCTTATCCTTTTATATTGAAATAAGGGATAAGGCCCCGGCAGATTTTGATTTAAATGTTGTAATATTCATGTATTTCAAAAAAGATTAAAAAAATGAAAATAATTGTTGACATTTGTCGCCTGTCTTGGTATGATATAACTCGCCGCTGAA
>JASGGP010000016.1:0-27718 GCA_047604985.1 Lacrimispora sp.
GGTTACCATTACCTGTCCCAAGTGCGGGAAACAGATGAAGCGGGTTCCCGAGGTAATCGACTGCTGGTTTGATTCAGGCTCCATGCCATTTGCCCAGCATCATTATCCTTTTGAAAATAAAGAAATTTTTGAACAGCAGTTCCCGGCAGACTTTATTTCCGAGGCCGTGGACCAGACGAGAGGATGGTTTTATTCTCTTTTAGCTATTTCTACCCTGATCTTTAACAAAGCGCCCTATAAAAATGTAATCGTATTGGGCCATGTCCAGGACGAGAACGGGCAGAAGATGAGTAAGTCCAAGGGAAATGCCGTAGATCCCTTTGAGGCTTTGGAAACCTACGGAGCCGATGCCATCCGCTGGTATTTCTATGTCAACAGCGCGCCCTGGCTTCCAAACCGGTTCCAAGGCAAGGCGGTTACGGAAGGCCAGCGCAAATTTATGGGCACACTTTGGAATACTTACGCATTCTTTGTGCTCTACGGGAATATTGATGAATTTGACCCCACAAAATACACTCTGGATTATGAGAAGCTTCCGGTTATGGATAAATGGCTTTTATCCAAGCTCAATACGCTGATCAAGGTTGTGGATTCTTCTTTGGACCGGTATCAGATTCCGGAATCAGCCAGAGCGCTTCAGGATTTTGTGGATGACATGAGCAACTGGTATGTGCGCAGAAGCAGAGAGCGTTTCTGGGCAAAGGGCATGGAGCAGGATAAGATCAATGCTTATATGACCCTGTACACGGCTCTTGTGACGGTCAGCAAGCTGGCAGCTCCCCTGATTCCCTTTATGACCGAGGAGATTTATCAGAACCTTGTCTGCAGCGTGGACAAAAACGCGCCGGAAAGCATCCATCTCTGCGATTATCCGAAGGCCAATGAAGCCCATATTGACAGGCAGCTGGAAGACAATATGGATCTGGTGTTAAAAATCGTGGTCCTGGGCCGGGCGGCCAGAAATACGGCCAATATCAAGAACCGTCAGCCCATCGGACAGATGTTTGTCAAGGCCCCTCACGATCTTCCTCCTTTCTATCAGGAGATCATCGAGGAAGAGCTGAATGTAAAAACAGTGGTATTTACCGATGATGTGAGAGATTTCACCACCTACAGCTTCAAGCCTCAGTTAAAAACAGTAGGACCTAAATACGGCAAGCAGCTGGGCAATATTAAAAACGCCTTAGGAGAGATTGACGGGAATGAGGCTATGGATACCTTAAATGAAAAGGGAGCCCTCACCTTTACCTTTGACGGAACAGAGGTGGTGCTCACAAAGGATGATCTGCTCATTGATACCGCCCAGACCGAGGGCTACGTATCCGAGGCCGACAACCAGTTCACGGTTGTGCTGGATACCAATTTAACGCCTGAGCTTCTGGCAGAAGGCTTTGTGAGGGAACTCATAAGCAAAATCCAGACCATGCGTAAGGAGGCGGGCTTTGAAGTGATGGACCACATTCATGTCTACAGCAAGGACAATGAAAAGATCGCCGGAATTTTAAGAGATCACGAGAAAGAAGTGAAAGAAGAAGTACTTGCGGAAAGCATTACCTTAGATAAAGCCTCCGGATATGTAAAGGAATGGAACATCAACGGTGAAAATGTAACTTTGGGAGTGGAGAAGGTTCAGTAAACGTCAGGAGGTTGTGGAGTATGAGTGTAGGATTTGATAAGGAAACCTTTAAAAAAAGTGTTCTGCTGAATATGAAGAACGTTTATCGGAAAACAGTGGATGAGGCCACTCCGGAGCAGCTGTATCAGGCGGTGGCCTATGCAGTGAAGGATGTAATTATCGACCAGTGGATTGCAACCCATAAGGAGTATGAAAAGCAGGATGTGAAAACCCTGTATTACCTCTCCATGGAATTTCTCATGGGCCGTGCTCTTGGCAATAACATCATAAGCTTTATGGCCCGGGACGAAGTAAAAGAAGTCCTTGGAGAGCTGGGCTTTGACTTAAATACCATTGAAGACCAGGAGCCGGACCCGGCTCTTGGAAACGGGGGGCTGGGCCGTCTTGCGGCCTGCTTCCTGGATTCCCTGGCTACTCTGGGTTATCCGGCCTACGGCTGCGGCATCCGTTACCGCTACGGCATGTTTAAACAGAAAATTGAAAACGGTTTTCAGATTGAAGTGCCCGATGACTGGTTAAAGAACGGCTATCCCTTTGAAATCCGCCGTGCAGAATACGCTACCGAGGTGAAATTCGGCGGCTATGTAAAGACTGTATGGGAGGATGGAAAAGAACGCTTCGTACAGGAAGGCTATCAGTCCGTCCGCGCGGTTCCCTATGATATGCCCATTGTGGGCTATGGAAACAATGTGGTAAACACCCTGCGCATCTGGGACGCAGAGGCTATTAATACGTTCAGCCTGGATTCCTTTGACAGAGGCGATTACCAGAAGGCCGTGGAGCAGGAGAACTTAGCCAAGACCATTGTTGAAGTACTATACCCTAACGACAACCACTATGCAGGCAAGGAGCTGCGCTTAAAGCAGCAGTATTTCTTCATTTCCGCCAGCGTCCAGAGAGCCGTAATGAAATACATGGAAAAACACGAGGACATACATAAGTTCTACGAGAAGACCGTTTTCCAGTTAAACGATACCCACCCTACGGTGGCGGTCCCGGAGCTTATGAGAATCCTTTTGGATGAATACGGCTTAAGCTGGGAGGAAGCATGGGAAATCACCACAAAGACCTGTGCCTATACCAACCACACCATCATGTCCGAAGCTCTGGAGAAATGGCCCATCGAGCTGTTTTCCAGACTGCTTCCCAGAATTTATCAGATTGTGGAAGAGATCAACCGCCGGTTCCAGCAGAAGATCATGGCAATGTATCCCGGCAATCAGGAAAAGCTTAAAAGCATGTCCGTCGTTTATGACGGTCAGGTCCGTATGGCCAATTTAGCCATTGTAGGCGGTTTCTCCGTCAACGGCGTTGCCCGGCTCCACACAGAGATTTTAAAGAATCAGGAATTAAAGGATTTCTACCAGATGATGCCGGAAAAATTCAACAACAAAACTAACGGCATTACCCAACGGCGGTTTCTGCTTCACGGCAATCCACTGCTGGCTGACTGGGTGACGAAAAAAATCGGGGATGACTGGATCACCAGCCTGCCCCATATCCACCGGCTGGCCGCTTACGCCGAGGATCCCATATGCCGTCAGGAGTTCATGGATATCAAATACCGGAATAAGGTCCGTCTGGCAAAATACATCAAGGAGCACAACGGTATTGACGTGGATCCCAGATCCATGTTTGACGTACAGGTAAAGCGGCTTCATGAATATAAGCGCCAGCTTATGAACATCCTTCATGTCATGCATTTATATAACCAGTTAAAGGATAATCCCAATCTGGATATGGTTCCCAGGACCTTTATCTTCGGGGCAAAGGCGGCCGCCGGCTACAAGCGGGCAAAGCTGACCATTAAGCTGATTAATGCGGTGGCCGATGTCATTAATAACGACAGAAGCATAAACGGCAAGATCAAGGTGGTGTTTATTGAGGATTATAAGGTATCCAATGCAGAAATGATTTTCGCGGCGGCTGACGTGAGCGAACAGATTTCTACAGCCAGCAAGGAGGCTTCCGGCACCGGAAATATGAAATTTATGCTCAACGGAGCCTTAACCCTTGGAACCATGGATGGGGCCAATGTGGAGATCGTGGAAGAGGTAGGTGCGGAAAACGCCTTTATCTTCGGCCTGTCCTCTGATGAGGTGATCCGTTATGAGAATGACGGTACCTACAATCCCATGGATATTTTTAACAATAACTATGAAATACGCAGGGTTTTGATGCAGCTCATAAACGGATATTATTCTCCCAGGACCGGAGCTGTTCCGCGATATCTATAATTCCCTGTTAAATACCCAGAGCAGCGACAGGGCGGATACCTATTTTATATTGAAGGATTTCCCATCCTATGCGGAAGCACAGCGCCGGATCGACCAGGCCTACAGGGATGAAAACTGGTGGGCAAAAGCGGCCATCTTAAATGTGGCCTGCAGCGGTAAATTTACCTCTGACCGGACCATTGAGGAATATGTAAGGGACATCTGGCACTTAGAAAAGGTGAAGGTGGAACTGGAACCGGAACTGCTTTAAGGAAACAACCTCAGATCATAAAACGCTTCGGAAGTGATTCCGGAGCGTTTTTTTGCATATACTGATATGGGAAAAAAGGAGGTGTGTCCGGATGTATGCTTCATTGGTGAAAAAAGCAATTATTGTATGTATTTTGACGCTGTTATTTCCATATATCATTACTCTGGCCTGGACCGGAAAAATCGAGGAGCAAAAAAACATGCCTTTGATGACCAGCGGAAAGAAGATCATTCTGGACCGGAAGGGCTCCCAGACCTATATGGATGTGGAAGAATACTTACCCGGCGTAGTGGCAAAGCAGATGCCTGCGGATTATGGAAAGGAAGCCCTGCGGGCACAGGCAATCATTGCGCGGACATACATATATGGGAAATTGAACGGCCAAAGTGAGGTGAAGGAATCAGAGCTTCATATGGAATATTTGGAAGAAAAGGAGATGGAGAAGCTGTGGGGCAGCGAAGCCTTTGTGACCAGCTACCAGTCTGTGGAGGATGCGGTACGGTCCACATCCAGAATGGTTATGATGTATGACGGAAAGCTCATTGATCCCCTGTTTCACCGGGCCAGCACGGGAAAGACCAGAACCGGGGACGGAACCCACCCCTACTTACAGTCCGTTGACTGCGGGCGGGATGTGGAGGCAGAGGGCTTTCTCACCATGACGGTCTGGAGCAAAGAGGAATTTGCGGATAAGATCAATCAGATTGCCGGGGAGACGCCGATAAAGGCGGATCAGGTGCCGGGAACCATACAGATCATTCTCCGGGATGACAGCGGATACGTGGAGCAGCTTCAGATCGGGACCAGGACCTATACGGGAGAAGAAGTCCAGTATGCCCTGGGACTTCCCTCTGCTGCCTATGGGTTTGAAGAATACGAGGGAGGAATCCGCGCCGTCTGCCAGGGAATCGGACACGGATACGGCATGAGCCAGTATGGGGCAAAGTGCAAGGCAGAAGAGGGATGGACGGCTGAAAAGATTCTCCCTTATTTTTATAAAAATATTGTTTTGATTTCTGAATAACTCTTTCACTCTTGGTAAGAATATTATCGAGGTGATAAACGTGAAAGAGAAAATCAGTCAATTGTTCAAGGATAAAGTATTCCTTGTCCTGTTGGTTCTAGGCCTGCTGACTATAGTAGCTGCAGCAGGAGTCATTACCGTACAAAGAGGAAATGGTGGAGGAGAAAGCCCTTATTTGCAGGTGCCTGATCAAAGCAATATGATCGTTGAAGAGACAATCCCCCAGGAAACACAAGTAGCGGTTGCTGGAGATTCCAATGCAGCCCAAAATGAAGAGGAAATGCAGGCAGCAGATTCTACAAAAGCCTCCGCACAGCAGGAAACACCGGCGCCGGCAGTAAAGGCCGGGACAGACAAGAGCGCAGCCCAGTCTCTGGTACTTAATTTTAACGATGCCACCAGAATGGACTGGCCAGTGCGCGGAAATGTGATCTTAGACTACAGCATGGATACTACTATCTATTTCCCGACTCTGGATCAGTACAAATGTAATCCTGGTCTGGTCATTCAGGGGGATGTGAGCACTCCGGTTGTAGCTCCTGCCAATGCCAAGGTGCAGGAAATCGGCTCCAATGAGGAGATAGGAAACTACGTTGTCTTAAATATGGGCAACAATTATACGGCCATTTGCGGCCAGTTAAAGGAACTGCAGGTTACGGATAACGAGTATATTAAGGAAGGCCAGGTATTAGGCTATGTGGCTGAGCCCACTAAGTACTATTCCGTAGAGGCGCCAATATATACTTTGAACTGAAACACGAAGATAAGGCGATTGATCCTCTCGACTACATGCAGTAAACTAAGCCATGCAGAAATATTTACAAAATTCCGGGCCAGGGAGCTTGTTCCCTGGCCCGGAATTTTGTAAATATTTCTATAGGGCGCAGCCCGTCATTCATAATTTGGCGCCAATACATATATTTTTCAAAAATAAACCCAGCCGCCAAATTATGAATGACCATGGCTGGACCAAAGCCATAAGCTTTTCGTCAGGCGGCTTGGGAAAAAGTTATAAAAAAATAATAATTTATTCATAAGTGATTAAGAGTCATCTGCTATACTTAGAATTATAAATATACGGGGAGTGTGGCTATGAACATATTGTTTTTCTTAACACCTAAGAATGAAGTGGCTTATATTTATGAGGACGAAACTCTGCGCCAGGCGCTGGAAAAGATGGAACATCACAAATACTCCGCGGTTCCTGTTATCAACAAGCGAGGCAAATATGTGGGAACCATAACGGAAGGGGACATGCTTTGGGGGATCAAGAACAAATTTAATTTAAGTCTGAAGGAAGCAGAACATGAAACGGTGGAGGCCATCGACAGAAGGTCGGACAACCGTCCCGTATATGCGGATTCCAACATGGAGGACTTGATCGACAAGGCATTGAGCCAGAATTTCGTTCCTGTGGTGGATGACCAGAAGAATTTTATTGGGATCATCACCCGGAGAGACATTATCCGGTATTTCTACAACAAGTCTGAGGAGCAGCAGACAACCGGCTGCCGGGTTGTTGCAGGCAACTAAAATCTGAATAAAAAATGCGCTTTGAAACGGCTTTTATTAATAATAAGCCGTTTCAAAGCGCATTTTATTTCTATAGTATTTATTTTTATAATATTTATTCTAAAATATTTTTTCTATGATATTTCCCCGCACCGATTGGGGCTTTTACTATCAGCTCCGCTTCACTTTCTCCTTTTCCCTTGCCAGAATAGGAAGAGAATCCTCCAGGGATGCTCCCAAAACCTTTAAAAGAGTTTCTTTTTCCAGAGTGGGAGAATAGTAAAATCCCTGCTGGAAGCTGCAGCCGGCCTGGGTCAGGATCTGTACCTGATTTTCCGTTTCCACTCCCTCTGCGATGATATTTAAGTCCAGGTCCCTTGCCATATGGATCAGTCCTTCTATGAGATGGCGGGATTTTGGGTTTGTTTCAAGCTGCCAGACAAACAGGCGCTCAAGCTTTAAGGTATCCACCGGCAGATCTAAAATGGTGGAGACTCCGGAATAGCCGGACCCGAATTCATTGAGGATGATTTCCACCCCCATTTCCTGCAATTGCTGCAGCATGATGTTGATGTTTAAATATGCCATGGTCAGGGCGCTTTCCTGGATTTCCAGAGCCAGCTTTCCCTTTGGGATGTGGTAGGTGTCCAGAACCTTTTTTACCTCATCAAGGAAATCCTCCTGTAAAAAGAGCACAGGAGAAATGGGAAGAGCGATGGACTCAAATTCCCTGCCGGCTTCCAGTGATTCGGATATGCAGCGGGCTGCATTGTCTAAGGCAAAGTACTCAATGGCCCGGATTTGGCCGGAATCCTCTGCTACAGGCAGGACCTCCTTGGCGCCGATGAGTCCCAGGCCCTTGATGAAGATCCGCATATAAAGCTCCGCACGGGTAAAGGTCCCGGCAGAGGTGTTTATGGTAGGGCGGTAAAGGATTTCCACCTCTTCTTTTTCTATGGCTGTTTTTAAGTAAAGGGCAATGGTCTGGCGGCGGAGAAGCTGGTTCTGCAGGGCGCTGTCAAATACCACCGCCTGGTTGGGCCCGGCTTCCTCTGCTTTTAAAACGGCCAGATCCAGGCATTTTAACATCTGGTCAGGACCGTCAGCGTGGCCGGGATAGGAGCAGATGCCCATGAGCACCGAACAGAGACAGTCCGTACCGTTTACTTTCCAGGCATGGTCAAATCGTTCTGCAATCTCCTCCGCAAGCTCCAGAGCCAGGCCCTGGGTGTACTTGTCCAGAATGATGATGTACTCCACCCCTATATAATGATAAACGTTTTTTCCCGTTTGTTCTTTTAAATAAGTAAGAATCTGATCCAGAAGGTTTTCACAGTAATCATAGCCGAATACCTGATTCAGACGTTTGAAATTTTCAATGTAAAGCTTTAATACCGCTCCGTGGTCCGGCGAGCTCATGGCCAGATTCAAATATTCCAGACATTCCTCCCGTTCCAGCTTGCTTTTACCCCCATTTTCCTCTTCCCCCGGAATCTCTGTTTCTTCCTGCGGAGTCTGGGCTGTTTTTTTGTAAAACCAACTCATAGGAATTACCTCCTGTTCTTCGGCTGTATATTTTTATTGTATTATAAAAACAGGGTGAAATCAAGAAATAATTGGAAGAAGAGTAAAAGGCATTATTCTGGAAATAGAGAGAATAATAATAGTAATGCAAACATTGACCAATGATTGAAGCACTTAAATAAAGAGGTGTAAAGAATGAAATCGATATGGACAGAAACAACCCTCATTCCCCGCAGGAATCCTTTAAGCGGAAATAAGCGGACCGAGGTGGTTGTCATAGGAGCCGGAATGGCAGGAATACTGACGGCTTTTTATCTGCAAAGGCACGGAATTCACGTGGTAGTTCTGGAAGCGGATCGGATCGGAAGCGGCCAGACCGGCTTTACTACGGCTAAAATTACCTCCCAGCATAATCTGATTTATCAAAAGCTGGAACGTACGGTAGGAGAAGAGACGGCAAGGCTGTACGGAAAGGCAAACCAGCTGGCTGTAGAGGAATACAAAAAGCTGATCCGCCGCTATTCCATCCAGTGCCATTACGAGGATACCAATGCCTACCTGTATTCCGTTCAGGAATCCCAGATCCTTCTTAAGGAGGCGGAGTGCGCCTCCAGGCTTGGACTGCCGGCGGCCTTTGTCCAGGAGACCGGTCTTCCTTTTCCTGTGCACGGGGCAGTTCGTTTCACCGGGCAGGCCCAGTTTCATCCACTGGAATTTCTAAGGGATATATCCGCCGGGCTTACGGTTTATGAAAGAACCAGGGTCACAAAGGTCCAGGGCCATGAGGTGGTGACGGACAGGGGAGTAGTAAAGGCGGAAAAGGTGGTATTTGCCTGCCATTACCCCTTTGTCAATATTCCCGGGCTGTATTTTGCAAAAATGTATCAGGAAAAAAGCTATGTACTGGCCCTTGAGCCTGTACCGTCGCTGAAAGGAATGTATCTGGGAATTGACTCCAAATCTTATTCTTTCCGCAATGCCGGAGACAGGCTGCTGCTGGGATACGGTAGTCACAGGACCGGAAAAGCGCCGAAGGAGAATCCCTTTACCGCCATGAAACGGGCTGGAGAGCATATGTTTCCCGAAGCTGCGGAAATGGGGAGGTGGTCGGCACAGGACTGCATGACCCTGGACGGAATTCCCTATATAGGAACCTTTTCTTCCTTAAGGCCCGATTGGTATGTTGCCACAGGCTTTGGAAAATGGGGCATGAGTACCTCCATGGTGGCGGCTAAGATATTAAGCACCCAGATTACAGGCAAAAAAACGCCTTACGACGGGGTCTTCTCTCCTCAAAGGCATAACTTCCGGGCCTCTGCAGGAACCCTGGCCTCCCATGGCTTACAGTCGGTAAAAGGCCTTTCTGCAGGAACCATGCCCGGAGCGGTAAACTGTCCCCATATGGGCTGCCGCCTGATCTGGAACCGGTATGATAAGCGTTGGGAGTGTCCGTGCCACGGATCATCTTTTGAAATTAACGGAAAAATTTCTTCTGGCCCTGCACAACGAAGTATTCCTTTCATAGATTGATATTAGAAACTTTTCAATAATGAAAGGAGTCACATATCCTATGGATTGTTATACGAAGCAAAGGTACCCTGACACTCTGAACGGTATTGCCGTACCGGGCCGGGCGTCAGTTATGGGTCTTGATATGTCCATGACTCCGGGTACAGTGATCCGCCCTGATATGCCCCTTGGCTCAGGTCCAGCCAGGGGTTCGGGAATCAAGGTGGAGCCCATGTCCGTGCGGTGTCCTGAAAGGCCCTCCTGCTCCTGCGGGGAGAAGCCTGCGGAGGTTAAACCCATGAAATGCCCGGAAAGACCGGCCTGCTCCTGCGGGGAGAAGCCTGCAGAGATTAAGCCTATGAAGTGTCCGGAAAGACCGGCCTGCCCCTGCGGGGAGAAGCCTGCAGAGATTAAGCCCATGAAGTGTCCGGAAAAGCCGGCCTGCCCCTGCGGAGAGAAGCCTGCCGAGGTTAAGCCCATGAAATGTCCGCCGATGCCGACAGAGATCAAGCCCATGAAGTGCCCATGTATGGAAAAACCAGCGGAAGTTAAGCCTATGAAATGTCCGCCGATGCCGACAGAGATCAAGCCCATGAAGTGCCCATGTATGGAAAAACCTGCGGAGATCAAACCCATAAAATGCCCGGAGAGGCCGGCTTGCCCTTCTGCGGAAAAACCCGCGGAGACTGGCTGTATGAAATGCCCGGATTGGTCCACAGGAACTTCACCCGCCTGGTGCGGCAACATGCCCTGGATGCCGGCTGTTCCTGCCCCAGCTGAAAATATTGACCAGTTCCCCATCGCAATGGCCTATGTGCCCTGGCAGCAATGGAGGCAGATTTATTCCCTGGATGTAGCTTTAGGCAGAGGCACTATTTTCCAGGAACTGGATAAACCATTTATTATGGGGGGGTGCCGGTGATGACAGGTTCTGCGAATTGTGATTTATTGTTGAAACAGGTATATGAAGCCAGCTTTGCTATGGATGACGTGGTTTTATATCTTGATACCCATCCGGATGATCAGGAAGCTTTAAACTATTTTTACTGCGTATTGACCCTGCGGCAGCAGGCAATGCAGGCTTATGAGGAACAGTGTGGTCCCCTGATGGTTGAAGGCGTCATGGATGAAAATTACTGGTCCTGGCTGTCAGATCCATGGCCTTGGGAAGGAGAGTGCGTCTGATGTGGAGATATGAAAAGAGATTACAGTATCCGGTAAATATAACCACTCCGAACCCCCAGGCTGCTTTGTTTATTATGAGCCAGTATGGCGGGCCGGACTGTAAAAACTTATGATAGATAATAATAAAAAGAAAAATGACTGGTTTTCCGGTCAAATACGATCTTTTTCACAACACTTCTAAGCGCATTTCCCTTTGTTTCCCAATCCACATCCGGATCAGAAACCAGCTCATATACTGCCGATATCCGGCGGAGAAGTTCTGCTTTATCAGGCACGGCTTCCGGCTCACAAGCGGATTTTTCGCGGATATAGGTAAATCTGGTCTCCAGTTCCTCCCGCTCAGTCTTCAGACGAAGCTTGTTTTGTCTGTATTCCTCCATAGTATCTATTTCACTTTCGTAGGCCTCACGGATGCGTCGTTCCTTGATCTCCAGGCGGGCCAGGGCTTCCTGAAAAGCAATTTCCTCTCCTTTGACTGTCTCATCGGTTTTACGGATGTATTCATATTCCACCTCGTTGGTGGAAATGATCTTCTGCAGGGAATCAAAGGCCGCCTTTTCAGCAATGCGGACCGATACACAGCAGGAGCCGGGATGCATGCCCTTGGCATATTTCCAGCACTGGAAGAAGTCGGGACGTTTTTTCTGGTCATTGGAACGGTTAAAGCCCAGGCTGCCGCCGCAGGTGCTGCATTTTAAAAGTCCGGAAAGCCAATGGGCATTGGAGGAAACGTCCCTGCGGCTTAAAGGCCGGTATTCGGCTTTAATCCGTTTCTGGACATCATCAAAAATAGCGGTAACCGATGGCCGTGTTTCATGGGTTCCCTGAAAAGTGATGCCATTCCAGTTCACCTCCCCGATGTAAAAGGGGTTGGTAAGTATCCGGCAGATGGACCGGCGGTCAAAGAAATTGCCGCGGCGGCTGCGGAAACCAAAGCGATTCGCTTCCCTTGCAATGGAACTCATGTCCTTTCCGGAATGGTAGGCCTGGAAGATGTATTCTGCGACAGAGTAATTCTTTTCGTCTATTATAAAGGGCTTTCCCTCACCTACGGCCAGATAGCCCAGGCAGGGGGTGGCCTGATAGCCCGATCGCAGAGCCTTTTCCGTCATGCCCCGAAGAACCTCACCGGAAAGATTGATGGAATAGTATTCGTCAAACCATTCGATGATGGTTTCAATGAGCCTGCCGAACATTCCCTCCATAATGGGCTCTGATACGCTTTTAATCTCTATCCCGCATTTTTTCCGGAGAATGCTCTTATAAAAAGTGCTTTCTTCCTGGTTGCGGGCAAAGCGGGAGAATTTCCATAAATAGAGGCGGCTAAAGGGTGCCGGCTTCTGGGATTTTGCAATGGCAATCATGCGCTGGAATTCAGGCCTGTTTTCGGCTTTCCTGCCGGAAATCCCCTTTTTTTCAATGAAAATAAATTCTTTCGGGATTATAAAACCATCGGCCTTGGCGGAATCCATGATGACGCGGACCTGGGCGTCAGGGGAAAGTTCTGTCTGGTCATCGGTGCTTACGCGGATATAAGCAGCGCCGATCTCCAGGATGGTTGATGCGGATAAGGGTTTCATTATATCATCTCCTGTGTATATGTATGATTTTTGGGTATAAAAAATACGCCCCTTGTCAGGGCGCATTTTTAAAAAATTACCTTATAGTCAAGACATAACTATCTTTTGTACCGGATGGTTCTAAAGTGATGAAGAGAGGATTTTGAGATTCTTCCACCTCTTGCGGGCATTGAAACAGGAAGTGAACTCCCAATGTTCCCAAGGGGCTTATAGATGTAATATTGGCGTAAGTAAATCCTGTGCTGCCGTCTTCCGGTATTGCCTGTCCTGCGTAGGTATAACCTCCGTTATAATCAGCGGTTGCTTTCATGATCTCATCACAGGGCAGATTTTGCTTCCCAAGATTCTTAACGTTGACATCTAAATTAAGATAGACACTGCCAGCATCAGCCGCATAATGGGTATAGAGTCCAGAAGTATCATCAGGAAGAACATCATATGACAGTTCTGCTTTATTAATCGTAATTTCCATGGTGTCAGTTGTAATTACCCCACCAACGGCTATAGGTGTTTCACTCTTGGACGGGCTGTGTTTCTTCAACGGTGGTTTCAGGAACTGTTTCAAGCTGAGCCTTTAAATCTGCATTTTCTTTCTGCAGTTCATCTACCTGAGCCTTTAAACTTTCTAATTGAGCTGAGTTATCGGCGACAGTAGTGGAAGCATTGCTTCCGCAAGCAGATATGCTGACAGCTGCAGCGCATAGTGCAGGAACAAATAATCTTTTTTTCATACTCATTTTCCTCTTTCTTTGGTCTTTATTAAAATGTTTTAAAAGCCATTTTAATCTTTATTTAATCATCATCCTCGTCTATGTCATAATCTCCGCTTTCCGATACGCTATCATTAAAATCAATCTTAGCCCCCGGCGTCAACGTGTTTGCAGGTGTTCTTGTGACAATATCCTATTCGCAGTTTCTTTTAAATTATTTACATAGTCCGGTGAGGCCCGATAACTTGATTTTATTAAGAAGCCATAGGCTGTTTTAATCTCAGATCAATCAGTGTTATCAGTACAATGGCAGATATATTACAGTTTATCTTGGCTTGGAGGTACCGCAAATACATGTGTCAACAGAGCCGCTATTTATTCTTTTACAGCTCGGACACTTCCATGAATTATATGCTTTCCATTCTTCGTCGTTGACCACAGCATCAGTCGATTCTTGCTTGTCAATTTGTTCTTGTACCTGTGTCCGAACCGGCGAGGCCTTTGGGCCCCCGGAAAGAGGCCCGCATATGGGCGTAATGCTTTTTGGGGCTGCTTTGCCTCGATTTTCCAATAATTCAAATATTTTATCCTGATTTTCCAAAATTTCTGAGATAGAATATAATATTGCCCAGAGAGTAATAACGCAGAGCATTGTTGAAACAAAAATAATGAAGGTTGCAGTTCCATCCCGCTCCAGGTTATAAGTGTAATAGTTTAGCTTCTTGCCAAGCGTATATGCCAGAATAATACTGCTGATGGTTCCCAGTATTAACTCAATATGCGCCAGCGCCTTACATAAGGTTTTCATATTTCATTTCCTCCCCAATACATTATTTTATTAAAAGGCTATGAGCCATTTAATCTTAGCTTTCCCCTGCTGTCATTGCTGCTATCTTTTTATATTCATTAATCGTTCCTAATCTCATGGTCTTATCATCCCGTCATAGGAATATTTTACCGCTAAATGGCAGAAAAGCCAACAATAATTTCCTATAAATGGTAAATTTATCCAAAAAATCGTCAGATTTTACCCCTAAAGGTATGTACTGCATCATAAATAACTACATGGATTATCGAATGGGAAATGAAATCAACAGAAGAGTTTTTACAATAGAAAAATTTGTATCTTTAGCAAATAAAATACTAAAAAAGCCAGAAACAAGTACAAACAGCACTGCATACAATCTACCAGAAAGGGGTGGCTGTATGAAAGAAGAGCCGGTTATTGAGAACTTCATAGAGATTGATGGTAAGGATATTTTAATAGATTCTCTGCCTGATGAGGACCGTAAAAGAATTGGGCTCTTGATTCAGGACAGAATGATGGAGCTGGCCGGATACAGAAGAAAGGCTGCCTCTGATTAAGGCAGGAAGCAGTGGACAAGGAAAGAAGTGAAAACCTTGAAAAATTATTTCTCATCAGAACTGTGCATGGTCAATCTGCGTCCCATAACAGAATTGGACGAGCAGGCGGGATTAGTAAATCAGATCCTATAAAGCTGATGGTGCAGCATAAAGCGGGGTGGCAGCAGCAGAAGATTGCAGAGAAGCTGAATATGTCACAATCAGCAGCGGGGAATTATCTTAGGCAGATGGATGGAGCTATGAAAAAACATAAGACTAATGAAAAGCATAAGACCAATGGGCAGATGCCGACAGGGCGGCAAAACCCTGTCGGACAATAAAAGATTGAGCATTTCGGAGTTTTATCTCCAAAAGCAGTATATGAAACAAACCTTAAATGAGTCTGAAAAACAGGAGAGCTTTTCCAAATAAAAGGAAGAAGTCAGGGGGATCAGGAGGATCATGCCGCCGGAGAATATCTGATACTGAGCGGTCACCATGTTAAAAATTTACCATATACTATAAATAATATATATATGCGGAGATAAATGGTGAATTTCGCAACAACTAATTATCTGCAGATGCTATACAGGCAGCAAGTTCCATATAAACAGAGGGAGCTTGATCCCAATCGAATAAGTGTACCTGTAGGTTATCAAATAGAAGCCTTTGCTGAAGGATTAAATGCACCGATTGGTATGGTTTTTACAGAAACGGGTGATATGTTAATTGGTGATTCCGGAATATCTACAATGAACCCTCAGGTGATACGTATAAGCAATGGAAATGTAGAAGTTGTTGCTAATGGCTTTAATGTACCTTTAACTGGAATTAATTATAAAAATGGACGTATTTATGTATCACATAAGGGAGTAGTAACAATTATTAATCCGGATGGCACAAAACAGGATATTATAAGCGGCTTGCCAAGCAATGGGGATTTCAGCAATAACCGGGTTGAGTTCGGCAATGATGAGAAAATTTATTTTGGACAGGGAACAGCAACAAATTCCGGCGTAGTAGGGCTGGATAACAGATGGGTTCCTGAACATCCTCATTTACATGATTATCCGGGTTCCTATATATTTCTCAGCCATAATAATTTTGAAACTGAAAATGTATTGATACCAGCCATGAAGTCGGCCGTCACCGGAGCCTTTTGTCCTTTCGGGGTTCCTAATATCCAGCAATACCAGGTGAAAGAAGGCAGGCTTTTAGCTTCCGGCAGTGTATTGAGAGCAAATTTGGATGGCTCTGATGTAGAACAGGTTGCATGGGGGCTTCGTAATCCATTTTGCATGAAATTTGACGGCTTAAACCGTCTGATCATTTCAAACCAGGGAATGGATGCAAGAGGAAGCAGGCCGATTGCTAATGCGTTGGACGAATTGTATTTGTTTAATACAGGGGCCTGGTATGGCTGGCCGGATTACTCAGGGGGACTCCCTATTACGATGCCCAGATTTGTTCCTATCAGAGGCAGAAAACCAGAATTATTACTTCACACCATTCCGGCGATTCCGCCGACACCAATTGCAGTTTTTCCGTCCGGCTCCAATATCATGGGATTCGATTTTAATGAATCATCAGATTTTGGGCTGATTGGCGACATTTATATTGCTTGTTTTGGCGGAATGCAATATGAGGAGTCCAGCGAATATATACGTTCCGGTGTAGGACATAGGATATTGAGGGTTAATGTGGTAAATGGGGATATATTAACATTTGCTATTAATAAATCAGGATTTCCGGAGGAAAAAGGTTTGAGCAGACCGACGGATGTTGTTTTCGGGCCTGATGGTGCCATGTATATATCAGATATGGCAATCGCCGATTTAGACAGACAAAATGTTTATTTGCCCAATACGGGAGTAATATGGAGGGTCAGAAAAATAATAATGTAAATAGGATTTTCAAAGGAGAGTTAAATTGAAAAACTTATCAAAAGAACACAAAGAGGACAACTTAAGGCGGAAATAGGTGCTTCAGGCGTGGCATCAGTCCGGGGTCTTAAAAACATATCTGGCACGGGCCGGCGCCATGACTGGAGAGGATGGGAAAAGTAAATGAAGCAGGCTTTTAAGTATTTATTTCTGTGGCTGACAGGAGGGCTGGTTTACATCGGTATGGAGCTGGCGCTTCGCGGCCGCTCACATTGGACAATGTTTCTCTTAGGTGGTGTGTGTTTCGTGGTTCTGGGATTAATGAATGAATTGGTACCCTGGCAAATGCCCCTCTTAAAACAGATGATCCTTGGTATGGCTATAATTACATATTTTGAGTTTTTAACCGGCTGCGTAGTAAATATATGGCTTGACTGGGGGATTTGGGATTACAGCCGTATGCCAGGCAATATCCTGGGCCAGATCTGCCCGTTATTTACTTTTTTATGGTTCTGGATCAGCGGGGCTGGGATCATTTTGGATGACTGGCTGAGATATTGGCTATTCGGAGAAGAGCACCCCCATTATAGATTAATATAGGATGTGATTGCTGCATCACGATTATTAATACAATTGTTGGAGCCGGGGCACTTGCCGCCGGCATATTTTATAATTATAGAACAAGATATTAAATAGAAAAGAGAGGATTATATCATGGAACAGATTATGAATTATGTAAAACCGGAGCTTATTATTGTAGCGGTGGTACTGTACTTCTTGGGTGCTGCAATCAAGCAGAGCCAATCAATCAAGGATAAATACATCCCGCTTATAAATGGGGCTGTGGGAATAATCCTATGCGGCATATGGGTCTTATCCACAAGTACATGGCAGACGGGGCAGGAGATCGCAGCGGCGGTATTTACGGCCATAACTCAAGGTATTTTGGTTGCCGGGTTAAGTACCTATATACATCAGATTATTAAACAGGCAGGAAAGGAAGAATAGGTGCTGCATCATTACAGCTTGCCAGGTCCGGGACAGCAGCTCTGCCTATTGTAAAAGAAATTTTATTATGTTAATATAAAATGCAATTGCTTTGTTTTTACAATTATATAATGAGCCACAAAGTTTAGAAACTTGTGGCTTTCGCCTTTACTTATTTCCTATCAAATAACTATGATACATAATTGCAGGGTTATATCTTTAGAGAATAGTTCAGTTAAGTTTAAACCAGGAGGAGAAATATGCAGCTTCAAGACGAATCAACCTTTAAAGAGTTAGAAAAAAATATAATTGAGGTTATAAAGGAAGAACAGATAAAAATTGGTTATAGAAGTGAAACGGTAAGGTTGTATTATCCAATGGAATCAATTTGTAACCTGTTAGGTGCATCATATACTATCACAGAGTTATGTGATGTATTAAAACAGTTTTGTGAATTTGTAAAAGAGCGGTTAGGAAATATAGAGTATTCCAATACAGGAACAAGGTTTTGTTTTATTATTCCCCCAGTAGGAGTTGACTACGTTCATGAAAGCATTGATGAAAACCACTTTTTAAGAGAATTTATTGAAAAAATAAGTAATCATGATTGTTCCCTGGAGGATTTACTGGAGATATTTTATAAGCATTCCAATAATGTTATTTGCCAAAAGATGAATAATGGTGAATTTGATTATTTAATATACTTTGGGGATGAAAAGCCAGACGCTTATAGGTATTGCATAAAATTTGAAAGCTGTCATACAATTTATCACCGGTTCACTAAATCTGATTACGAGAGTTTTGGATTCTAGGCTGTAATTAAAAGGTTTTAATTGAAAAGTATTTTTATAAAGTTTTTTACATCAACTTTTGTAGTGTATTATTTAATTATAGGCGGGTATCCGGTCTTCCGGGCCCGCCTATAAAATATGGATAATCAGCGCACTGTCTTTTGTAATAAGTTCAAATCTTTTCGGCCCCTTTGCGCCAGCTGTGTCTCTTGGCTTTTTCAATGGTTCATAAAAATCCTTTCTCTTAGTGAGATTGAACCGTATGAAGTAATGTTAAAGCCAGAATTGTTAAAATAAAAATCAGGTGATCAGGCAGTCTCCGCGCATCATAGCTCTTACAGGGCAAGTGGAATTTAGTTTCGCATACTTATTACAATAACCCAAAGTGTTTTGCAAGAATACCTGCTGTTTCTGAAATTGTTAATTGCTCGTCTCTCAAATGAATAAAAAATCCACTATTTAAAAAATCGTTATAATGGGTTTGACTGTTCACTTCTTCGATACATCTTTTAAAGTTATTCAACGTATTTTCAGGATCTTCGGAAAGCTGTATCTGCCGTAAAAGAAACTGTTTTTCTTCATCACCCCGATCAAAGAATTTCTCTGCGGAAACATGTTGCTCACTAAGCATTATTGCCACATGGTGATAATCAGATATTTCCTTTAAAATATCAAGTGGAATGTTTGTATCTACAAAAATTTTATTTTCTGAATTGCTTAGTCGGATAAGATGTATAATTTCTAATTCCGCCGCTTCTTTGCAGCATCCTGTAAACCATGTATCATATTCTTTTGGTGAACGGTTTAGAAATTCCTGCCAGCTTTTCATGGTTTGAAAATAGCATAAATCAGGCTGCTTTTCGGGACTTGTGGCAGTCATTAATTTGTCATGGTAATTTTCGCCGCAACATATGCCATTGAATTTCTCTGACAGCACTTTAACCATTGTTGATTTACCGGCATATGCGGTACCGGTGATAAAATATACATTTCTAAAAATGCTTTTTAGTATATTGCTTTCAATTCCTATTTTCATGATTCACTCACTTTCAAAAATTGTTAATCATCGTCATCTAAATATTATCATATAATTCATTTTTCAACAATTGAGAAAAGCCCCTGGAAATCATAATCCAGAGGCTCATTCAGCATACTGAGTTTCAGGAGTCCGGGGGGCCGGACGGAGAAATGGGAGCATCCATGCGCTATCTTTCACAGCGTTATGCCATGCCCTATAAGGAGTGTAAGGGACTTCTGACAGATATCGGAACGGAAGAGCTTGCTCACCTTGAAATCGTTGCTACCATTGTTCACCAGCTGACCAGAAACTTAACGGCGGAGCAGATTGCGGACTCAGGATTCGGTCCCTATTACATTGATCATACCACAGGCATTTGGCCTCAGTCAGCAGGGGGAATTCCGTTTAATGCCTGCGAATTCCAGTCCGCGGGAGATCCGATTACCGATCTGGTGGAGGATATGGCTGCGGAGCAAAAGGCCAGAAAGACTTACGATAATATTCTGCGCGTAATAACTGATCCTGAAGTTTGTGATCCCATCCGTTACTTAAGGGAGCGGGAAATTGTCCATTTCCAGAGGTTTGGAGAAGCCTTACGAATTACCCAGGATAATCTGGACAGCAAGAATTTCTATGCGTTTAATCCCAGCTTTGACATTAAGAATCAATGCTGAGAAATGCTTAATTAGTCTGATCCGCAGAAAATCCATGATTTATAGCCCGGGAGCTGTTTTATAATGCTCCCGGGCTTGATTCTTTTAAAAGTAGCAAATCCAATGATTGTAAATCACGGCTGGGTCTGGGAGGGGTAACAGATGGACGAGCCGGCCGGACAGCTTACAAACGGAAGAAAAAATTCCGGAATGCCCCTTACATACGGCGCGATATCATACTGCTGGTAATAGATCACGATTCCGCCCGGGCTTAAATAGAAGCTGTTTATATTAAAGTTGTCTCGCAGGAGCGTGGCATAATTATCAAAGAAGGTGGAAGGCTGGTCTTTTTCCTCGGCCGCTATCTGCTGCTCCACGGCCTTGAAAATAATTTCTGTAAACTGGGGATTATCAGGAAAAAAGTCGCTTAAGCTCAGCTGGTTTCCGGTGCTGAAATCCCATGTGCGGGACTCCCTGATGGTATTTCCGTGAGCACCTCCTAAGTAACTGTACTGGTCTGTATAAAGGCTGGTGATGCACCGTCTGTTGTAGGTGACCCGGTAGACATATAGAAATTCATAGTTGTGAAAGGGAAACTGATTCTTTTTCGCGTATTTGGCTTGCTCCAATGCCTCCTGGTAAATCACGGTGCGGCAGTAAAGCTCTGCCTTTCTGGCCTGAAACTCATAAAACCGGTTGATGCTTCTGGCTGCATCCTGGCTGCAGGTGGTGGCAAAGACAGGGTAATGTATTGTATAAGTGAGAATGGGAACGTCCTTATGGAACATAATATCAGACAGTGTTTTCCGGGTGATTTTCTGCATGGGAGCCTCATAAAGGGGAATTTTTACAATATATGGCTGAATCCGTGGAAATATGAGTTTTCGATCATATACGGTTCTCACTTAACAAAGACTGGAAAGCGAAATGGTGTATTTCCTCTTGACTTTGTTTATTAAGTTCTATATAATACAGCTAATTACATGTGACAAGACACATGACATTACAATATAAGAAAGACTGAACTTACTTTAACAACCAAGACTGAGGGAGAATCCGATGAACAGTAAGAATCCAATTCAAAAAATGACAATCGCAGCATCACTGTCGGCAATCGGCATATTAATACCAATGTTTGCACCCAAATTTATTTTAGAACCCGCTTCCTACACGCTGGCAAGTCATGTGCCCATATTTATCGCAATGTTTATTTCCCCTTATGTTGCTATATCCGTTGCTCTCATTTCTGCCCTGGGATTTTTACTGGCAGGCATATTTCCGATTGTGGTAGTGTTGAGAGCTCTGTCCCATATTGTATTTGTTGTTATCGGCTCCTTTATGCTTAAGAAGAATCCAAAGCTGTTAAGCACGCCAAAAGGAATTACGCTGTTCAGTTTTCTGATGGCGGTGATTCATGCGGTCTGTGAGGTTACGGTGGTTACGCTGTTTTACTGGGGAAATAACATGTCCAGCGTATATTATGATAAAGGCTACCTTTTCTCTGTCGTCCTTTTAGTAGGAGCAGGGACAGTTATTCACAGTATGATTGATTTTTCGATCGCTTATGCAGTATGGAAGCCGATTCAGAAGGTAGTAAATATTCCCGTAAGTGTCGGCGGAAAAAGAGCTCAGAGAAATTAACCGGAGTAAGGCCGCAGAATTTTGAAAGAAGCGGAAAAAGTTTGCAGTACGGTTTAAAACAGCATTAAGGCACAGGCCTCCCGGTTCGCAGGCCCCAGTTGGGATTTTCCCGCTGGGGCTTGTTTTTTTCGGAAAAGTTTCCTTTATCCGATTGACGCTGGAAGTATATACTAGTAGAATAAAGACAAATACACAATAGAATGGGGCATTATTTATGGATAACAAAAATAGCATTTTGACAGACACACTTCCGGATCAGGCTATTTTCGCCCTGGATATCGGAACCCGAAGCATCATCGGTATGGTGGGGATGCCGGATGGAGACAAAATTCATATCGTTGCCATAGAGAAAGCCGAGCATACAAAACGGGCGATGATTGACGGTCAGATCGAAGACATTGACCAGGTCGCCAAAATTGCAGGACAGGTTAAAGAAAAGCTGGAGAAAAAGCTGGGCTGCAGGCTGGATAGGGTCTGCGTGGCTGCGGCTGGAAGAGCCCTGCGCACGGAGAGCGTTACATATGAAATGGAACTTCCCAGAGCCCAGAAGATTGATGCAGAATCCGTAAGCCGCCTGGAAGCAGGAGCCATCAGCGAGGCGGAAAAGGTATTTATGAACCGGGAAGGAAGGGAATCTGACCGGCAGTTTTATCTGGTGGGCTATACGGTAAGCAGATATTATCTGGACAACTATATCATTTCCAATCTTCTGGACCATCATGGACGGGCTCTGAAAGCAGATATTATTGCCACGTTTCTTCCCACGGAGGTAGTGGAAAGCCTTTACGCGGCCATGCACAAAATCGGTCTGGAGGTGGAAAGCCTTACGTTGGAGCCTATTGCCGCCATTAATGCGGCCATCCCTCAAAACATCCGTCTGCTGAATCTGGCTATGGTAGACATTGGGGCCGGCACCTCGGACATTGCTGTCTGCCGTGACGGAAGCGTGACCGGTTATACCATGGCAATTCTGGCCGGAGATGAAATCACGGAGACCATTATGAAAGAGTATCTGGTGGATTTCGATATGGCGGAGAAAGTGAAATCAGAGATTGATGGGGCGGAAGAGATTCATTTTACCGATATTCTTGGCTTTGAGCATTCCATCACCAGAGAGGCTGTCTTTGACAGCATAAAGGAGGCTTCTTCCAGGCTTTGCGAAGAAATTTCTTCAAAGATTTTAGAGGTTAACGGAGGAATGCCGTCAGCGGTATTTCTGGCGGGAGGGGGCAGCAGGCTTTCCGGCTTAATAGAGGGAATCGTGGAGCATTTGAAAATAGATCCCAAGCGTGTTGCTATTGCCGGCAATAATTTTAAAATCAACGCCTTTTCCGATGAGTATGACCTTGAGAACCCGGAATATGCAACGCCTCTTGGAATTGTCATATCCGCAGGATTTAAAATTGTAAACGACGGCTTCCGTGTCATTTTAAATGGCACGCCTGCCAAGCTGTTCCGGGGAGGAAGCTTTACCGTAATGGATGTTCTTATGATGAACGGTTTCAATTACCAGGATATGATCGGGCGGTCCGGACAGAACCTGGTGGTGAGCGTCAACGGAAAAAGGACTGTCTTTTATGGGGAAAAAGCAGAGCCTTCCGTCTTAAAGCGCAATGGAGAAGATGCCCAGCTTTCCGATCCCGTAAGTGCAGAGGACCGGATCGAGTTCATCCCCGCAGGTCATGGAAAGAGCGCCGCAGCCAGGGTTTCCGATGCTGTGGAAATTGAAACGGGCAGACGGGTGCTGGTAAACGGAGAACCGGTGAGCGGAGATACGCCTTTGAAGAACGGAGACAGCATTACTATCGAGGATGTCCAGGAGGAACTGCCTGAAGAACCACAGTATGAGGAGGAATGGAGCTACCTGGATGAGGAAGATCAGATAGAGCAGGAGGAGGAAGACCAGCCGGAGGGGAAAGAAGCGGTATATACAGCCCGGGAATCCCACTCTCCAGGCACAGCCGGGGGAAATTACGGAAGTGCCGGTTTCATACAGCCAGTGGCAGGAATCCGGACGGGCCCGTCAGAGATTTTTTCAACAAATATAAACATAAGCCAGGTACATACAGCCGCCAGCGCCGAAGCAGCGGCAGCCTCAGAAACAGTCCCGCTCTCCCGCGGCGGCAAAGGGGAAATCACGTTCTTTTTAAACGACAGGCCTCTGACCCTTCCCCTAAAACCGGATAACCAGCCATATTATCTTATGGACATGCTGGAACATTCCGGTCTTGATTTCAAGAACTTAACCGGCCGGGTGGTGCTGGAGGTCAATGGGGAAAGCGGATATTTCCAGCAGCAGCTGCAGAGCAGGGACCGTATTATGATTTATCAGGTAAAGTAAAATCGTATACTAAGGAGAAAATGGGTCATGCGGAAGGTCATAAAAAGAGATGGCGCTGTAGCCGATTTTGATTCGTCAAAGATCGAGGAAGCCATGAAAAAGGCATTTACAGCCACAGGAAAATATTATACGGACAGCATTGTAGAGCTGCTTTCATTAAGGGTGGTTTCTGATTTTAAGGATAAGGTGAAAGAAGAGCAGGTTTCCGTTGAGGACATTCAGGACAGCGTGGAAAAGGTGCTGGAGGAAACCGGCTATACGGATGTGGCAAAGGCCTATATGCTGTACCGGAAGCAGAGGGAGAGAATCAGAAACCTGGGGACAACCACCCTGGATTATAAGGATGTGGTGGACAATTATGTGAAGGTGGAGGACTGGCGTGTAAAAGAAAACTCTACGGTCACCTATTCCGTCGGTGGCTTAATCCTCAATAATTCCGGAGCCGTAACCGCAAATTACTGGCTTTCTGAAATCTATGACAAGGAAATCGCCGACGCCTACAATCAGGGAGAGATCCACATTCACGATCTTTCCATGCTTACGGGATACAGCTGCGGCTGGTCCTTAAAGCGGCTTCTGTTAGACGGACTTGGGGGCATTACAGGAAAGATCACAGCGTCTCCCGCGAAGCATCTTGCTACCTTATGCAACCAGATGGTCAATTTTCTTGGCATCATGCAGAATGAATGGGCGGCGTCCCAGTCTTTCTCCTCCTTTGATACATATCTTGCGCCATTTGTAAAGACAGATGGCCTTTCCTATGATAAGGTAAAGAAATGCATGGAAGCTTTCGTTTTTGGGGTAAATACTCCAAGCCGCTGGGGAACCCAGGCGCCCTTTTCCCACATTTCCCTGGACTGGACAGTTCCCGGGGATATGAAAGCGGAAAAAGCCATTGTGGGCGGGAAGCGGATGGATTTTACCTACGGAGACTGCCAGACAGAGATGGATATGATAAACCGCGCCTTTCTGGAAACCATGCTGGCCGGAGATGCGGGAGGCATGGGCTTTCAGTATCCGATTCCCATTTATGGCCTGACGAAAGACTTTGACTGGTCGGACGAGTCAAATAACCGGCTTTTGTTTTCCTTGGCCTCCCATTACGGGACGCCGTATTTTGCCAATTATGTCAGGGGAGGGCTGACTCCCGGCGACGTAAGGATTTCCTACCATGGAGTGAAACCGGATTTAACCGGCCTGCGGAAAAAGGCGGGCGGATTTTTCGGGTACGGAGAAGATACGGGCTCTATCGGCGTAGTCACCATCAACCTGCCCCGCATCAGCTATTTGTCTGAGAATGAAGAGGAATTTTACAAACGCCTGGATCATGTGGCGGATGTTGCGGCAAGGTCCTTAAAAATCAAGCGGGACGTAATTACCACACTGCTGAAAAATGGCCTCTATCCGTATACGGCTTGTTATCTGGGAAGCTTTGAAAATCATTTTTCCTCCATCGGGGTGATCGGAATGAATGAGGCGGGACTGAACGCTTCGTGGCTGAAAGCCGGAATGGAGTCTGATAGAACCAGGGATTTTGCTGCAAAGGTGCTGGCCCATTTAAGGGAAAAGCTGATCGGCTATCAGCTGGAATATGGAAGCCTGTACTGCCTGGAGGCCACCCCTGCGGAATCGGCGGCTTACCGTCTGGCTATGATTGATAAGGAAGAATTTCCGGACCTGCGGACCGCCGGAAAAAAGGGAGATGTTCCATATTATACAAACAGCACCAAGCTTCCGGCGGATTTTAGCGGGACGCTTAAAGAAGACCTTGACAATCAGGAGACGGTTCAGCCCCTTTACACGGCGGGAACCCTGTTTTCCGTATTTATGGAGAGGGAAGCGGAAGACTGGAGAAAACTCCGGGATTTTCTGAAAGAAATATGTGAAAATTACGATCTTCCTTACGTGACCTTTACTCCTATGTATTCTGTCTGCCAGACCTGCGGCTATCTTTCAGGGAAAGAAGAGGTCTGCCCCAAGTGCGGAAAAACGGCAGATGTCTACAGCCGGATCGCCGGATATTACCGCCCGGTCCACGACTGGAACGAAGGAAAGGCTCAGGAGTTTGAAAACCGGAAAATGGTGGGGCTGGAAATATAAAATCATATGAAAAACAGGAAGATGCGCATTGAAACGGCTTTTAAGCCAGGTCAATGCGTACTTTTTTTGTGAAAAAATTTCCCTGAATCCCAGCTGCAGCAGCCTCATTTCCTGTGGTTTTCCGCCCCTTTTTGGGTCCGCCCATTATTTGGAAAATTATAACTAAATAAAAACTTTTTGTTTGGTAAATATGTACATTGAAAAAACATTTTCAATATGGTAGCATATATACAAGTCATTAAGTTTGTATACAAATTATAGAGTTTGGATACAGTTTAAAAAACAATGACGCGATAACTGACCAATAAAAAATTAAGTAAAGGAGAAATCAAATCATGAATATGGACTACTTATCAAAACAGTTTTCCCTTGAAAGGAAAAGTTGCATTAGTTACAGGCGCTTCCTATGGCATCGGCTTTGCTATTGCAAAGGGTCTTGCTGAAGCAGGTGCGACCATCGTTTTTAATGATATCAAGCAGGAATTAGTGGATAAAGGAACGGCTGCTTACAAGGAAGAGGGAATCGACGCTCACGGCTATGTATGCGACGTTACCAATGAAGAAGCTGTAAATGCCATGGTGGCTCAGATCGAAAAAGAGGTAGGCGTTATTGACATTCTGTTTAACAATGCCGGCATAATTAAGCGTATCCCCATGTGCGATATGACAGCGGAGCAGTTCAGACAGGTTATTGATGTTGACTTAAACGCTCCGTTTATCGTAGCTAAGGCAGTTATCCCGTCTATGATTAAAAAGGGCCACGGAAAGATCATCAACATCTGCTCCATGATGTCCGAGCTTGGCCGTGAGACTGTTTCCGCTTACGCCGCAGCAAAGGGTGGACTTAAGATGCTGACCAAGAACATTGCATCTGAGTACGGCGAGTTCAACATCCAGTGCAACGGCATTGGACCCGGCTATATCGCTACCCCACAGACAGCACCTCTGCGTGAGGTTCAGGCAGACGGCTCCAGACATCCTTTTGACCAGTTCATTATTGCAAAGACACCGGCAGGCCGCTGGGGAGAAGCAGAGGATTTAGCAGCTCCTGCAGTATTCCTTTCCTCCGACGCTTCCAACTTTATCAACGGACATATCCTGTATGTGGACGGCGGCATCTTAGCCTATATCGGAAAGCAGCCCCAGTAATCCTGAACAGGAGTCAGATATCCCGCAGCAGCCGGTCAGGGTCAGATAAGCATTACCCTGGCCCTCTGCCCGGTGGGAATCATATGGCCATGGCGTCTGCTTTCAAGGCGGAGGCCATGGCATATTTTTTATATGTTAATATAGAGGACGGAGAGAGTTCCATGGAAGAAAAAACCAAGAACAAAAACCGGGGCGAGCTGGTGTTTGAAACCCTGAAGCAGGAGATTCTGGACCTGGAGTTAAAGCCCGGACAGATGATAAGCGAAAACGAAATCTGTGAACGCTTCGGCGTATCCCGCACCCCTGTCAGGGAAGCGGTGAGAAGGCTGCAGGAGCAGGGATTTGTCAATTCCGTACCCTATTCCGGCACGCAGGTAACGCTTTTGAATCTGGATACCATTAAACAGATGATTTACATGCGGGTCGCAGTGGAGACCATGGTCATGCGGGACTTTATGGATATGGTGACGCCTCTGTGGATGGAGGAGGTCCGCTATATGGTCCGCAAGCAGCAGGCCCTGATCCAGGAAAAGGGATTTGAGCCCGAGCAGTTTTACCGCATTGATGCGGAAATGCACGCCATCTGGTTTCGGGCCACCGGGAAGCAGAAGCTTTGGGACATGATACAGGCCCAGCAGCTGCAT
>JASGGP010000017.1:0-26573 GCA_047604985.1 Lacrimispora sp.
TCCCGCACACTGATAAAAATTCCCGGATCGTTGACAGGCACGAAGACCCGGCGGTCAGCCATGCGGGAAATGGCGTCCCTTAGGCCTTCGCTTCCCGAATAGGCAATGATCTCAGGAACAATGGCTTCTGAAAAAACGATAGGGTGCCCGCTTCTGTTTTTATAAAAGGGCGCAACAATATTCCCCTGAGAGGCCAGCAGACGGTTCAGTGTATCCGGAGTGAACATGGGAACATTGACCGGTGTGAATACAATCCGGTCACATTTTCCTAATAAATACATTAAACCGATTTTTACCGAGTCAATAAGTTCCGGCTGTTCACAGTTCTCATTGTGGATAAAGATCACCCCATAGCTGGAGAGCTGGTACTTCACTTCATCCTCCTCGGCTCCGGTTACAACCACAATGGGAAAAATGCCTGCCTGCTGGAAAGAAATAACAATGCGCTTTATAATGGGGATTGTTCCGATTTGCAGCAACGGTTCCGCATTTTTTTTGCTGGCGGCTGCAATCACGCCGCCAATCCGGCTGATTTTCATATCAGATATTCCTCCTGAATAAAATTATCTTTATTAATCATAGCATGGGATCTGCATCAAAACAAGCTCCTGTAAAAAAAGCATGGCAGAATCAGATGAAACCGCAAATTTTGTTCCTTATATGGAATACCTTCACAGATTTGGATCAGGGAAGAAAAATGGGATGCAAAAATACAGGGATGGTGATATGATTAAGAAATGAAGACTATGGGCCGGCAGAAAAGAAAGACACAGGAGAGACAAAAGGACGATGGCAGAAGTGAGGAACGATTTTTCAAAGGGAAATGTAGTGGAAAACATATTGAAGCTGGCCGTACCCATGACCATGGCCCAGCTCATCAATGTGCTTTATAATATTATTGACAGAATTTACATCGGAAGAATCCCGGAGAATGCGACCCTGGCACTGACAGGCCTGGGCTTATGCCTTCCCATCGTATCCATGGTCATCGCCTTTGCCAATTTATTCGGCATGGGAGGAGCTCCTCTATGCTCCATTGAAAGAGGAAGAGGAAATGAGGCAGAGGCGGAAAAGATCATGGGCAATTCCTTTGTGCTCATGGTGGTATTCGGGCTGGTGCTTACGGTACTTGGGCTGGTATTTAAAAAGCCCATGCTTTATCTGTTTGGGGCCAGCGATTTAACATATCCATATGCGGACCAGTTTGTCAGCATTTATTTGCTGGGAACCGTATTTGTCATGACCGGTCTGGGAATGAACAGCTTTATCAATTCCCAGGGCTTTGGCACTATGGGGATGATGACAGTGCTTTTGGGTGCTGTGACCAATATTGTATTGGACCCTATCTTTATTTTCCTTTTGGACATGGGGGTGCAGGGAGCGGCCCTTGCCACCGTAATATCCCAGTTCTTTTCGGCCTTGTGGACCATAAAATTCCTGACCGGGAAGAAAGCAATTTTAAGGCTTAAAACCTCCTGTTTCCGGTTAAAAAAGCACAGGGTAAAGAGAATCGCAGCTCTTGGAATGTCAGGCTTTACCATGTCCGTCACCAACAGCCTGGTGCAGATTACCTACAACGCTTCCCTCCAGCATTATGGCGGAGACTTATACGTAGGCATTATGACAGTCATCAACTCCATCCGGGAGGTGATTTCCATGCCCGTAAGCGGACTTACCAACAGCGCCCAGCCTGTGATGGGCTTTAATTATGGGGCGGGAGAATATGGAAGGGTAAAAAGGGCCATTGTTTTCGTTTCCGTTATTTCCATTGCCTATACCACGGCTATGTGGGGCCTGGTACATACCTTTCCCGGGTTTTTTATCCGGATCTTTAACCAGGATGCCCAGCTCCTGGCTTCCGGCATTCCTGCCATGCGGATTTACTACTTCGGATTCTTTTTCATGTCCCTGCAGTTTGCGGGGCAGTCGGTTTTTGTGGCCCTGGGAAAGGCAAAGCGGGCCGTGTTCTTCTCCATTTTGCGGAAAGTGGTAATCGTGATCCCTCTGATCTTTCTCCTTCCCGGCATTTTGGGAAACGGGACGGACGGGATCTTTATGGCCGAACCCATTTCCAACCTGGTCGGAGGAGGAGCCTGCTTTATCACCATGCTGATTACCCTATGGCCGGAACTTAGCGAAAAAAAGAGAGAAATAAGAAAGGAAACATCATGAAAACCATAACCAGAGATTATATTACAAACGTGCTTTCTAAGGAAAACCAGCCCTGCGCCAGGATCATGTCCGGCGAAACAGTGGTGTTTGAAACGTATGACTGTTTTACAAACCAGTTCCTGCCTGAGGAGGCAACCTTTGAAAATGTGGTAAGAAAGCCCGGAAACCCGGCCACAGGCCCCCTTTACATTGAGGGAGCCATGCCCAGCGACATGCTGAAAATCCAGATTCTGAATATTGAGATGGGTCCTGTGGGCATTGTAATGCTGGGCCCAAACAGCGGAAGCGAAAAGGAGGAATTTCCCCAAAAGGTATTAAAGAGGGTTCCTGTAAAGGATGGCTTTGCCTTTTACAATGAAAGGGTTAAAATTCCCGTAAAGCCCATGATCGGAGTCATTGGCGTGGCTCCGGCAGGAGAGGGTGTGTCCACCATCACGCCAATGGATCACGGCGGAAATATGGACTGCACCCAGATCAGAAAGGGAGTGACCCTTTACCTGCCCGTATTTGTGAAGGGAGCCCTTTTGTCCATGGGAGATTTCCACGGAATTATGGGAGACGGAGAGGTGGAGGACTGCGGCCTGGAAATTGAGGGGAAGGCCACAATCCGGGTGGATGTGGTGCGGAATAAAACTGTGTCCCCTACCCAATGATTGAAACAGAGGACCGGCTCATCACCATTGCGTCAAGGGAACAGGTGGAGGAAGCCTGGAGAGCCGCCACCAGGCAGATGTATGATTTCATGAAAGAGAAAATAGGGATGGATTATGAGGATGCGGGCATGCTTTTGACCATGACCGGAGATCTGGTGATCTGTCAGACCGTCAACCCCATGAAGACCGTGAGAATGGAACTTCCCCGCTATATAACCAGAGGTTATGGTTTTGATTCCATTTCGGCAGAGTAAAACAGGTCAAAGTTTCTTGACAGTTTATGGTTTTTGGAAGATAATGAAAGACAAATCATAAAAACTGACAAATATGCCGGCATGGGAAAGGAAGAGTATAAAAATGCAAACCATCAGAATCGAAAGAACAACCTGCCCGAAAGAAAAACCGGGCGACGACAATCCATTGACATTTGGAACCATATTCACGGATCATATGTTTGAAGTGGATTATGAGGAAAGAAAGGCTGGTATGACCCAGGATTGTGCCTTACCACAAGCTGGAGCTGGAGCCCTCCGCCATGGTATTCCACTACGGACAGGAGATGTTTGAGGGCTTAAAGGCCTATAAGGCAGAAGACGGCAATATCCTGCTGTTCCGCCCGGATAAGAATATCGAGCGCGCCAACAGAAGCAACCGCAGGCTCTGCATCCCGGAAATTCCGGAGGACTTATTCTTAGAGGCCTTAAAGCAGGTAGTGAGCGTGGACCGGGACTGGATTCCCACAAAGCCGGGAACCTCCCTTTATATCAGGCCCTTTGTCATTGCCACAGATCCGTTTCTGGGGGTGAGACCTTCCCATACCTATAAATTCATGATTATTTTATCGCCTGTAGGCGCTTATTATGCCAGCGGACTTGATCCGGTCAAGATCTGGATCGAGGACGAATATGTGAGGGCTGTAAAGGGCGGCATCGGCGAAGCAAAGACCGGAGGAAATTATGTGGCTTCCCTGGCCTCCCAGGTGAAAGCCCATGACGAGGGATATTCCCAGGTGTTATGGCTGGACGGTGTTCACCGGAAGTACATCGAAGAGGTGGGGGCCATGAACATTTTCTTTAAGATCAACGGCGTGGTCATCACCCCTGAGCTTAACGGAAGCATTCTTCCCGGAGTTACCAGGGATTCGGTTGTCGCCCTGTGCAGGGAGTGGGGCATTCCCGTAGAGGAGAGGAAAGTCTCTGTTGATGAAGTCATTGAAGCGGCAAAATCAGGCGCCATGGAGGAATGCTTTGGAACCGGAACAGCGGCTGTTATCTCTCCTGTAGGCGAGCTTCGCTTCGAAGAAAGCAGAATGCCCATCGGCGGCGGAGAGATCGGGGAATTGACCCAGAAGTTCTATGATACCATTACCGGAATCCAGCTTGGAAAAGAAGAAGGACCAAAGGGCTGGATTGTGGAAGTAAAATAGTACCGTTTTCAGGGAACCGGCGGAGCTTATAAGGCACCGCCGGGACTTTTTGTGCGGGACGGAACTTGCAGAGCGTGTTTCATACATACAGAAAAGGGAGTTGGCTATGGCAGCGGTACTGACAAAAGCAGTTGCATTTGTGGCAATTATCATCATGGGTTACCTGCTCAAACGGGCAGGCTTTTTTCGGGCGAATGATTTTTATCTGGTTTCTAAAGTTGTGATTAAAATCACACTCCCGGCAGCCATTATTTCCAATTTCAGCAGGATCTCCATGGATTATTCTCTGTTGGCTATGTGTGCGGTAGGCATTTTGTGTAATCTGCTGACCGTTGCCATAGGTTACCTGATATGCCTTTCAAAATCAAGGGAAACGAAAGCCTTTGCCATGCTCAACATGTCGGGATACAATGTGGGGAATTTTACCATGCCCTTTGTACAGAGCTTTTTAAGTCCTGTGGGCTTTGCGGCCACAAGCCTGTTCGATGCAGGAAATGCCGTGATGTGTAATGGGATTACCTATACCCTGGCCAGCATAGTGGTAGGAGGAGAGGAAAGGCCGTCTTTAAAAAAGATGGCATTAAAGCTGCTCTCCTCTGTTCCCTTTGACACCTATGTCATTATGACTGTTTTGAGCATATTAAATATAAGGCTTCCTGAGGCGGTCTTAAGTTTTGCGGAAACAGCCGGCGGAGCCAATGCTTTCCTTGCCATGCTCATGCTGGGCATCGGCTTTGAGATACGCATGGAAAAGGAAAAAATGGCCCGGATTATTAAATTGCTGGCAATAAGGTACGCGGCTGCGGTTCTCCTGGCCGTGGGATTTTATTTTCTGTCTCCCTTTGGATTAGAGGTGCGCCAGACACTGGCTATCGTTTCCTTAGGACCTGTGGCGTCGGTTGCCCCGGCTTATACCGGAATCTTAAACGGCGATGTTGAGATGGCCAGTGCCATAAATTCTCTGTCCATCGTCATCAGCATTGCAGCGATTACGGCTGCTCTTGTCATCCTTTTGTAAGAAAATTTTTATGATGCTTGACAAACGGTTTTGGCGTGCTATAATCAAAAATAGAAAGCGATACAGAAAACGCGTTGACGAGACCAGTATTTTATCAGGAACGTCCAGAGAGAGGCATGTGTGGTGAGAGTGCCTTACGGGATTGATGAGAGAAGACCAGCTCTGAGCGTCCCTTAATCGGGAACGGTGATTCCGTTATCATCAGAATGAGTGGTTTGAACGTTTATTTCGTTCACTCAAGCGAGGGTGGAACCGCGATCAATTAGTTGAATCGTCCCTTTCCGTATGGAGACATATGGAAAGGGGCTTTTTTTATTTAATGAAAGGAGATCAGATATGAAGATCACATTAAAAGATGGTTCAGTCAAGGAATATGAACATGCAATGTCAGTTATTGATATCGCTTCTTATATAAGCGAAGTTCTTGCAAGAAACGCCTGTGCAGGAGAGGTGGATGGAAAGGTGGTGGATTTACGCACCGTTGTGGATAAGGACTGCAGCTTGAATCTTCTCACCGTCAGCGACCCGGCAGGCCTTGCGGCTTACCGCCACACAACCAGCCACATTCTGGCCCAGGCTGTTAAGAGGCTGTATCCGGAAGCTAAGCTTGCCATCGGGCCTTCCATTGAAAATGGCTTTTACTACGATTTTGATACTCCGTCATTTTCAAGAGAAGATTTGGATAAAATCGAAGCCGAGATGAAGAAGATTATAAAAGAAGGCGAAAAAATCGAGCGCTTTACGCTTCCAAGAGAAGAAGCAATCAAATTCATGGAAGAAAAGGGAGAGCCCTACAAGGTGGAGCTGATCCAGGATTTACCGGAGGGAGAGGAAATTTCTTTCTACCGTCAGGGAGATTTTACAGATCTTTGCGCAGGGCCTCACCTTATGAGCACAAAGTCCATTAAGGCATTTAAGCTGACCTCCTCCTCAGGTGCTTACTGGAGAGGCAGCGAGAAAACGCCATGCTGACACGTATATACGGTACCGCTTTTTCCAAAAAAGAAGAATTGAATGAGTACCTGGAATACCTGGCTAATATTAAGAACCGGGATCACAACAAGCTGGGCCGGGAACTGGAGCTTTTTGCAACGGTGGATGTGATCGGCCAGGGCCTTCCGCTTCTGATGCCCAAGGGCACCAAGATCATCCAGACCCTACAGAGATGGATCGAGGATGAGGAAGAAAGACGAGGCTATATGAGGACAAAAACTCCTCTTATGGCGAAAAAGGATTTATATATTATTTCAGACCACTGGGATCACTATAAGGAAGGAATGTTTATCCTGGGAGATGAGGAAAAGGATGACGAGGTATTTGCCCTTCGCCCCATGACATGTCCATTCCAGTATTATGTATACAAACAGAGCCAGAAATCCTACCGTGACTTACCCTGCCGTTACGGTGAAACCTCTACCTTATTCCGTAATGAGGACTCCGGCGAAATGCACGGCTTAACCCGTGTCCGCCAGTTTACCATCTCCGAAGGCCACTTAATCGTGCGCCCGGATCAGATTGAAGAAGAGTTTAAGGGCTGCGTGGATCTGGCAAAATACTGCCTCACCACTCTTGGCCTGGAAGGGGATGTAACCTACCGCATGTCCAAGTGGGATCCGGAAAACGCGGACCACTATCTTGGAACACCGGAAATGTGGGATGAAGTGGAAGACATGATGCGCAAGATCCTTAACCACATCGGCATCCAGTATACGGAAGCCGTGGGTGAAGCCGCATTCTACGGACCTAAGCTGGATATCCAGGCAAAGAACGTTTACGGCAAGGAAGATACCATGATCACCATTCAGCTGGATATGTTCCTGGCAGAACGGTTTGATATGACTTTTGTAGATAAGGATGGAACGAAGAAACGTCCATATATTATTCACAGGACCTCCCTGGGCTGCTATGAAAGAACTCTGGCATGGCTCATTGAAAAGTATGAAGGGGCTTTCCCAACCTGGATCTGCCCGGAGCAGGTGCGTGTGCTTCCTATTTCCGAAAAGTATCATGAGTATGCGGAAAAGGTTGAGGCCAAATTAAAGGAAAACGGCATTCTGGCAACTGTTGACGAGCGTGCGGAAAAGATCGGCTATAAGATTCGTGAGGCGCGTCTGTCAAAGCTTCCTTATATGCTGGTGGTAGGCCAGAAAGAGGAAGAGGACGGCGTTGTATCCGTCCGCAGCCGTTTCAACGGCGATGAAGGCCAGCGTCCTCTTGCAGATTTTATTGAGGATATCTGCGGAGAAATCCGTACAAAGGAAATCAAAAAGGTCAATGTGACGGAAGAAGCGAAATAAGAAAAAGGGAATATATTTTTTCCGTCCTGAGCATACTACCTCCTGAAACATCAATGAAAAAAGAATTTCAGGAGGTCATGGCCATGACAAAATTGGACTGTAATGTTACAAGCTGTATCCACAATTCAGATAATTACTGCTGCAAGGCCGCGATTATCGTAGAGGGAACCCAGGCAAAGGATAAGTATGATACCTGTTGCGGAAGCTTTGACGAGAACAAGGATGGCTCTTTCCAAAACGTGTTCAAAACCCCGGAAAGCAGATTGGAAGTGGACTGTGAGGCGGTAAATTGCGTCTATAACGAAGGACGCCATTGCTCCGCAGAACATATCGGAATCGCAGGGGACGGCGCCAGAGAAGCAGGGCATACAGAATGTGCAACTTTTAAAATTAAATAAGACAAAAACACAAGACACGCTGGAGAGATTCCGGCGTGTCTTGTTCTTTTCTGCAATACCTTGCTATCCCTTGAGATTTTCCCCGCGGGAATCATTTTTAAAGTACAGCTTATGGTACTGATAAGGCGTTATTTCCTCTTTCTCTTTAAAAAGCCGGATGAAATAATTGATATTGTCATAGCCCACCTTACTGCAAATTTCATTTACGGAAAGATTAGTATTCTGCAATAATATTTTTGCCTTATTAATCCGGATCAGCTGAATGTATTTTTTAAAGCCATAGCCGATGATCTCCTTAAATTGATGGGACAGATAATACTTATTGATAAAAAAATCCCGCGCAACCGTATCTAAATCCAGGGGTTCCTCATAATGATGGTCAATATAATCCTTAATGGAGAAAATGACATTTAAATCTTTTAAATCTTTTTCAATGGAAAACATGCCGGGATTCTTCCTGTACAGCAAAATTAAAATGTCAAACAGAATTCCGGCACACCGTTCCTTCCATTTCTTATCTTTCTTCTCTGTCTCTGAAACCAGAAGCTTAAAGTGGGCTTCCAGCTCATCCGATAAATCAGCTCCAAGATCAATTACTCCCCGCTGGTGGCCGCTGCGGATAAAAGCCGTGGCAAGGACGGGGTCCCGGATATATTCCGAACACAAATCCATGGAAGAAACAAATACATACCTTCGATAGGGGGTCTCTAAGACACGGGTGGAGTGGTTTTCCAGGGCGCTGATCATCAATAGCTGGTTTTTTCTGATCACATGGGCTTCTCCTGCGATGTCAAAGACACATTGCCCTTCTTTTACGAATACCATTTCATCCTGGGTATGGCGGTGCCCCGTCAGTGACACATTTTGATAGCTTTCATCATAGTAAGCATGGGCAAATTCCTTTGCACCCATATCTGCGCCCGGCATAACCATGTCTTTCATCCGTTTTATCCCCTTATTTATATTTTCTGCAACCCCTGGTTTTTTCCATTATACTATATAAAAATACGGCAGTCAAAAGGAGAAGTATACTTCCTGCTGTGCAATGGGAAGACATCAGCAGCAAAAGAACACAAGAAAGGTGTATTTTAAAACAATTTTCTTTCTGGCAGATCCGGATAAATTTCACTATAATGAAGATAACTCATATAAAATTTTATTAGAACCTTGAAGGAGGAAACCATGTCAGCCCACAAACCGTTCCGCTATAAAGCCCTGGAAGAGTTGAAACAGGATATCGAAAAGGAGCATGTAAACATCGCCCTGGATGAGGACTTATCTCCCTTAAGCAAAGGCGTAAAAATAGGGCCTCTCACCTCGTCAAATTCCATGGCGGTTCTGCCTATGGAAGGCTGCGACTGCAATCCAGACGGCTCCATGTCCGACCTTACGAAACGCCGTTACATGCGGTACTCTATGGGCGGCTCCGGCCTCATATGGTGGGAGGCCAACACCGTTGCAGAGGAGGGAAAGGCCAATCCTCAGGCATTGATGCTCACAAGGGAAAATCTTTCTTCCTATCAGGAATTCTTAAATGAAAGCAGACAGGCTGCAAGGAAAGAAAATGATGTTTCCCTGATTCAGATTCTCCAGCTGACCCATTCCGGCCGTTACAGCCGTCCCGGAGAGAAGCCCGCACCCATGGCGGCGTTTCGTGATCCGCTGCTGGACGGAAGAAGCGGAGTTGTCAGCGATGAACAGGTGGTTACTGACGAATATTTAGACAGCCTTACGGAAAAATATGTTCAGGCAGCCCTCCTTGCAAAGGAAGCAGGCTTTGACGGGGTGGATATTAAGGCCTGTCACAAATATCTGGTCAGTGAACTGCTGGGCGCCTTCACCCGGAAGGGGAAATACGGGGGGGAGAGTCTGGAAAACCGGAGCCGCTTTCTTCTGCAGACCGTGGAGGCCGTGCGCGCCGCCGCAGGCAATGATTTCATCATCGGCTGCCGGTTAAATGTCTTTGATGCCCATCCATATCCCTATGGATTCGGATGTGATCGTGAAGATTTTCACAAGTGGGACAGCAGGGAGCCAATAGCTCTTATTAAGAACCTGGTCAAGGCAGGAGTGGATGTATTTGCCCTTTCTTCCAGCAATCCTTACTATATCTATCCCCAGTTCGTGCGCCCCTTTGACATCCCCAGCCTTGGCGTTCCCATGCCCGAGGAATCCCAGCTGTCCATAATCGAAAAAATCTTTGAATTCACCCGGACCGCCCAGAAGGCAGCAGGCGATGTGCCGGTCATAGGAAACGGCTACAGCTGGCTCCGCCAGTTCATTCCCAATGCAGGGGCGGCAAACTTAAAATCCCATTCCTGCAGCATGATAGGCCTTGGCCGTTCCAGCTTTGCCTACCCGGATGCCTCCAGGGACATTTTTACAAAGGGGGGAATGGATGCAAGGAAGGTCTGTGTCGCCTGCAGCAAATGCACCCAGATCATGAGGGATCACGGAAGCACCGGCTGTGTGGTACGGGATGCCGAGGTTTACGTTCCAAAATACAGGGAAGCAAGGGCTGCGGCTGAGGCCAGGGCAGGGCTGCTAAAGCCAGGAAAGTAGGAAAAGCCGCTGTCCGTATCAGCTGTACCGTTTCCGCTTTTTATAGTAATAACAGGAGGAATTCCATGAATAAAACAGCAATTGTAACAGGAGCAACAAGAGGGATCGGCCTTGCCATTGCAAAACAGCTTTCAGAAGACGGCTTCCAGGTAGTCCTTACGGGTACCGGAGAGCAAGACGCTTACACCCAAAATTTAAAATGGTTTAAAGACAATAAAAAAGATTATTTTTATGTACAGGGAGATATTTCCGACCACGATGACAGAATCCGCATCGTAAGGGAAAGCGTAGGGCATTACGGCAAAATCGATCTGCTTGTAAATAATGCGGGAGTTGCACCAAAGGTAAGGTCAGACCTGCTGGACATGAGCGAGGAAAGCTTTGACTATGTCCTGGGAATCAACCTGCGGGGTAATATGTTCCTGACCCAGCTGGCTGCAAAACAGATGATAAAGCAGGAGGAAAAGGGAATCATCATCAATGTTTCTTCCTGTTCTTCGGAGGTAAGCTCCGTTAACCGGGGAGAATACTGCATATCAAAGGCAGGAGTCAGTATGCTGACCAGGCTTTATGCCGACCGGCTTTCCGGAGAGGGCATTCTTGTGTATGAAGTCCGGCCGGGGGTCATTATGACGGATATGACAAGCAGTGTTCAGGAAAAATACGATCAGCTCATAAAGGATGGGGCCTCTCCCCTGGGCCGCTGGGGCAAGCCGGAGGATGTGGCTCTGGCTGTAAGTGCATTTGCAGGAGGAAAATTCCCGTATACCACGGGCAGCTTTATTGATGTGGACGGCGGGTTCCACATCCGGAGACTTTAAGCAGAGGTGAACCTATGGAAAAAGTGAACTACAGGCTTCTGAAATATGACACGGTTGTGATTGGAAGCGGTGCCGCCGCATTAAACGCCGCTGACTGGCTGTACGACCTGGGGCGGCGGGAAATCGCTCTGGTGACAGAGGGCCTTTTCATGGGCACCTCCCGGAACACAGGAAGCGACAAACAGACCTACTATAAGCTTTCGGTGGGGCAGGACGGAAGCGACTCGGTGCGGGACATGGCCCAGACCCTATTTGAGGGAGGGGGAGTTGACGGACGGATTGCTCTGGCGGAAGCGGCCAATTCCTTGCGCTGCTTTTATAAGCTGGCCAATTTAGGTGTGGATTTTCCAACGGATAAATACGGACTCTTTACGGGATATAAGACGGACCACGATCCGCGCCAGCGGGCCACCTCAGCAGGGCCCCTGACCTCCCGTTACATGACCGAGTCCCTGGAATCGTCTGTCAAAAGAAAGAAGATACCGATTCTGGATAAGCTTCTGGCCTTTCGGATCTACGAGGAGGATAAAAGGATCCGGGGAGTTGTCTGCTTAAATAAGGCGAAGCTTTCAGAGGATCAGCTGGAGCTGGTGATCCTTGCTGCCAACCACGTGATCTGGTGTACGGGAGGGCCAAGTGCCTGCTATGAAAATGTGGTATATCCGGCCGGGCATACCGGCATGTCGGGAGCGCTGCTGGACGCAGGCGTCCGGGCCGTGAACCTGCAGGAATGGCAGTATGGACTCGCCTCCGTAAAATTCCGATGGAACGTTTCCGGAACCTATCAGCAGGTACTTCCCCGTTATGTTTCCGTGGACGAGGATGGAGTGGAGCGGGAATTTTTAACGGACTATATGAGCGAAGCAGAGGCGCTTAATCTGGTTTTCTTAAAAGGTTACCAGTGGCCCTTTGATGCCGCAAAAAAAGACGGTTCCTCCCGGATTGACTTGTGTGTATACGAGGAAACCTCTGTGAAAGGCCGAAAGGTATTCATGGACTTTAGGCGCAACCCCGCAGGGCTGGAAAATGGCTTTGACATTCTCTCGGAAGAGGCATATCTTTATTTGAAAAACTCCGGCGCACTTTTGGGAACTCCCTTTCAACGGTTGAAACGGATGAATCCCCTGGCCATACGGCTGTATAAGGATCACCGGATTGACCTTGAGACAGAGCTGCTTCAAGTCAGCCTTTGCGCCCAGCACCACAATGGAGGCATCCAGGTGGATGATAACTGGGAAAGCTCGGTGGAAGGCCTGTTTGCCGCCGGAGAAGCTGCCGGTACCTTTGGGGTTCACCGCCCAGGCGGCTCTGCCCTAAACTCCACCCAGGTAGGCTCCATGAGGGCAGCCCAGCATATTTCCTTTACCAGTGAGGAGGCTTTGCCGGATACGTCTCTATGGAAAATAGGGCCTGCAAAGCTGGCAGACCGTATCGGCGGCACATTATTGTCCATGATAGGGGAGGAAGACACTGTCCCGGCGGTCCGGGCAGAGCTGCAAAGGGACATGTCCCTCACAGCCGCCCAGGTCCGGGATTTGGAAGGCATGGCGTTATTAAAGGAAAAGGCGGAAAAGTACCGTATGCATTTTAAGGAGAGCTTTCAGGCCGCCGGGCTCCATAACCTTCCTGCTCTCATAAAAGCCTATGATATGACAGTGACCCAGAGTGCTGTTTTAGATGCAATGGAGCAGTCGGCAAAAATATTCGGGAGCAGGGGTGGCTGTCTGGTAAAGGACGGAAAAGGCCTTTATCTGCCGGAAAAACCCACAGAACAGAACCTGCGGCTGGTTACCTGGAAAGAAGAGGGACGTTTTCCAGCTCCACAGAGGAAGTTCCGCCGGTTCCCCAGGGAAGTGAATGGTTTGAAACCGTATGGGAAGAGCACCGAAGGCTGCGCCAGCCGAAACCTCAAAATAAGCAGGTGCATCCGTACAAAGAGTTAAAGTAAAAACAAAGGGATATCATAAAAAGTCTTAAGTCTCTGAACATTGAGAGTTAAGGCTTTTTTACAAGTGTACTTCCATGTATTCCCAACTCAGTCAGGAATATGTTCCTGTTTTATAAAAAATATCAAAGAAATTTTGTGAAGATTGATAAAAAGACTTTACATTGAGATTCCTATGTGTTAATATCACATATGTAACCGGTTACATTAAGGAGATACATACATGAACATAAGGGATGTTGCCAAAAAAGCAGGTGTTTCTACCGCGACAGTTTCCAGAGTCATCAATGAGTCAGGATATGTAAAAGAAGAAACAAAGCAAAAGGTTCTGGCGGCCATTGCAGAAGCGGAATTTGTGCCAAACGCCATAGCCAGGAGTTTAAGCATCCGGGATTCTTCCAGTATCGGGGTCATTGTACCTGATATAGCCAATGAGTTTTTTCCAGCATTATCAGCGGGATGGGAGAGATGGCCTCCAATAACCAGTACAACATCGTTTTGTTTGATACGGGTGAGATGCAGGAAAGAGAGCATCAATGCCTTCAGATCGCCGAAAGCCAAAGGCTTTCCGGTCTGCTCATTACCCCGGTTTCCGAACTGGATATGGAAACGCGGGATAAGCTGATTCAATTTGAAGATAAGGGAATACCAGTGGTTTTGGTAGACCGGAATATGAAAAATTCCAATTTGGATGGCGTTTTTGTTGAGAACCACGCTGCTGCCTATAAGGGTGTTGAAGCATTAATCCATGCAGGCCACCGTAAGATTGCGATTATTACAGGGCCCAGCACTTCCATGCCGGGAAAGGACCGTTTCCAGGGATATAAGGCAGCCCTGGCAGAACACGGGCTTGACCTTAGAGAGGAATACATCGTTTCCGGTGATTTTAAGATCATAAAGGCGTATGAGCAGACAAAGAAATTGCTGCAGCTTCCTGATCCGCCCACAGCGATTTTCGCCTCCAATAACCAGACAAGTCTTGGTGTGCTTAAATATCTGACGGAACAGGGGATTAAAATCGGCAGGGATATTTCCATAGTGGGATTTGACCAGATAGAATCACTTAAAATTATTGACTACAGGCTTTCTACCATTGAGCGGGATGCAAAGAGACAGGGATATGAGGCAATGGCCATGCTGATTGATAAGCTGTCCCATAAGAAAAGCAAAAGCTCCGGAAGGAAAATCTTTGTCCCATATGAAGTGGTGCTTCGCGGTTCAGAGAAAATAAAATAGGCTGCAAACAGCAGTTTATTTTTACCTCCAATATGTAACCGGTTACATATTGGAGGTATATAATAAAAAATATAAACAAATCAACAAAAAAGGAGAGAAAAATGGATATTGCAAAAATGATAGATCACACCATGCTAAAGGCGGATGCAACATCAGAAATAATAAGAAGGTACTGTTTGGAAGCGAAAGAATATGGATTTGCATCGGTTTGCGTAAACACATGTCATGTTCCTCTTGCGGCTGAGAAATTAAAAGACAGCGGTGTGGCTGTATGCTGTGTGGTCGGCTTTCCTCTGGGGGCGGTGCTGACCTCTGCCAAAGCCTTTGAAGCCTCTGCAGCGGTGGAGGCAGGAGCGGAAGAAGTGGATATGGTAATGAACATTGGCGCTATGAAAGACAGAAATTATGATCTGGTCCGAGAGGATATAAAGGCAGTGGTGACGGCCTCCCAGGGAAAGACGGTTAAGGTTATTTTAGAAACCTGTTTTCTGACAAAGGAAGAGATCGTAAAGGCCTGTGAGCTTTCGGTGGAGGCAGGGGCAGATTTTGTAAAAACCTCCACAGGCTTTGGTACAGGCGGTGCTGTAAAAGAGGATGTGGCTTTAATGAGGGAGACCGTAGGGAACAGGGCAAGGGTTAAGGCCAGCGGAGGAATCCGCACCCGGGAGGAAGCCCTTGCTATGATAGAGGCCGGAGCCGATAGGATCGGAGCAGGCAATGGAATATTATTGCTGTAGGAAAAGGAGAAATGTATGGGGAAGAAAGTAACAGTTTTTGGAAGCTTTGTAGTAGATCTGATGGGAAGATGCCCCCATCTTCCGGTTCCCGGAGAAACCGTTAAGGGAAGCGTATTTAAAATGGGACCCGGAGGAAAGGGGTTTAACCAGGGAGTGGCTGCCCATAAGGCGGGGGCCGATGTGACCATGGTGACGAAGCTGGGGTATGACGCCTTTGCCAATGTGGCAATTGATACCATGAAAGAGCTTGGAATGGATACCGGACGGCTCTTCCGCACCAGGGAAAGGGAAACAGGAAGCGCGCTGATCATGGTGGATGAAACTACCAGCCAGAATGAGATTGTGGTAATTCTGGGAGCCTGCGATACGATTTCAGAGGAAGAGGTGGAATCTGTTTCCGATCTCTTAGACCAGTCAGAATATCTTTTGACCCAGCTGGAGACAAATATTTCCTCAGTTGAGAAAATCGTGGACATGGCTTACGAAAAAGGGGTAAAGATCATTTTAAATACGGCTCCTGTGCAGCCGGTAAGCGACCGGGTTTTAAGCAGGGTGGACTTGATCACACCAAATGAGGTGGACGCTGAAATATTGACCGGAATTCCTGTGGATGGGGAAGAAAATGCAGGGAAAGCGGCAGACTACTTTTTTGAAAAAGGCGTTAAGAACGTACTGATTACCATGGGCGGAAAGGGTGTTTTCCTGGCAACCCCCCAAAAGAGAGGGATTATCCCCGCTTATAAGGTAAATGCGGTCGATACCACCGGAGCCGGAGACGCATTTAACGGAGGCCTGGCGGCAGCCCTGGCAGAGGGAAAGGACTTATGGGAAGCGGCATCGTTTGCCAATGCTCTGGCAGCCATATCCGTGCAGAGAATCGGCACAACGCCGTCTATGCCTGACCGGGAAGAGATTGACGCATTTATAAGAGAGAAGGAGGGAAAATAATGTTAAAGACAGGAATTTTACATCCGCAGCTGGCAAGAATTATGGCGGAGCTGCGGCATATGGATATGCTGGTGATCGGGGATGCAGGACTTCCTATTCCCAAAGGTGTGGAACGGGTGGATTTAGGCTGGAAGCCGGGAAGCCCTTCCTATCTGGAGGTGCTGGAGGAGATAGAAAAATATATGGTGACGGAAAAGGCAGTATTCGCTGAGGAGGCTCTTTCCGTAAGTCCCAAGCTTCATGAAAAGGCGCTGTCCCTTCTGCCGGAAGGCATTCCGGTGGAATATATTCCCCATAAGGAATTAAAAAAGATGACGGAGAATGCCAAAGCGATCATCCTGACCGGTGAGTTTACCGGGTATACCAATGTGGTGCTGATTTCAGGCTGCGCATATTAGGAAGCAAAGGGGAAGTGGTGAATCTATGGAAGGTGGGTTAATTTTAAAGCTGGAGGCAATTGTCAAGACGTTTCCCGGAGTGAAAGCCCTTGACGGGGTGCATTTGGAGATCATGGAAGGAGAGGTCCATGCCTTATGCGGAGAAAATGGAGCCGGGAAATCTACCTTAATGAAGATTATTGCAGGCGCTCAGCCATATACCTCCGGAGCCATGTATCTGGACGGAAAAGAAGTGGTATTTCATTCGGCAAAGGATGCGGAAAAGCATGGAATTGCCATGATTTATCAGGAATTCAACATGGTTCCTGAACTGACCGTAGCGGAAAACATGTATCTGGGCAGACTCCCTGTAAGCCGTCTGGGAAAAGTGGACTGGAATAAGCTGAACAGAGAGGCCCAGGAAAATCTGGACCGTCTGGGCTTAAAGTTCAGTGCAAAAACCAAGGTGAGGAATCTTTCCGTAGCCGAGGCCCAGATGACGGAAATCGCCAAATGCCTGACAATAGGGGCCAGGATCATTATTATGGATGAGCCCACCGCCGCGCTGGCGGAGGAGGAGATCCGCATTCTGTTCCGGACCATCGGGGAGCTTAAGAAAAAAGGGATCGCAATTATTTACATCTCTCACCGTATGGATGAGATTTTCCGGATTTCGGACCGCCTTACTGTATTCCGGGACGGAAAGTTTGTCGCTTCCAAAGCCATCGGTGAAACCGATTATGAGGACGTGGTGTCCATGATGGTAGGGCGGAGCGTAGCCAACTTATACCCGGTGCGCAATTACAAACAGCAGGACGTGGTGTTTGAAGCCAGAAAAGTGAACGGCAGGGGAGTACAGGATGCCAGCTTAAAGCTTCATAAAGGGGAAATCTTAGGTATTACCGGCCTTTTGGGGGCAGGAACCATAGAGCTTTCAAAGCTGATTTACGGGGCGGTTCCCATGGAAAGCGGAGAAATTTTCGTCCATGGGGAGAAAAAGGACTGCTCCTCTCCGGCAAAAGCGCTGGAAGCAGGAATCGGATTTGTTTCCGATGACAGGAAGCAGGAAGGGCTGGTCTTATTAAGAAGCATTAAAGAAAATATTTCCATGTCCTCCTTAAAAAAGCTGACAAAGGGCTTCCGGCTGGATAAAAAGCTGGAAACGGAACGGGTAAAAGAACAGGTTCAGGCCCTTAACATAAGGATCAGCTCTGTCCAGCAGCCGGCTGGAAAGCTAAGCGGCGGAAACCAGCAGAAGATCGTATTTGCAAAGGTGCTGGAGGCTGATTCCGATATCCTGATCCTGGATGAACCTACAAGGGGAGTGGATGTAGGAGCGAAGGCGGAGATCTATGCCATTATGAACCGGCTGACGGAAAAGGGGAAAGCATCCTTGTGATTTCCACGGATTTGCCGGAGCTGATCGGAGTCAGCGACCGCATCATCGTCATGAGGGAGGGGAGAATGGTGCTGGAAATCTCCAAGGAGGAAATGAATCAGGAAACAATTTTAGCTCATGCGTCTGGAGGGGTAAGTAAAAATGAATCAGGAAACTAAAAAACGGTTGATCAATCAGATAAATATATATCGTTCTGTTTTGATACTGCTGGTAATCTGCATCTTTGCCGCATTTTTATCAAACAGCTTTTTAAGCGTATCCAACTTATTCAATGTATTTAAGCAGGTTACGGTTGCAGGCATCATTGCCTGCGGAATGACATTTGTTATCCTTACGGGTGGTATTGATTTGTCCGTGGGCTCTATTCTGGGGCTTTCCGGGGTTGTTGCCTCCGGAGTGCTGGCCTCTACGGGAAATACCTTTCTGGCAGTGGCTACAGCCATTGCAATTGGAATCGTCTGCGGTGTTGTAAACGGATTCTTTATATCTCAGTGTGGAATCCCGCCGTTTATCGCCACCCTGGGTATGATGACCCTGCTCAGGGGCTGTGTTTTGATCTATACAAAGGGCTCTCCCATTCCGGTCAAGGTGGAGGCCTATAAATTCATTGGAAAAGGTACGATTTTGGGGGTTCCCGTACCTGTGATTATTCTGACGGTGCTTTTTTTACTGGCACATTACATCCTGACCCAGACCAGCTTCGGACGAAGCGTTTATGCCTTTGGAGGAAACCGGGAGGCCGCCCGTTTATCGGGAATTTCCGTAAAAAGAACGGAGTGGACGGCCTATATCATGAACGGATTTTTAAGCGGCGTCGCGGCGGTGGTTTTAACTGCCAGACTGGGGTCTGCCCAGTCTACCAGCGGACAGGGAATTGAAATGGATGCCATTGCAGCGGTTATTCTTGGGGGAACAAGCTTAAGCGGGGGAACCGGATTTGTGCTCCCCACAGTGGTAGGCGCTATGATTATGGGAATTATTGACAACATTCTTACTCTTATGAATGTAAATCCCCACGCCACCAACATTGTCAAGGGAGCGGTGGTGCTCATTGCCGTCCTGGTGGACAAGAAAGTAAAGGATTTATCTGCGAAAGCAGAATAAATAAAACTATTATAATGTAAAAGAAGGGAAGGTAAGAATTATGATGAAAAGAAGAAACATAGCAGCAATCGCTGCAGCTGCAGGACTGGTTATTGCCTCACTGGCAGGGTGCGGAAGCGAAGAGAAAGCGCCGGAAACAAAGCAGGAGACAACAGGGGCGGAAACAACTGCAGCAAAAGCAGAGGAAACCCAGGCAAAAAAGGAAGCACAATCAGGGGATAAGAAATATGTGGTGGGACTTGCAATGAACACCCAGACAAATCCCTTCTTCGTGGACGTAAAGGACGGAGTGCAGAAAGCCGCGGATGAATTAGGGGTGGAGCTTTACATTACCGATGCCCAGGATGATCCTGCCATCCAGATGAAGGACGTTGAAAACCTGATTACAAAAAAACCGGACTGCATTATTATTGATACATGTGATTCCGATGCCATTGTATCCTCCATCGAAGCCTGCAACGAAGCCGGTATCCCGGTACTTACCATGGACAGGGAAGCCAGCGGCGGCGATGTGGTTTCCCATATCGGCTATGACGCCATTAAGTCAGGAAAGCTTGCCGGACAGTACTTAGTGGATACCCTGGGCGGAAAAGGAAATATTGTTGAGATCCAGGGAATCATGGGCACCAATGTAGCACAAAACCGTTCAAAAGGATTCAATGAGGTTATAAGCCAGAACCCTGATATGAAGATTGTTGCCTGCCAGGTTGCAGATTTTGACCGTGCCAAGGGCATGAGCGTTATGGAAAACATTTTACAGGCCAATGACCACATTGACGGACTGTATGCAGCCAACGATGAAATGCTTCTTGGCGCTCTGGAAGCTGTTGAAGCTGCCGGCCGTCTGGATGAGATCACAATGATCGGCTGTGACGCCATTGATGACACCATCGAAGCCATTAAGGCAGGAAAGGTGGAAGCGACAATTGCAGAGCCTCCGTTTTTCTTAGGAAAAGCCATTATGAATTCAGCTTACGATTATCTCCAGGGCAAAAAGGTTGAAAGCTATGTGATCCTGGACAACAAGCTGGTGACAAAGGATAACGTAAACGAACTGGTAACAAAAGAATAACAGGCACGGCGTCTTTTAAAGCTTTTAAGGCTTTGGAGGGCGCCGGTTTTGTTTTCCCTTTTGTGATCTTTTTCATAGTACTTCCGCGAATCATAGGAACATGCTATAATACCATCATGACAGAACGGTATGGCAGGGGGAAAATCATGTTAAAAGTACTGATAGCAGATGACGAAGAAAAAATCTGTCAGCTGATTGAAAAGCTGATTGACTGGGATGGGATTGGGATGAAGCTTTGCGGTGTGGCAAATAACGGGATCGAAGCCTTTGAGAAAATCCAGGCCCTTTCCCCGGAGGTGGTGATCACCGACATCCGGATGCCCGGATGCGACGGGCTGGATCTTGTAAAGAAAACCCGGGAAATGGACCAAAATGTGGAGTTTGTGATTATCAGCGGATACCGCCATTTTGAATACGCCCAGACCGCCATAAAATACGGAGTCAGCGACTATTTATTAAAGCCCATAAAAAAGCAGGAGCTGACGGAACGGCTGGAAAAGATCAAGATCCGGTACAATGAAAAGAGCGAACAGCTGACCTATGAGGAGAGGGTCCGCCTGGCCAGGAAAAGCGACGTGGAGCGCCTGCGCACCACCTGGTTTTCCAGTGTGCTGTACCGGGAAAGAAGAGAACAGGACTGCTCTGATCCCGATGAAATCAACAAGCAGTACTATTATCAGTTAAAACCCGGCTGTTTTCAGATCGTCTGTGTAAAATTCGATGGAATTTTCATGCCTGACGAGAAAAACCTGGAATTTCTGACAGAAAAGACAACTCAGATCGCAGAGCAGATGCTGAAGGGCCATGTCTACGATTGGGAGCTGTATGTGGAAAACAGCCATATCTACATATTTTTAAATTACGGAGAAGAAAAAAAGAAAATAATCCGGAGGCAGTGCAAAAATATATTAAATGAGCTGGCTGTCCTGGAATCCATTCTGGAAGGACTTCGTGTGACCATAGGCTTTGGAAGTACGGTCTTAGACCCGGCCCAATTGAAGCTTTCTCTTAAATCTGCAAGGTATCTGGTGGAGCAGCGGTTGGTGGCAGGAAACGGGAAGCTGCTGGAGGGGGAGCTTCGCAGCTCCATGAATCTGGCGTCAGGCCAGTGGTTTACCCAGTTTAACCAGGCCATGAATGCCGCCTTGGAAAGTCTGGACAGGCAGCAGGTGGAGGATTGCCTTATGAAGCTGAAATTTGAGCTTTTAGGGCAGCCTGAGGTGACCGGCCATGAAATTTTGCAGATGTGCCGGGAGGTTTGCAACTTATATCTGTTTTTCATGAAAAACCACAAGATTGCCATTGACCAGAATTTCATAGAACGGTTCAACCAGGGGGCTGAATTCTGCGCTTCCGCCAATGAGGTCCTGTTTTATCTCAAAAAGGAGATTGCAGCCTCCTATGATAAGGCGGTGTCCGGAAAGCTGCAGGAGGATAACCGGCCCATCCGGGTGGCAAAGAAATATATCAGGGAGCATTACAGGGAGGCCATTACCCTGGAGGATGTCAGCGAAGTGGCCGGCTTTAACCCTACGTATTTCAGTTCCCTGTTTAAGAAAGAGACGGGAAAGAACTTTTTGGAATTCTTATCTGAAATCCGCATGGAAGAGGCCAAAAGCCTGTTAAAGGAAACGAATTTAAGCGTGGCATCGGTCTGCGGGGAAGTTGGCTACAGCGATGTGAAATATTTCACAAAGAACTTTACGAAGTATTCCGGCTTAAAGCCCAATGAATACAGGAAGCTGTACTCCTGATTGGAGGGGAGATATATAATGAAGGATAAGCTTAAGTTTCTGTCCGTCCGGATATTTCTTTTTCTGGCCGGATTATCTGTGTGCCTGGTTCTTCTCTTCGGATATTCCCTGTATTTAAGCGCCGGACAGCCGGAGCAGGTAGGGCTTTTAGGAGGTGCCGTCATATTTCTGGCCCTGTTTTCCTACGGAGGATATTATGGGATCTATAAGCCAATGGAGGAGACAAAGCGGGTAGAGCGCCAGTTCGCGTCGGGAAGCGTTTTAAACGATATCTTTAAGATCCGCTATCCCCACTGCCGGGAATCCCAGCAGGTGAGCCAGCGGTTCCAGGAAATGCTGGGAACGAGGGAGCTGATCAATGTATCCAAAAAACAGGCCGAGTATCTGGCTCTCCAGAATCAGATCAATCCCCATTTTCTTTATAACACCCTGGAAGGCATCCGAAGCGAGGCCCTGATCGAAGGCGTTGACAGCATAGCGGAAATGACGGAGGCCCTGGCCACATTTTTCCGTTATACCATATCAAATGTAGATCATCTGGTGACCTTGGAGGACGAGCTTGCAAATATTGAAAATTACTATTACATTCAGCAGTTCCGTTTCGGCAAAAAGCTGCAGTTAAACATACAGTACGCCTTTTCCGACGAACTGGATGAGATGGACATTCTGCAGTACCGCCTTCCTAAGCTGACCTTACAGCCTGTTGTGGAAAACTCCATTTACCATGGAATCGAAAGAAAAATAGGAAAGGGCCATCTCATCATCAAGATTTCCGTGACCGATTCCCGTTTGATTATCAAGGTTTCTGACGACGGGCTGGGCATGGAAAAGAAAAGGTAAGAGAGCTGAACGGAAAGCTGAAAAGCCTGTCCCTAGACGATGTAAACCCGGGAATGGACCGGAAAGGCGGCATTGCGATTCAAAACGTCAACAACAGGATCAAGCTTTTATTTGGAGAGGAATACGGCATTTACGTCTACAGCCAGGAAAAGGCCGGAACAGATGTGGAGATTACCCTTCCTCTCGTAAAGGACTGATCGACTGCAAAGGGATGATCGTTATAAAGGCCTGATAGGATGTAAAGGGCTGACCGGTTATAGAAGACTGACATGCCGTAAAGAACCGGCAGGGAGGAAGAAAGTGAGAAAAGAAATTCTTCGCCTGAATAACGTCACCCTGGAGGAAAACGGGGAGCGCTATCTGGACAATCTGAATCTATACATTCTTCAGGGCGAGATTATGGGCCTGATTGTTTCTGATGCAAAGGGTTCCACCCAGCTGATCCATCTCATCTGCCACAACATTCCCATAAGCTTTGGCGGGGTATATTATGAGGACAAACGGGTAAACCACTATTCCTATTCGGATTTTACGGATAACCGGGTTTATGTCATTGAGGAGAGAGGAAGGCTTATAGACAGTCTGACCATATCCGACAACCTTTTTGTAATGCGCAAAGGCTTTAAAAAGTACATCATAAACAGCAAGGTCCTGGACAGCCAGGCGGAGCGGCTCATGGCAGAGATCGGCTTTTCCATTGATCCCAGACGAAGGGCAGATTCCATGACTGCCTTTGAGCGCTGTGTCACAGAGCTTTTAAAGGCCATTCTCTCAGGCTGCAAGCTGATCATCCTGGACAGGATCAGCAATTTTCCTAAGCCAGATGGAATTAAAGCAGTTCCAGGACATCATACGGGAACAGGGGAAACGGGGGATCGCTTTTTTGTATCTGGGGAACCACCATCAGGAGGTATTCCAGATCGCGAACCGTGCGGCATTGTTTCACCAGGGAATGATATGGAAGGTGTTTGAAAAAGAAGAAATGCAGGAAAGGGCCCTGGAGCCTTATACGATTTCCTTTGATTTATCCGAAAGCTGTGTCCGGGAGCCTCAGGAAGAGGCGGTTCTTAAGCTGGAGCAGGTACATTTGTGCGAAGGAGGGACTATAAGCTTTTCCTTAAAAAGGGGAATGCCTGATGATTTTAGACAATGACAATCAGACCTGGGAACCTCTTGTAAAGGTTCTTTCCGGCTGCAGCGGAATGGAAGGGGGAAGGATTTATCTGGACGGAAAATCCTTTGCAGGAGAAGAACCCACAGACTTTTTAATGGAAGGGGTTGCCGTCATACCCGATGACCCGGCGGAAACTTTTTTGTTCCGGGATATGACATATATGGAAAACCTGACCTTTCTTCTGGACCGGAAGCTTCCCATGGGGAATATAAAGCGCAGCCATATCCGCAGCGTGAGAAATGAATATCTGCCAAGGACAGGCCCCTGTATTGACGCCGGAAAGATTGACAGCTTAAGCCTGAAAGAAAAATACGGGCTGGCATATTACCGCGTCCATCTTCTCCATCCCAAGGTGGCGGTCTGCGTGCAGCCTCTGGCAAAGGGAGACATGTACTGCAGGCGATACGTCCTGGATCTGATCCAGGAATTGAAGAACAGCGGGATTTCCGTGCTGATCCTCACCAGCAACCTTGCGGATAACATGGACGTATCGGACCGGATGATGGTGCTGCAGGACGGGAAAATTGCGGCGGAATATACGAAAGAAGAATTTTATAAAGTTGGGTGGTAAAGAAAAAGGAGTTTTTGCTGTGCAGGTTTATTATATGGAAAATACGAATTTATAAAAATGAATGATGAGGTAACGGTCAAAGGGATAACAGGAATCGGGTGAGGAAAGAGAATGTTCAATATCAGCTGTGTTACAGAAAAGAATAAAGATTTTTGGTTTTCTATTGACAAACATATAACAAAAGAAAGTTTTGATTTAAAGATTTTTGGAAAACTGGGATATGTTATTTATGATGACAGGAAACCTGTTGGAATCATGCACCATTGCATATTGTGGGATACCATGCCATTTTTAAACTTAATTTACATTGATCCGAAATATAGAAAGTGTGGATTTGGAAAAAACGCAATGGAATTTTGGGAAAAAGAAATGAAAGAAAAAGGCTTTAAGCTGGTATTAATATCAACCCAGGTTGATGAAAAGGCACAATTTTTCTATCGCAAATTAGGGTACAGGGAATGGGGAAGTTTGGTTTTAAATGATTGTCCCTTAGAGCAGCCGATGGAAATGTTTATGGGTAAAGTGTTATAAGAATTCTAATGTTACAGTTCATTGAGAATGGAAGCTTTCTTAAAATTTGCTTCCCCATAGAATTTCTTTAGCTGACGTGTATCTAAATAAAAATTCAGCTTCTTAAAATATTTTTTCAAGCATTAAGCCCCATTGTTCTTTATAATGGCTTAACAAATCTTCCTCGTTGAAATCTTCAGGGCTGCCGGGATCGTCGCTGCCGCACAAAAGCCAGACAGCGGCATTGTCCGGGAACCCTGCCTGCTTTTTGTACTCTAAATTTGCCAAAGATTCTCCCCCTGAAACAAAAGAATATCCCCTGTTTTTGCAAGGTCTCCGATGATATACTGATTTTGAGCTACAGGAATGCTACAATCTGACAGAAATATGAGGGTGGACTTATGCAGGAAAATATTGTGCAGATGCAGAATATCACAAAGACATTCCCGGGGTAAAGGCCCTGGATGATGTCTCGTTTTATTTAAAATCAGGAGAGGTCATGGCGCTGTTAGGCGAAAACGGCGCAGGCAAATCCACGCTGATGAAAATATTAAGCGGTGTCTATGAAAAGGACAGCGGATCCATAGAGATTTTTGGAACAGAGATCAGAGAAATGACCACCCAGAAAGCCAAGGAGCTTGGAATCGCCATCATTCACCAGGAGCTTAACATGTGCCAGCACTTAACCGTGGCGGAAAACATTTTTCTGGGGCGGGAGCTGACAAGGGGAGCCCTTCTTTCTGAAAAGGAAATGAACCGGGCAGCTGCTGAAATCCTGGGCCGCATGAACATTGATTTAGACCCCAGAGAGCTGGTGGGAAGCCTGGCGGTATCAAAGCAGCAGATGGTGGAAATCGCAAAGGCCCTTTCCATGAACGCCAGAATCCTAATTATGGATGAGCCCACTTCTGCCCTGACCTCCAAGGAGATCAACGACTTATTTTCCATTATAAAGAAGCTGCGGTCAGAGGGCTGCGGCATTGTATACATATCTCACCGGTTGGAAGAGTTAAAGCACATCGTAGACCGTGTGACCATTATGAGGGACGGAAAGTTCATCACAGCCATGGACTATGACCAGGACCGGATGGATGAGATCATCGCCCATATGGTAGGAAGAGAAATAAAGCAGAAATTCCCCCGGGTGTCCTGCCCTAAGGGGAAGAAGATCCTGGAGGTCCGCAATTTAAACGCGGGGCACATGGTCCGGGACATCAATCTGGAACTGTATGAAGGAGAAATCGTGGGCATCGCCGGATTAATGGGGGCCGGAAGGACGGAAACCACCAGAGCCATTTTCGGGGCAGATCCCAAGGAATCGGGGCAGATTTTCTTAAATGGAAAGGAAATTGTCATACGGAAAGTGGAAGATTCCATAAAAGCAGGCATTGTACTGGCACCGGAGGACCGGAAAAAGGATGGACTCTGCACAAAGCTGAGCATCCGGGACAATATTTCCCTGCCCAATCTGGATATCCTGTGCGGCGGCCTGGGGATTGTAAACAGGAAAAAAGAAAATGAGATGACCCAAAGGTCCGTTGATTCCTTAAAAATCAAGC
>JASGGP010000018.1:0-26450 GCA_047604985.1 Lacrimispora sp.
ATTTCCAAATGGGTGAAGAATCACAAATACGTCTACTTAACCATTTTTGACGGCCATGAAATCATTTATGAATCCGGCTTCTGGAATGACGCCTATTCCTCCTATGAAACCTCAGGCTCCAACGGGGAAGACAGCCGGCAGGCCATGCGCAGCGTAGACTTCAGCGACGGCACCTATTCCGTATCCATCATCGATTCGTCAGAGATCAAATGGTACGGCTTTGTGCTTTATATATCCTGGGGCATCTTTTTCCTGGTTTTATTTGCGATCCTGATTTTTTACAATCACCGGATTATTGCCCGGATACTGCTTTTGTCAAAGGAGGTCTCCCTGATTGAAAAGGGTGATTTAGACCAGCCGATTTTTTATAAGGGAAATGACGAAATCTCCCTGCTGGCAAAAAATGCGGATAACATGCGCAATTCCATTATCACCAGGTATAAAAGCGAAAGGGAGGCCTGGGAAGCCAACAGCGAGCTCATCACCTCCATGTCCCACGACATCCGGACCCCTCTTACCTCCCTGATCGGCTATCTGGAAATACTGGATTCAAAGGGCTATCATTCAGAGGAACAGCTTGAAAAATACATCAAAAGCTGCAAGGAAAAATCCGTCCAGTTAAAGGATTTATCCGATAAACTGTTTCAGTACTTCCTGGTGTTCGGCAAGGAAAAAATATTGATGCAGATGGAAATCTATGACGCGGGAATCCTGCTTCAGCAGCTGTTTGCCGAGCATGTGTTTGATTTAAGCAATTCAGGCCTGGATGTGAGGACCGAATTCGAGGAGCAGGCCTGCAGCATTACCGTGGATATCCAATACTTAAAACGGCTGTTTGACAACCTGTTTTCCAATGTGAAAAAATACGCCGGCCCGGAGGGACCGGTCATCATTAAAACCCATATAGAAGACGGCTGCCTGACCATCACCATTTCCAATGCCATCGGAAAGAACAGCCTGTTTCAGGAAAGCACCAACATCGGGCTGAAAACCTGCCAGAAAATCGTGGAGCAAATGAACGGAACCTTTGAAATACGGAAAACTCTCACAGATTTTGAAGCCTGTTCCACGTTCCCGGTCCAGCCGGCAGAAAGGAGTAAGGACCTATGAAAAATGTACTGGAATATCTTGAACACTCCGCCGGAATTCGTCCCGAGAAAACTGCGGTAAGGGATGAGGGAAAAAGCTGCTCTTACGGGGAATTGCTCTCCAATGCCAAAAGGATCGGAAGCTTCTTTTCCGCCTCCCTGCTGCCGGGAAGCCCTGTGGTAGTTTTTATGGATAAAAGCATTGAGGCATTGACCGCATTTATGGGAATTGTTTACGCCGGAGGCTTCTATGTCCTCATAAGCCCCGGACAGCCGGCTCCCAGGGTCCGGCAGATCCTTGAGGTCCTGGAAGCGGGCTCTGCCATCGCCCTGGGAGATGGAAAAGATGCACTAAAAGCAGCCGGCTTTTCGGGAAATCTGCTTGATTATCATGAAATCATAAAAGCGGACATAAAGGAATACGCATTGCAGCACATCAGAAGCCTTTCCCTGGATGTGGATCCCTTATACTGCAATTTCACCTCCGGCTCCACCGGCGTTCCAAAGGGGGTATTGGTCAGCCACCGCTCTGTCATTGATTTTATGGAGTATTTTCCTTCCATGTTCGGCATCACAGAAAAAGACATCATCGGAAACCAGGCCCCCTTTGATTTTGACGTGTCGGTAAAAGACATTTATTCCACCTTAAAAACCGGAGCGACCATGGTCATCCTGCCAAAAAGGCTGTTTTCCATTCCCACAGAGCTTTTGGACCGCCTGTGCGGGGAGAAAGTAACTACTTTGATCTGGGCTGTTTCCGCCCTGTGCCTGATCACCCAGCTAAAGGGCTTTACTTATAAGGTTCCATCAAACGTCAACAAGGTTTTATTCAGCGGCGAAATGATGCCGGTGAAGCACCTTAGGATATGGCAGAAATACTTACCGGATGCCAGCTATGTAAATTTATACGGCCCCACGGAAATCACCTGCAACTGCACCTATTACCGGGTGGACCGGGAATTTGAGCCCGATGAGATTCTGCCCATAGGAAAGGCCTTTCCCAACGAGAAAGTATTTCTCCTGGACCAGAATGACAGGCAGATCGGGGAAACGGACCGGACCGGAGAGCTTTGCGTATCAGGAACCGCTCTCGCTTTGGGATATTACAATAACCCGGAACAGACAAAACAGGCCTTTGTCCAGAATCCGCTTCACTCCCACTACATGGAAACCATTTACCGGACCGGAGACCTGGCCTTTTATAACGGGGATGGGGAGCTCTGCTTTGCAGGCCGCAAGGATTTCCAGATCAAGCATATGGGACACCGCATTGAGCTGGAGGAAATCGAAGCCGCCATAAACAGCTACCCCGGCATTCAAAGAGCCTGCTGTATTTTTGATACAGCCAAGAACCGGATTTCAGCATTTTATACAGGGGACATGGATGGAAAGGAAATCTCCGTCAGGATGAGGGAATCACTGCCTGCCTATATGATTCCCACCGCATTTTACCCTCTTTCCCAGCTTCCGGTTACTGCAAACGGAAAGCTGGACAGAAAAAAATTATTGGAGATGTATCATGAAAAATGAAGCAGGGTTCAAATATGATCTTCAGGAATACAAAACTCCCCTCTATGTTTTTGATACGGATATTCTGGCACAGCAGGTCGGAAAAATCCGGTACGCCCTGGGAAATGACATTAAATTATGCTATGCCATGAAAGCCAATCCCTTTGTTATCAAGGATTTAGAAGCGCTGGTGGATTCCTTTGAGGTCTGCTCTCCCGGAGAATTCTCCATCTGCGAGAGAGCCGGAATAAATATGAATAAAATCGTCATGTCCGGCGTACATAAGGCCTCCGAGGACATGGAATATGCGCTGGACCGGTACGGAAATGAGCTCCTATATACCATTGAGTCTCTTTCCCACTGGCAGCTTCTTAAAGCCGGTGCACAAAAACGGCAGCTGCCGGTCCGGGCACTCCTCCGCCTGACGTCCGGAAACCAGTTCGGCATGGATGAAAGCCTCATCCGGCAGATTCTCACGGACAGGGACAATGAATGGATAAGCATCGAAGGAATTCAGTATTATTCAGGCACCCAGAAGAAGTCAGCTCAAAAGCTTGAAAAGGAGCTTGCTGCACTGGACCGGCTCTGCCTGGGATTAAAGGAGCAATGGGGCTTCACCGTCAAAAACATAGAATACGGTCCGGGTCTGCCAGTCTGCTATTTTGAAGAGGAGAAAAATGAAGAGGACTCCATGCTGGACGCTCTGGCCGCCTCCATAAAAAAGCTGGCCTTCAAAGGCAGCATAACCCTGGAAATGGGAAGATTTATCGCTGCGCCCTGCGGCTTTTATGTGACAACCGTGGTGGATACAAAAACAAACAGCGGAGTGCCTTACTGCATCGTTGACGGAGGAATCCACCAGGTAAACTATTACGGGCAAATGCTTGCCATGAAAAAGCCGCCTGTGCTTCATCTGGGTAACCGTCAGCCCCATGACTTTCCGCCCAACACCATTTATCCGGGCGGGCAGGAAAAGGACTCAGAGGAATGGACGGTCTGCGGTTCCCTCTGCACCGTAAGCGACGTACTCTTAAAGCAATACCCATTTAAAAATCTTCAATTGGGTGACCGGCTGGTCTTCCAAAAGACCGGTGCTTATTCAGCAACAGAAGGCATTTCCCTGTTTTTAAGCCGGGACTTACCCCAGATTCTTCTCTATTCTTCAAAAGAAGGACTGGGTACAGCCAGACCCGGCGTTCCTACGAATATCTTAAATTCCTCGCAGCTGAACGCTTTAAATTAAAATTACTTTCTATCGCAAAGGAGATAAAAACCATGGAACAATTATTAGAAATCTTAAACGGAATCAACCCAGGCATTGACTACGAAACAGAAACAAGGCTCATTGACGGAGGCTTTCTGGACTCCTTTTCCATTCTCTCTCTCATTCCGGAGCTAGAGGACGCATTCGGCATTGAGATCACACCAATGGACATGGTACCAGCCAACTTTAATTCCGCAGAAGCGATATGGGGCATGATTAACCGGCTGCAAGAGGAATAAAAGATGACTTACAATTCAATCCTCTACCTTTTCATCTTTCTGCCGGCCGTATTTCTGTCCTACCAGCTTGCGCCCCAGCGCTTCCGCTACATAGTACTGCTGCTGGCCAGCTATATTTTCTTTCTTTCCATAAGCGGAAAGCTTTTGTTCTACCTGCTCTTTTCCACCCTCTCCATTCATCATATGGGCCTGTGGCTTTCTTCCTGTAAAAAGGACTATGAAGCGGCGGACCATAACCCGGAGAATAAAAAAGCGCAGAAAACAGCCTATGAAAAGAAACGCCGCAGAATCCTGTGGCTCGGGATCGGGCTGCAGGCCGGCATTTTGCTGGTTTTAAAATACTCCGGCTTCTTCTGCAAAAACATGGATGATCTGCTGAATGCTCTGTCCCTTTCAGGATTTGTCCTCCATGAGCTTTGCCCTGCCCATAGGAATCTCCTTTTACACCCTGCAGGCAGTCTCTTATCTGATTGACGTTTATTATGAAAAAATAGAAGCAGACGACAACTTGGCAGGCTGGCCCTTTACCTGGCTTTCTTTCCAACCCTTATGGAAGGCCCATCTGCCGTTATTCCCAAACAGCCCAGGCCTTGTATTCAGGTAATCCCCTGGAATACAAAAACCTTGCCTACGGCATGCAGCGAGTGATCTGGGGCGTGTTTAAAAAGCTTGTGATCGCAGACCGCCTCAACCTGCTTGTGGAAACGATTTTCGATACTCCCAACCAGTACGGCGGAATTCTGGTAATTGCAGGGGCTGTTTTATACACATTTCAGCTGTATGCGGATTTTTCAGGCTGCATTGACATGACCATCGGCACGGGGGAAATGCTGGGAGTGACCATTCCCGAAAATTTCCGCCAGCCTTTCGCCTCCAGAAGCGCATCAGAATTCTGGCGGCGCTGGCATATCACTCTGGGAACCTGGCTTAAGGATTATATCTTCTATCCCATATCTCTCACCAGGTTTTCCAAGAACCTGGGAAAGAAGCTCCGGGCAAAATTCGGGAAGCAGTTTGGCCAGGTCCTTTCCTCCTGTCCCGCCCTCTTTGGCGTGTGGATTTTAAACGGACTGTGGCACGGGACCGGGTGGCATTATATTTTCTATGGTATGTATTACTTTATCCTCATTATGTGGGGAAATTTAACGGAACCGGTGGTTCAAAAAGCTGCGGAGGCCTTAAGAATCAACCGGGACAGCTGGTTTTACCGGGGCTTTCAGACGGTGAAGCTGCTTTTAATCGTGTTTACCGGAGAATTGTTTTTCAGGGCGGATAATCTTACCATCGGCATCCGCATGTTCCTTTCCATTTTCACCGGTTTCCACTGGTCCGTGCTCACAGACGGCTCCCTGCTTAACCTGGGGCTGACTCTGCCGGACTTTGCCGCCGTGCTCATCGGCTTTCTTGCGGTGTGCATCATCGGCTCCATCCACCAGCGCGGAATCTCCATCCGTGAAAAGATTTCCGGCTGGAATATTGCCGCCCGCTGGAGCTTTCTCTACGCCGCTGTTCTTCTTGTCATAATTCTGGGCGCTTATGGAGACGGATATTTGCCGGCACAATTGATTTATGCAGGATTTTAAGAGGTGATGGGATGAAAACCAAAAACATGATGAAAGCAATTTTATTTTTTGCCGGACTTTTTATTGTATTGTGTGCAGTGTCTTACCTGCTTATCCCATACAACAGCGTGGAGAACGGCTTATACAAAAAAAACAGCAGCATACTCAACGAACCAAGGAACACCATAGACTATGTAACCATCGGCGACAGCGAATGCAGCACCAGCATTTCACCCATGGAAATATGGAATGCTTACGGCTATACCGGCTATAACTGCGGCCTTCCCGGGCAGCGGCTTCAGGATACCTATTATCTGCTGGAAAAGCTGCTGAAAAAGCAGTCCCCAAAGGTTGTCCTGCTGGAAACAAATGCGTTTTACCGGGATTTTAAATACATCAGCGCCCTTGAGACCTCTTTTGAGGAAGCGGCCAAAAATCTGTTTCCGGTTTATAAATACCATAATAACTGGAAATATTTCCATCTTTATATGCTGAAGGCTATCGGCCAGAAAGTCAAGCAGGACCCTGTCACCGTCTATAAGGGGTATTTATACAGTTCTGTGGTAAATCCCTATAAGAACGGCCCTTATGTCAGTGAAACCTCCGATGTCTTCGAAATCGGCGAACAGCCCTTATTCTATTTAAATAAAATCGAAGAGCTATGCCGGGAAAACAATATTGAACTGATCCTCTACAGCGCCCCGTCGCCGAAGTGCTGGACCTATTCCAAGCACAATTCCTCCGAAGCCTATGCGAAAGAGAACCAGCTGGCTTATCTTGATTTGAATTTGGATACTGACGCGTTAAGTATAGACTGGACCCAGGACTCCCGGGACGGAGGGGATCACCTGAATTATTATGGGGCGAAGAAGGTCTCCGCTTATGTAGGGAAATATCTATATGAACATACAAAACTGGAAGATCACCGGGGGGAAGAAAAATTTGCGGGATGGAACCGGGAAATGAAAAATTACATTAAGCTGACACAGCAGAAATAAAAGGAAACACCCCGGAAAGTGACAGTTTTCCGGGGTGTTTCCTTTTCTGTTTTAAACTTCTTATTTATTTTAATTTGCCTGCCGTATTTAAGTGCTTTCAGCAGGCATTCTTAAGTATGTTCATTTTCATAAATTATATTCCATCAGAATTTCCCATCAGAATTCTTTTTCATGGAGCTTGAAAAAATCATAATATGCACGGACATTCGATAGCTGTGTCCACTTTTTAACATCTGCCGGATCTTCATCCATATCATAAATCTTAGCCCCTCTCATGGAGAGAAGAAAGGGAGAGTGGGTTGCTATAATAAATTGACAGCCAAAGAAACGGGCAGAATCTTCAAGAAATCTTATAAGCTCCTGCTGCCGTTCCGGAGATAAGCTGTTTTCCGGTTCATCCAAAAGATAAAGCCCATTTTCTTTAATTTTGTCACAAAAATAGATAAATGCACTTTCTCCATTGGAATGTTCCCTGACATTATCCATGAGGCTGTTTCTGATGAAACGGGATTGGGTCTTGCTGCGCGCCTTATTGACCTTTCTCAGCTGTTCATAATCATCCAATGATTTCATCCGGAATTCCGAATATTTCACATCTAAATATTCCTGAAGCAAATCCTCCCGTTTTTGATTAATTCCATCATTGATGGTTCTTAAATTTAACATAAAATCAAAAACATCATCGCTTGTAATGATTCTGCTTTCCTTAGTAAGACGATTGTCCAGTTTATAAGAACAGAGGCCGGTATAGTCTTCAAAAAAATTAGTCCGGTTAAAGAGAGTATCTCTTGTGAGCCCTAACTTTTCTCCGATAACATTAAGCGCCGTTGTCTTGCCGGAACCGTTGCCTCCGTATAAAATCGTGACCGGTTCAAAATCCAGCATGGAAAGATGGTGCTTTGACAAAATATAAAAGGGATAAAAGGTATCATAGCATGTCCTTTTTTCTCCCATAACAAAACTGTATTCCCGTTCTATATCCGGGAAAGAAAAATGAGATAAATAAACCATAATAATGCTCCTTAGGTTGTTTCCAGATGAATTGCCTTACCGTTATGTATAGCTGCAATAATCGGTTCTTCATATACCATACATCATAGCTTGTTGCGGATCGTTTTTGTTTTTATGGATTAGGGAACCTTAATGCTTCCAGCCTTTTTGCTCCTTCGAACGCTTTTTGCAAAAATTCCGCTGCCGATAAATGCTTATAATCCCAATTCATGGCCTCTATTGCAGTTGCACCGGAATAACCCACTTCTGCAATATTTTTCATGGCCTCAGCCCAGTCAATCGGTCCGTCAAAGGGTAACTGGTGTTGGGCATAATTTCCGCCAATATCATGTAAGTGAAGTGCCATCAACCGGGAACCGTACATGGATAATAAATCATGGTCCGGATAGTAGCGGTAGTGATGCCCGCAGTCGTAACAGAATCCCATACGCGGGGAATCTACCTGCTCCAGCACATATGCCAGATTGGGAAGGTTCTGTAAATTCTCCAATGCAACGTTGACACCAAGCTTTTCCGCTTTTTCAGTAATTCTCTTGATTCTGTCCAGTCCTAATGTGTTATATGGATTGTCCTCACCGGGTAAGTGCACCACCATTGTAGGAATTTCAAATTCGTCACAATCTGAAACACATTGCAAATAGCAATTGGTTAAGGCTTCCCCCTTCAGATTGTCAAGCCAGAGGTCATTTTGGTTTTGGACCGGCGTATGGATATTTTCTATAAGAAGACCTGCCTCCCGTGCGATTTGCGGTGCATTACGGTAATCGTTCCGCCCAAAGCCTTCACTCCACCATAATAAAATGCCATCAAATCCGGCCTTTTTTATTAACTGATAACGTTCCTTTATTTCCAGTTCATAGCCAAACCAATCATAAATTGCAATCATAAGCCACCACCTTTCTTAACTTTTCCATTATTGCTTTTATATAATTCACAGACTTCACCTCAGCAAAGTCCAATAAGTAAATCAAGGTTTCTTGATAAATATAAAAATGTCCTGCTAATAAGTAATTATATACTATGTTGCTTTAACTTTCCAGAATATATCAAGACAACAAGAAAGAATCCCGCGTGCGGGATTCTCCGCCTGGGTTGGGTCGCTTCTGCGACATCCAACATTACCGCCGCAGTGCGATCCCCCGGAGAATTTTTATCGTATAGGATGAACTTTCCTATACGATAAAAAAAGACCTCACACGTTCATATGTGAAGTCCCTTTATCATCCGAAAAAATTTGCTTCCGTCAGCCTATTTCATCTCCGTTACTTTCAATCACCTTTTTATACCAATCAAAGGATTTCTTTTTTCTCCTCTGCAGTGTCCCGCTTCCGTCGTCCGCCCTGTCCACATAAATAAGGCCATAGCGTTTACTCATCTCCCCTGTAGAAGCAGAGACAATATCAATGCAGCTCCAGACCGTATACCCCATCAGCTCCACTCCGTCCTCCATGGCTTCTTTCATTGCCTGTATATGGCTTCTCAAGTAATCAATGCGGTAATCGTCCTGTATGCTTCCATCCTCCTCTGCCTTGTCCTTTGCGCCCAGACCATTTTCAACAAGGAACAAGGGCTTCTGATAACGGTCATACAACTGGTTCATGGTAATTCTAAGCCCCAACGGGTCAATGTTCCAGCCCCACTGGCTCGTCTGCAGATAAGGATTTTTCACAGAACGTATAATATTGCCTTCATTTGCTGTTTTATCATTCATATCCGCGGCTGCACAGCGGCTGGCATAATAGCTGAAGGAAACAAAATCCACCGTATTTTTTAAAATCTCCAAGTCTCCCTCTTCCATTACGAGGCTGACTCCCTTATCGCAGAAGAGCTTACGGGCATAAGACGGATAAGCTCCCCGCACCTGTACGTCAATGAAGAATAAGTTTTCCTGCTCTTTCTTTACGGACTCCCAGACATCCTCAGGCCTGCAGGAATAAGGATAAAAGCTGCCTCCTGCAAGCATGCAGCCAATCTGATTGCCTGGATCGCATTCATGGGCCAGCTTTGTGGCTAAGGCACTGGCCACCAAAATATGGTGGGCTGACTGGTAGATGACCTGGGCTTTGTTTTCTCCGTCCTGAAACGCAATTCCCGCGCCTGAAAAGGGGCTGTGCAAAATGATATTGATCTCATTAAAGGTCAGCCAGTACTTCACCAATCCGGAAAATTCCTGAAAGCAGGTTTTTGCATAGCGCAGAAAAAATCCAGAACCTTTCTGTTTCTCCATGAACCGTACTTTTCCACCAACCCCATGGGAATGTCAAAATGGCACAGCGTCACCAAAGGCTCAATGCCATACTTTTTACACTCCAAAAACATGCTGCGGTAAAAGTCAATTCCCGCCTGGCTGGGCTTTTCTTCGTCTCCGTCAGGGAAAAGCCTGGACCATGAAACAGATGTGCGGAATACTTTAAAGCCCATTTCCGCCATTAAAGCAATATCCTCTTTATAATGATAATAAAAATTGATTCCCTCATGGCTAGGGTAATACTCCCCGTCCTGCAATTCAGGACGGGAAACATTCCCTTTTTTTATTTCCAGCCTTCTCTCTCCGTGAGGAATCATGTCAATATTACTCAATCCCCGGCCGCCTTCACGAAAGGCGCCTTCCGCCTGGTTGGCAGCGATGGCCCCTCCCCAAAGAAAGCCCTCAGGAAATTTAAAATCGCTCAATTTATTCCTCCTCTTCCGGAATATCGTCAAAGCCAATGACCAAGGTCAGGATAAACGACAATACAATGGACAAAATCGTAATACCTGCAATCCATGCAATGCTGGTTCCCGGATGCTCCGGATCAATAAACTGCAATCCCGTTAAAACGCTGGGGGAAACCATAGAACGGCTTGCAAGCCCGCCGATTCCTGCTAAACAGCCGCAGACAAAGCCTGTAATCAAAGAAGCAATTAAAGGACGTTTTAAACGGACCGCAACACCGTAAAGAGCCGGTTCCGTAGTTCCTGCAATCAGGGCGGAGGAAGCAGCCGCAAGAGCAGTCTGGCGAAGCTCCCTGTTTTTTGTCTTTAAAGCTACGGCTAATGAAACTCCGCCCAGGGAAAGGTTCGCGCCTATTTCCGACGGCATAACGGTTCCTTCCATTCCTGTATCAGAAATAGTCTGTAAAATGGTAGGGGTAAATACCCGGTGCATTCCCGTAATAACCAGCAGCGGCCAAATTGCGCCCATAATACCTACTGCCAGGAAGCCAAGCTTTGCCTGTACAAAGAATACGAATTTAGAAATTGATGTACCAATTAAAATTCCCGCTGGTCCAATGATTAAAATTGCAATAGGAGCCGCAATTAATAAAATCAGCATTGGCTTTAAGAAGTTTTTCGTTACCGCTGGTGTAATTCTGTCAACGCCCCGTTCAATATAAGATAAAATCCAGGTCATACAGATTGCAGGAATTACTGTATAAGTATATTTTACGGATGCTATGGGAACTCCCAGGAAATGAGCCGCCGTTTGTCCAACCGTCACCGCTTCCATCAGGCTGCGGAAATCCGGATGAATTAAAGTTCCCGCAATGGCAATGGCAAGATACATATTTGTTTTAAACTTCCTGGAAGCAGAAGCCGCCACCATCACAGGCAGGAAATAAAAAGCACCGTCTCCAATGGAATTAATAATCTTGTAGGTGTCGCTGTCTGCCGGCAGTATATTTGCCATCGCCAGGAGCATAACCACCAGCTTTACCATGGAACCGCCGATAATCGCCGGAATTAACGGAGACATGGTTCCCACAACGGCGTCTAAAATGTTATTTCCAATTTTCTTCAAGGTTAAAGGCTCTTTCTTCTCTCCCCTTGCAACCTCACTCTGTTCTCCGAAATCGCCTAATTTTAAAATTTCCTGATAAGCAGCTCCAACATGGTTTCCAATAATGATCTGATATTGTCCGCCTTGCTTTACAACTCCCATAACGCCGTCAATGGCTTTGACCGCCGCTTCATTTGCCTTGCTTTCATCCTTTAAGACAAATCTTAAACGGGTCATACAATGGGTAAGACTGGAAATATTATCGACTCCCCCAATATTTTCCACAATCGCTTTTGATACAACCGCATAATCTCTTGCCATCTTTTCCTTCCTCTCTTGCAATTTGATGAATTTGTATAGTTTTTTGCTGATAGTGATTATACTGTTTATCAAGTTTTTTGTCAGCAATTCCAGGGCGTAAAAAAACAAGTGACGCTGTTTCTCACTTGTTTTTTTCATGTAACAGTATGTTTTCAAGTATTGTCCGTTCCTTCGGAAGTATACCGGTACAGCTTCTTTCCCAGCCGTTCCACAATGCTTACGGCAGGAATCTGAGTGGTTATATCATAAACTTTTAACCGCATATAGGTCACATAATAGGCAATGTTGTAGTCTGATAACTTCGCCACAGTGCAGTTTTCCGTATTGGTCACACTGAAAATCTGGCAATTCTGTTCCTTAAAACGGATCACATGGCCAATGGTATCGTGAGATTCTCCGGAAACGGAAAATACAATGACCAGTGCATTCTCAAAAAACTTGCTTTCTGTGGGATAATGGGGTTCGTCAATATAAAGGCAAAACTTTCCCATGCTGGAAAAATACCTTGCCCCGTATTTTGCCACGATCCCGGACATGCCGCTGCCCACAAAAATCACGCGGTTTGCACGGACAATAACCTCTGTCATCATTTCCAGCTTTTTCTCAAACTCTTCCGAAGAAGTTTTCTTTAAAAAATCAATGACTTCCGTTACATCGTCCGTCACAGACAATTCTTTTCCCCCGTCAAAATGCTGCTTCAGCTTTATTTTAAACTCGGCGTAGCCGTTGCAGTCCATCTTCTTGCAAAAACGCAGCACCGTAGAGGTGGAGACATGGGCTTCCTGGGCCAGCTCCCGGATTCTCATGTACTTCACCTTATCATAGTTTTTCATCACATAATGATATACTTCCAACTCCAGATCATTGAGCGATTTAACCTGTTCTACACGAAACATCCCCGTACCCCTTCTATGGAATTACCCATTCCGTCCTTTTAATATATTATCTTTACCGTAACCCCGGACATTTATTGCGTTACCGGTGAACTCACTATATACCTATCTGTGTTTAATTGCAAGATAACTTCCTATAGATCTTAAAGCTAAATCAGGACCCGTTCCTTACAGCTTTCTATATTTGTGCTGCGGTCTTCCTACCTTTCCATATTCAACCAGCTTGTATATCTTTTCTTCTTTTTCCATAAGTTCCAGATATCTTCTCACAGTGACTCTCGCTATCTGAAGCATTTCTGCAAGATTTTCCGCAGTATAATATTCTTCCCCGCCCTGCTCTATTTTTTCCCATATGGCATGATAGGTATATTTATTAAAGCCCTTGGTAAAATCCGCTTCGTTCTGGGCTGCTGTCTGGCCTGATAAATACCGGTCCAGATCTTTCTGCTCGATCACTTCGCTGCTTTTAAAACTGTCATACCTGTCCTTAAACTGTAATAAAGCTTCCTTAAAACGCTCAAAACGAAAAGGCTTAATCAGGTAATCTACCACTCCATAACGAAATGCTTCCTGTATCCGTTCAATGGATTTATCTGCCGTAATTAAAATAATATCTGCATCAAGCCCCTGACTTCGGATCCATTTTAAAAAATTCATTCCATTTTCATTGGGAAGATACACATCAAGCAGAATCAAATCCGGCTTTTTGGTAAGCATCGCCTTTTTTGCTTCCTCCAGATTTGATACCGCTTTGTATAAGGAAAATCCTTCCACTCTCTTTAAAAACTTCGAGTTGATTTCCAGAACCATTGGATCATCTTCCACAATCATGACTCCAATCAAGGCCTTCCCTCCTTTCCATTGGAATTGTAATATCCCATTGCACGCCTTCTTCTGACGTTAAGCGGATTTCTCCCCCACATTCCTCAATAATCTTTTTCACAATGAATAACCCCCATCCCCGCTGCCCTTCCTTAGTGGAAAAGCCCTGTTCAAATATCTTTTCCCGAAGCTCCGGAATGATTCCTTCTCCGTTATCCTTTACCCGGATCGTAAGGAACTGTTCCTCCTCAGCAATCCTGACGTCTATCCGGCCTGTCCCGTCGTTTTTTACCTCATCCAGCGAATTTTCAATCAGATTTCCAATAACCGAACCCAGGTCCTGGGAATTCATGCCCTGAGGCAGTTTATTCAGTCTGGAGCTTTCATCAATGGTTAACTTTATTCTGCATTCCTCCGCTTTATTATACTTGGACAAAAGAAGAGCAGACACGGCTGAATCCTTGATTTGATCCGTGAGAATGTAACTTATTTCCGTTCTTATCCTGGCAACATCGGATATAAACTGGAGGGCTTCTTCATATTCTTCCAGCTGTATGAGACCGGCAATGGTATGAAGCTTATTCATAAATTCATGATTCTGTGCACGTAAGGACCATGTCAGCTTTTTTACTCCTGTCAGTTCTTCCGCCAGTTTTGTCACCTCGGTTTTATCCCGGAAGCTGGCTATAACCCCGATCACCTGTCCCCGGTTCATGATGGGAATCCGGTTTGTAACAATAAGAGTATCATGAAGCCTCTGTTCATCATCGAATTCAGCTTTTTTCGTACTCAATATATTCGTCATACCCGTGTTGGGGATTATCTCTTCAATGTTGCGTCCAATTACCTGATATTTCATTTCATCTTTATCGAAACCAAGAATCTGTAAGGCCGAATCGTTCATTAATGTGATCCGCCCTTCCCGGTCTATGGCTACCAGCCCTTCATGAATGGCATCCAGTATTCCTATTTTCTCATGATAAAGCTTTGCAATCTCATCGGGTTCCAATCCCAGCAGCATCTTCTTGATATTATTAGCCAGCAGAAAGGCTCCCGCACTTCCTGCCGACAGTCCTCCGAGGCCGATTAACACGATATAAAAAACAGCCATGTGCTTCGCCTTTTCAATCCGCGCAATCAGTGTTCCCACAGAGACAAAGCCGACCTCCCGACCGTCTTTATTATATATCGGCGCAAAGGCACGCAGAGCCTTTCCCAGGGTTCCCGTCGCTTCAGATACATAAGTCTCACCTAAGTGTACCACACGGTACTCATCTCCTCCCTCAAACGCCTTTCCGATCATTTCAGGATTTGGATGGGAATACCGGATGCCCCTGTTATCCGCCACTATAATATAATCTATAAGCTCCAGATTTTTAAGCTGCATATCAATATAAGAGGCAATCACCTGAGTATCCTTTTTTTCCAGTGCATTGATCACTTCGTCGGAATGGGCAACAAGCTCCGCCACGTTCATGACATTGGTCTTTGCTTCCTTTTCGATATTTCTGGTCATCCATGATGCGACAAAAGAAATAATGATGGTAATTGAGACAAAGACAACTGCAATAACTAATAGAATCAGCATTGTCCGCAGCTTCAGCGGTTTTTTTCTACCCATGGCACACAGTTATTCCTTTTTCCTTTTATTTTATCAAATAATCCAGCGGATCACAACGTTCTTTCTTTTCCAAAATAAAGAGTCCGCCTGCGGACTGCCGCACCGAAGCGCGGTTGCTTTAGCAGCCCTGCTCCCCCGGCGCCTAGTGCTCATCCCCCGGAGGGTTTTTATGGTATAGGGCGAACCTTCCTATACGATAAAAAATACTCCCACGGCATGCAAACATGTTTTATTCAAAGTCTGCCTCCGTGGGAGCACTGTATTAATTAACGGCTTCCTGAACTGTTTTATCCGTCTGTCTCAGCACTTCTATTATTTTTAACCGTATTTAACGGATTCTGCCTAAGCTTTTTAAATACAAAGGATACTATAAACGGGCAGATGATTGCCGATACCACGCAGGCTGCGGCTACCTGCGCCGTTGCTGCCGCTGCAACCACGGCAAGAGCCGGGTCAGCCACTGCAACCGCCTCGGGTGTTGCCACCGCATTTCCCGCCGTGGAACCGGTGGCCAGACCGATGATGGGTTCTTCTTTAAACAGCTTCAAGAGTATGTATGCCCAATTCCGGTAAATGATGCCACAATCCCAAGTAAAATTCCGGGGCCTCCTGCTTTCACAATTGTTTCCAGATTCATTCCGGCTCCTAAGGGGAAAGAAAAAAACGGAATCAACAGCAATTTGCTGCTTCCCAAAAAGGCTCTCATATCGGAATCCAGATTTCCTAAAATCATTCCGATTACAATGGGGATCAGAACTGCTATTAATGCTTTAAAAGGAACCTGTGCCAGGCCGGAAGCTCCCAGTGCCACCAGGGTGAAGAAGGGACCATCCTTAATTGAAAGCAGGGCATATGCTCCCACATCCGTCTCATCCCCATACTGTGAAGCAAGTGAAGCATAAAGGCCTCCGTTGCAGTTTGTTAATGCCGCAAGAACGGCTGAGGAAAAGTCCAAGTACACCGGCTGAACCAAAAACCTTTCCGACGAGAATACCAATTCCCGCTCCTACGATAAATTTGCCCAGTAATAAGCAGGACCCCTTTTTTATTGCCTTTGGGGCAAGCTTAAAATGAATCTGTGAACCGATTAAGAACATAAAGCATGCTAAAATCGGTGTAAATGCGGATTTACTGAATAAGGCGGTTGTAAATCCTCCCATTTCCAGGAACTGAGGAAAAAAGGTGTTGACCAGAACTCCCAGAAATAAGGGAACCACCATCATACCTCCAGGAATTTTATCCAGCGTTTTTTTAATTGGAATCTGCATATTTCAATCCTCCTATTTTTATACGAGCTTTTCCATCCCTGCATTGTGATTGCTGCAGGCAGTTTAAGATGCTTCTTCTATATTCTGGCTGCACCGCTCTCCCTTGCCGCTTTTTTTACAGCTTCCTTCACGTTCTCTGAAACCTTTTTATCCAATGCATTGGGAATGACGTATTCCGCGTTTAATTCCTCATCGGAAATCATGGAAGCAATAGCATATGCCGCCGCAAGCTTCATATCCTCATTGATTTCTCTGGCTCTTACCTCCAATGCGCCTTTGAAGACTCCGGAAAAGCCAGAACATTATTCACCTGATTGGGGAAATCCGAACGGCCGGTTCCTATAACTCTGGCGCCTGCTTCCTTTGCCGCCTCCGGCATAATTTCCGGTGTGGGATTTGCCATAGCAAAGAGAATACTGTCCGGATTCATGGAGCTTACCATCTCCCTGCTTACAATATCAGGAGCAGATACTCCGATAAAAACATCTGCACCCTTTAATGCATCGCTTAAATCTCCTTTTAACTGGTCTGGATTTGTTATTTTCGCCAGTTCCTGCTTGGCATAATCAACGCCGTCTATTCCCTGATACAGAATACCGACTTTATCACATACAATCAGTTTCGTAACACCGCAGGCAAGCAAAAGCTTGGTAATGGCAGTTCCTGCTGCTCCCGCGCCGTTCACCACTACTTTAATTTCCTTAATATCCTTACCCACTACCTTTAACGCGTTGATAATTCCTGCCAGTACAACTATGGCAGTTCCATGCTGATCATCATGGAATACGGGAATATCAAGCTCTTTTTTTAACCGTTCTTCAACCTCAAAGCACCTTGGCGCTGAAATATCCTCCAGATTGATACCTCCAAATCCCGGTGCAATCCATTTAACTGCTGTTACAATTTCATCCGTATCCTTGGTATCAAGGCAGATCGGAACTGCATCTACATCCGCAAATTCCTTAAACAAAATGGCCTTTCCTTCCATAACCGGAAGACCTGCCTTTGGTCCGATGTCCCCAAGCCCAAGCACTGCCGTTCCGTCAGTAACGACTGCCACCAGATTTCCTTTTGAGGTGTACTTATACACATCTTCCTCATTTGCATGAATCCTGCGGCATGGCTCCGCTACCCCCGGAGTATAGGCAAGGCTTAAATCCTCTCTTGTAACAACCGGAACCTTAGACTTAATTTCAATTTTTCCTGCATGACGTTCATGTAACTTTAAGCTTTCTTCAAAATAATTCATTGTAAATCCCCTTCCCGTTTTACACTTTTTAGTTATATTGCTACAAGGCGAGAATAACACAAATGAATTATGGTTAAAATATTATTAACATAAAGAACTTATATTGTTCATATTGTATATATTGTTAAATATTAAACATTTTATTTGCCTCAGACCTCAAAACGGTTTATGGGACTTCTGTTGTTCTAATAAAAAAAGACTCTACACTCTCATGTAAAGTCTTTCCCTATTACAAAACCTGGAGATTCTTCTTTGCAGCCCCCTTCCTAATCATTTATCAATCTTAAAGGGATCTCCATACATCTCCCACTCAAGCGGTTTTTGTAAGGAATAATTCTCTTCTTTTAAGAACTTTCTTTGGGCAATTGTTCTGCTTAAATCTTCATGAGCACTTTCAAGTTTCATTACCCTATCTCTTTCATCAAGGAAAGCCGTTAGATAATCCGCTTCATTTCCTCCATCTGCCGGAGGCTTTGCTTTATTTATTGCAGCTTCTCTTATGCCTGGAAAGCTTTCTTCATATGGAACCGATCCATCTCCAGGACCATGCATTACGATTGCATCATAGTAAATGAATTGGCCCAAAGTGGATAATCCATCTTTTAACGCCTGGTCAACTGCCGGATTAAAATACATATCATCTCTGATTTTATTCTGCGCCTCCTGAAATTCTGTATCTTCGCTGGCAGCCTTCCAATCATTTTCAAAGGCTTCCCCTAATCCTTCATGAGAATCCGTGCCATTCACTTTTTCAAGGGCTTCTATGTATTTAGCCAGCAGATTCTCTGACTTTGTATCTGTATAGCCTTTTACTAACTGCAGCATATCTCCCGTTCCAGAACAAAACCCGATGATTCCGGCTGTATAACCTCTTCCATCCTGAATATCTTCAATATAGCTGTATTGATCCTTCCAATCCAAAGATGAATTTTCTGCACTGGAAACCAACTCCATAGCTATTTCTTTCTTTTCTTCGTCTTTCAAAGAACTGCTGCTTTCGCTCTCTTTCTTTAACTGACCGCCGGTTTGGTTCGAAGTGCATCCTGCCAAAAGCAATACCCCTATGAGAGAAACAATAACCGTGATTTTGTTTTTCTTTTTATTCAAGAAAAATTATCTCCTTTCACCAGACAAAGGTTTATTGACGGCCTATTGAAAGAAATTAGGCAGATGCTTTTTATGGGCTTCCAGTAATTCCTCCATTACCTGTTTCGCTACATCCCCGCTGGTAATCAGAGGATTCACCATAAAGGCCTGTAATAAGGTACCTCTATCCCCTGTAACGGCAGCTTCAATGGTTAATTCCTCCATAGCTTTCATTAATTGCAGCAATCCTCTTTCCTGAGGTTTAAAGCTTCCGAAATTATAAGGAATCGGTCCTTTTCCCGTTAAAGTACAGGTAACTTCAACCGCGCAATCGTCAGGCAGATCTTTTATGGTACCGTTATTGCGGGTACTGACAGTCATGGTTGTTCTTTTATCATTGTAGATCGAAGTGATCGTCTCACAAGCCGCATCACTATATCTGGCTCCACCACGTTCTTCTAGCTGTTTCGGTTTATAATTTAACTCAGGATCCTTGTATAATTCATATAATTCGGCTTCAATTTTTTTGACTTTTTCTGCACGTGTTCCATGGTTTTTAAAGTCCTCTAATTCCTCAGCCAGCATTTTATCAGTGTAGTAATAATAATTGTGATACGGACACGGAACCATATGAAGATTTTTAACTTGCTCAAAGATTAAGCGATTATCCTTAATATTTGCAACAATTGAATTTGTTTTTCCACTTCCGTACATCTTTTCAATAAGTTCATCCGTTCTGTCAATTCCATTTTTATCAACCACTGTGTGCCAGTGCAGATGATTAATTCCTGCAAACTGGAAGAATAAGTCTGATGGCTTTTCACCAAGTATTGCAGCTTCTTCATAAACCGCATTAACTGGAATATTGCATAAGCCAACGACCTTGTTCCAATTGCCATATCTTAACACGGCTTCCGTAACCATACCGGAAGGATTTGTAAAGTTGATTAACCAGGCTTCCGGACAGAGCTCTTTCATTTCGTTTACAATATCTAAAATTACCGGAATGGTTCGTAATGCCTTAAAGATTCCTCCGGCCCCATTGGTTTCCTGACCGATCAATCCATGGCTTAAGGGGATACGTTCATCCAGTATGCGTGCATCCAATAATCCGACCCGCAGCTGTGTGGTAACAAAATCCGCATCTTTTAAAGCTTCCCGCCGGTCCAGCGTTAAGTAAACCCTGCAGTCAATTCCTGCCGCTTCCACCATCCGCTTAGCCATCTCTCCCACAATCTCTAACTTATGTTTGCCCTCTTCGATATCCACCAGCCACAATTCACTGATTGGAAATTCATCATATCTTTTAATAAATCCCTCAACCAGTTCCGGTGTATAACTGGACCCTCCGCCAATTGTTACAACTTTAATTTTTTTTGACATAGTATATTCCTCCATGATCAACTTTTTGCAGCTCCGTCATCTTTAATGTCTGTTGTTTCAAGTGTTTGATTTTCATTCTCCAGCATTTGTTTTTCAGCAATTTTGAAAAATGGCATGTAAATGGCAATGGCAATGACAATTTCAAGTGCAGACCAGATTGCGGCTCTTATATCCCAGCCAGTGGCCATTAAAGGTCCAATAATTGGGGGCATTGTCCAGGGAACCATCATCATCGGTCTGCCAACCAATCCAATGGACATAAGTAAGTAACTGCTGGCAGCTAATACTAAGGGAATCAGGATGAACGGAATCATCATCAATGGATTCATGATAATCGGAAACCCGAAAATCACCGGCTCATTTATCTCAAAAATCGAACCCGGCAGAGCCACCTTGCCCAATTCCTTATAGGTTTTTGATTTTGAGAAAATCATTAAAAGAACTAAGGTTAATGTAGCTCCCGTTCCGCCTACATTAACGAACAGGCTGGAAAAACCGGAAGCAGTGATATAGGGAAGTGCTTCGCCTTTTGCATATGCAGAAGCATTTGCTGCAACAAAAGCTAAGAATATGGGATCTGCAACACCTTCCAATGTCATATCTCCATGGATTCCTGCACACCACAATAAACTCACCAAAAATGTGTAAAGCAAAATACCAGGTAAGCTATTTAGTGCATGAAGGAACGGTGAAAAGATGCCTTGAATAAATTCGGTAATATTAAAATGCAGCGGAACGCGAATTGTCCAGAACAGCACTAAAATTAACATTGCAGGAATCAAAGAAACAAAGGAATTGCTTACTGCCGGCGGCACACCGTCTGGCAGCTTAAATACCCAATTCTTTTTAATACAGAAATGGTAAATTTCAGTAGTAACAATACCCGCAATAATTGCTGTAAACAGTCCCGTAGAATCAAAGCCTGCAGGATCAATGGTAAAGCCGTCTGAAAGCTGAGTAGTAATAAAAGCCATTACCGACAGGCCCGCACCGGAAATTGCATCAAGATCATAGCTTTTACTTAGCTCATAACCAATTCCAACTGCTGCCAAAAGTGAAATAATGCCAAATGAAACACCGACAGCAGCATTTATCATTTCTTCATAAGGTGCTAAGAAATTAGTCCAGCTTTCAATTGGAATATTTCCTATGATAAGGAAAATACTTCCGCTTATGATTGCCGGTAAGGTTAAGGTTAAGCCATTACGTACCGCTACTAAATGTCTTTGATTACCTAACCTTGACAGTGGCGGTATTACTGTGTTTTGAAGCCAATTCATCAATTTATCCATCTTTATATCCCCCTTAATTTGTGCTTACACTCAGTCTCCCAAAGCTTTTTTGACCTGGGCTATGACCTTGGCGCCGTTCATGGTGCCGTATACCTGCATATCAATGCATTCAATGATCTTGCCTGGACAGTCCTTTTCTACTTTTCCCTTGCTGAAACGAACCTGGGGCCCCAGCAGGATGATATCTGCATCCTTTCCTTTTTCCTTGGTGCTCGCAAGTGCATAGGCATTGATCTTACACTCATAATTTTCTTTTTCTGCTGCCTCCTTCATCTTATGGACCAAGAGGCTGGTAGACATTCCCGCCGCGCAAAACAAAACAATGTTTCTCATAATAGCTTCCTTTCTATATAAATTATTTTGTTCTTAAAATATCAATCATTTCCTTGCACAGATCCATGACCGTCATGGCATTCATCAGATGATCCTGGGCATGAACCATTAAAAGTCCGACTTCCGTCTTTTTGCCGTTTAACTCATCCTGGATCATTTCTGTCTGAACCTCATGTGCTTCCTGAATCGTCTTCTCTGCATCTTCCATCAACTGGTCCGCATGTTTAAAATCACCGTTTTTTGCCGAACGCAGTGCTTCAATCGCAGTGCTTCTGGCGTTCCCTCCGCAGACTACAAGCTTCATAACAATCATTTCAATATCCATTCTCACACTGCCTCTCTCTTAACCTGTAATTATGAATCTCATAAATGTAATAAGATTACTCTTAATTACCTCATGCTGATCTTGTATTATTTCTATCTTCTGTTAACCTCTCCCTCTGTTAGTGGCTGGCACAATTCGAAAAACGTGTACAGAACGAAAGATAGTCCCTGCTGCTGCAAGCAGGCCGTTCATAAATTTTCCTTTCACCACTTCCCTGTCTTCATCGTAAATAACCCCTTTATCTATTGCACCTTCAAATACTACCATACCTTTCTTTAGAACTCCATGATGCCTTTTTCCATTTTCATAATGGCACCTTTTTCCGACGGAAGATACGCCGCTGCAAAATCGGATGAACTTGCTGTTCTTACATCCGCTGACCAAAATACGGTTTATGATTCAACAGAGCATGGGCCGTACTTACTGCTGCTGCGCTGCTTAAACATACTGTGAGTATCCCAAATATCCACGTTTCCAGTTAAGAACAATGGTTTCCGCTTATTTACCGGTAAATCGTTCTGGCAGAAAAAAAGACGTCTGCAAAATGAGTATCATTTTGCAGACGTTTTGCCTTTATTTTTTATGCTTTATCTTATACATCTTTGGGAATCTGGGCTTCTATGGTGCTCATTGCCTCTATAAATGCATCATAATCCTGTTTTTTGACCAGCTCCTGGATTTGTTTCTGGCTTAAAAGAAAGGCCGCCGTCATCTGATAGAAGCGCTGCAGCTCATCACTGGTATGATCCTTATTGGCTATGGACACAAGGAAAACGGCGCGAACCTTCTGCCCTTCCCAGTCCACCGGTTCATCGAGGATTCCAACGCATACAAATGTATCCTCACTGATGGCCTTATAGACATGTGGCATTGCCACAAAATTACCAAAAGCTGTCTTGGCTAACCGCTCCCTCTTTAAAACGGATTCATAAAATTCTTTCGGGAGATTCTTCTTTTCCATAACAAAATGGCACATGCAGCGAAGGACCTCTTCCTTTGTCTGCAGCTTCAAATGAGGCAGAAACATCTCCCGTTCATAGTAATTCCGCACGGAAGATGCCGTATCAGAGGTGAGAATCTTTTTTACATTTACAATATCTTTGTCATCAAGAAAATATTGCACCTCCAAAATCGGAAGAGGTACTGGAACCGTAATGGGAACAGTTGTAAAGATGTAGTCATATTTTGAGAAATCCACCTTATAAATACTTCCCACATCACAGGCAGTAATATCGTTTATATACTCTTTAAACGAATTCTGATATTTATACTGAAGAAGCTTCGCACTTCCCCGCCCGGAGGAGCATACCAGAAGTATATTTTTTTTCTCAATTTCCGTCTTCTTCCGCTCAAGAGCAAAAGCGAAAGCAAAGGCAAAGTACGCGATCTCATCTTCTGACAAAAGGATATGAAAATGTTCGTTAATGACTGTGACCGCATTGCAGGCCATGGTATAGGAAAGGCAGAACTTTTCTTTAACATCCCGAAGAAGAGGATTCTTTAAATCCATATCATATTTGATCCTGATGCTTAAAGGCACCAGATGCTGGCACAACAGCATCCGCAGCTCCAGATCATTGCGGAAATCAAATTTAAACAGATCATACACCCGTTCCAGCATGACGGTTACCAGATCACTGATTTCCTGGGTGATGATGATATTCTGATCCGCTTCATCGGCATGGTATATCATCTTCTTCCCCGCCAGGTGAATGGCGATGTAAACGATCTCTGTTTCAGGGAATGTGATGTGAAATGTGGATTCTATCTGTTCAGCAACTTCCTTTGCGATCCGATACTCAAACCGGCCGCTCATATTCTTTAACGGTTCCTCAGGCATGGGCACATAATGGCCTTCCATGATCCGGCTGATGGCGATGTAGAGATGAACAACAAGGTTCTGATAGGCGGCTCCGGGAATCAGAAAATCGTTCTTTTTCAGAACATCCGATACACATGCCGCAATCTCATCCATACTCTGATTGCCCTTATGAAGCCGTTTACCGGAAAAAGACGCAATGCATAATCTGGTCTCAAACTCGCCGCCTTCCAGCTTTATTCCGTAATTGGGTTTTCGAATAACTCTTATATTGAATTTATTAAGATATTGTTCTACTTCCTTTAGATCTGCGGTCAATGTCCGCTTCGATATATACAGACTGTCACTCAATTCATCCAGCTTTACATAAGAAGGGCTGTTGAACAAATATTCCAGCAGGTATTGTACCCGTTCCTCCGATGTATCAGGCAGATATTTATCCGAATGATCCGTGTATAACTCCTGGCTAAAAGAACCAAACTTTTCCTCGTCCCATACGTTCAGATAATACCCTGCACCGTACTTAGAAAGAACCGAAGCCCCATGGGGCTCCATTTCCTGATTTATCTCTTTCAGCAGATTGCGGATGGTCTTTGTCCCGATACAGATTTCTCCTGCAAGGTCTTCTGCCGTATAGCATTCTCTGTCCGACAAAATATCCAGGATCTGTCTCTTTCGCCTATCCATATATATTCTCTCCTATTTATTCATGGCAGCCTTAATTTATATATGATATCACTAAACTGGCACTGTAACTGTTTTTATGCGTATTAACATAATATCATAGTTTATCAGGGAACTAAATGATTCTTTTTTCCAAATTTAAAGTGGTAATCTCTTCTCACAGAAAGCGGTAACTTTTCCCTATTACCTGTCATATCCCGTCTGACTTCAATGAATGCAGCCCATAAAAATCAGCAGCCACAGGCAAATATACTGCACTTCCTCTGACATCGCACCTTTCATCCCATCATTTATTTAGATGGATACTCAAACACCTCAGCCAGCTTCATAAAAAGCTGTGTATGCTCTGTCAGTTCCTCATACCCCTGGTTTTTCAGACACCATTTTATAGCCGTTAACACAAGTGCAGCATATAAATTTGACAAATAATCCAATATCTCCGGTGACCTTTTATTCCGCAGCCTCTGGCTCTCATAAAAACTCTTTTGTAAAAAGTCCGACATGTCCTCATATAAATGAATGGAGTCTGTATGAATGGTAAAAAGGGCCAGTATTTCCTCACTCCTATCAGCCAAAAGCTGATACAAAGGCTTAACCACTCTAAGAGCATCTTCTGTCTTATCACAGTCAAGCCGGTCTTTCACGCCGGCTTTCAGCACCTCTAATACTTCATTGCATAGAATTTCAGCAAGTTGATATTTATCCGTGTAATGCTTATAAAAGGTAGAACGGTTTATAAGTGCACGGTCAAGAATATCCTGAATTGTAATTTTATGAAAGTCCTTTTCCGTTAATAAAGACAGGAAAACATTCTCAATATTTTTTCTGGTTTTTATAACACGCAAGTCATTCTGATTCATATCTATCCTCTCCCTATTATCATTTTAAAACTTCTTATACAGATAAGCAACACTATGTTTTATTTTGTAGCTTATATAAATAACCAATCAAATACTGTTGATTGAAACTTTACCCCAAATGTTTAAAATTATAAATAAAAAAGGAGAGATTACATTATGAATGAACTTAAATGGTTTTCCTGGCTTTTTCCACTATTATTTATTATACATGACATGGAAGAGATTATTACAGCAAAAAACTGGTGTAAAAAAGGATTTCGTCAGGTTATTCCCCTGCCTTTCACCCCCTTTGGCAATACCCAAAGTACAGCAGGCCTTGCAGTTGGAGTCTTCGAAGAATTAATCTTATGGATTCTGGCAACTCTGCTGGGAAATATCAGCGGTTTTTATGGATTATGGTACGGATTCCTGGCTGCCAATATCATTCACTTAATCCTATTTCACATGGTTATTATGCCTCTGTCCTATCGCCATTATGTTCCCGGTGTAATTACCGCATGGCTGACACTGATCCCATGCTGTTACATTCTTTATCTGGCTCAAAGGGTTTTAAATTATCCGGTTCTTCAAATTGGGCTCTGGGTCACAATCGGATTTTTATTAGCATTTGGTAATATGAAACTGCTTCATAATAATATCCGTTTTCTTGCAAAACTGACAGGAGAATCCGAGCTGGATCATTAGAAAATATTATGCTTCTAATCGTTGTAATCAAATCAGATACACTGATGTTGCAAAAGTCCAGAGAGTTTTCTTCTCTGGACTTTCGCCTATTATCTCAGACATTCCGGCATGGTGCTTTTTAAACTTTCCAAACTGGGCTTCGCATAAATCTGGGTTGTCCTGGTATCTGAATGCCCCAGCCAATCCCTAATAAACGCCTCACGAATCCCCTGATTAATTAACTGTTGAGCAAATGTATGGCGAAAAGCATGGCCTCTCTTTCTTCTTTCCTTGCTTTCTCCTCTTCCTGCTTGCTTGTATAGGTTATATTGACTGGGAGATTTTGACATGATAGACCGCCGGGCATTTCAGCGCATCCCGCCGCCCGGGTCGGCCGGCG
>JASGGP010000019.1:0-26404 GCA_047604985.1 Lacrimispora sp.
GGTACGGCTGATCAGGGTCAGATTCCCCAACCTGATACCGAATCTGCTGCCCTTAAATCCGCCGGTGGAGGTAGCCGCCATTTTAGCGGCCCAAAAAGCCATGGAAAAGACAGGGCTTCCCAGAGAAAAAATCGGCATTATTTTTATTTCTCCCTGCCCGTCCAAGGTGACCTATGTCCGGGCTCCTCTGGGAACGGAGCACAGCGAGGTAGATAAGGTCCTTGCCATCAAGGAAATATATCCCCAGCTTCTTTCCTGCATGAAGGCGGTGGGAGATGAACCGGCGGAGCTTGGAACCTCAGGGAAGATCGGCATCAGCTGGGGGCGAAGCGGCGGCGAAGCCAGCGGACTGTTTACCGAGGATTACTTGGCAGCGGACGGCATTGAAAATGTCATCCGGGTCCTGGAAGACATGGAGGACCAGAAGTTTACGAATTTAAAGTTTGTGGAGCTAAACGCATGCAACGGCGGCTGCGTGGGAGGCGTGCTCACCGTGGAAAATCCCTACGTGGCCGAGGTAAAGTTAAAGAGGCTGCGTAAATACATGCCGGTGGCGAGGAGCCACATGCAGGTAGAGGCGGAGGAGCTGGTGAAATGGACCCAGCAGGTCCAGTTTGAGCCTGTATTTAATCTTGGCGAGACCATGGTAGAAAGCTTTGCCCGTTTAAACCAGGTGGAAAGGCTTTTAAAAAAGCTTCCCGGCCTGGACTGCGGTTCCTGCGGAGCGCCTACCTGCAAGTCTCTGGCCGAGGACATTGTCCGCGGGGAAGCGGCGGAATCGGACTGTGTTTATTTCTTAAGGGACAATGTGCATAAGCTGTCGGAGGAGGTTTCCAGGCTGGCGGCCGGTATCGTGGAAGGCGATAGGGAAACCTATGAAAAGTTCCGGGTGCTGACAAAATATATCCAGAGGATTTCCGATGAGATGACGCAGCTTGACCCGAAAGGCGGGAGGAAGAAAAATGACGGTAAGGGAACTGATTGAAAGCAATGCATTTCAGGTGGTAAATGAAGGCACAGATATTGACAAAGAAATCACAAAGCCGTTTTGCTGTGATCTTTTAAGCATTGCCATGGGAAGGGCACCGGAAGGGTGCGCCTGGGTAACGGTGATGGGCAATATGAATACCCTTGCGGTGGCCTCCCTTACGGAAGCCGCCTGCGTGATCATGGCGGAGGGCATTCTTCTTGACGGGGAAGCTATGAAAAAGGCTGTGGAACAGGAAATCACGGTTTTAAAGACGGAAATGCCGGCCTTTGAAGCGGCGCTCTTAATTTACAAGAGGCAGTCCCATGATGAGCCTCACCTATGACCTTCACATTCACTCCTGTCTGTCGCCCTGCGGGAGTGAGGATATGACACCGGCCAACATTGCAGGCATGGCGGCCATAAAGGGCCTTGATGTGATCGCAGTGACGGATCACAATTCCTGCAAAAACTGTCCGGCCGTCCTTCATTTTGCAGAAGAATACGGGGTTCTGGCTGTGCCGGGAATGGAAATATGCACCGAGGAGGAGGTCCATGCGGTCTGCCTGTTTCCCACCCTGGAAAAGGCTATGGAGTTTGACGGATATGTGTATGAACGGCTGATGCCCTTTCCCAATAAGGAGGAGGTATTCGGCAGGCAGGAGATATACAATAAGGAAGACATTCTGTGTGGAACCGTTCCATACCTGCTCATCAACCGGGTGGAAATTTCCTTTGACGTCCTGTGGGAGCTGGTGCGGTCCTATGACGGCGTCATGTTTCCGGCCCACATTGACAAGTCCTCCAACAGCCTGATCTCCAACTTGGGCTTTATACCGGCTGACAGTAAATTTGCGGCGGCAGAAGTAAAGGACCTTACCCGTCTTCATGAGCTTAAGAAAAGGAATCCCTATCTGGAGGACTGCCGGATCATCAGCAATTCCGACGCCCATTACCTGGAGGACATTCATGAACCCAGGCTTACCCTGGAAGTGGAGGAAAAAAGTGCGGCAGCAGTTGTCCGGGCTCTGTTAAGAAAGCCATAGAGGATGTTAAAAATTTGACAAATACTTATTCGCAGACAAAGGGATAAAACCGAAAGGGGAATTGCTGAATGAAAAATCATAAGTTTTGGGCATGGGCAATGGTGATTTGCCTGGCGATGACAATTTATACCGGATATAAACACAAATAAGAATTGTGGATGCTGTTTTTAAATTATTGGAATTAAGGGGGCGAAAGCGGAATGCCGTTTTCGCCCCCTTTGTTGGTCAGGGAGAAAATTATTTTGCTGACGCATACAAGGGATTTGCGGTCCGTACCCTGTCAGCATATTCTTTTTTCAATTCCTCAAAAGCTTCTTCCACCTCTTTTGGAACATCCACGTGAGCGATAAAAGCTTTCCCCTTTGGTCCATACCCGTCGGCATTGTCGGACAGCCGGGGAATCTCACCCATTAACAGTGCGATATATCTGTCCATATCCCACATGCCTTTAATTTCTTTTTCATATGCGAGCTCAGAATCCTTTACAATTACCTTTGCGGAATAAACGGCATAGTTAATTATGATCACATCTTCCGCCGTATATTTCCGGAGTCCTGCTTCCATCCGGCGCTGCATGGCTGCGTCTTGCGCAAGTATAATGCTTTTGAAAGAAATGTTGTTTTCTTTCAGCAATTCCAATAGAAATGTTATGTTGTTCCCGCAATTTGTAGAGCTGCATTCCAGAAAATCCGCTTTTAATCCATACCGGTATCCGATATATGCTTCAAATATTTCGGCCTCCGGCAGACCGGCAGTCTCTATATCAGGGACTTCCTCATGCATTTTTCCCCGCAGGGTTTCCGTTGTATGACCTGCTCCGCCCACAATGATGTATTTTCTTGCCATGTTCTTCTGTATTGCCTGAGCCAGAATATCTCCGCCGCACATAATGCTGCCGCCAAAAAGCACCATCACGTCCGCCTGTTCCATCCCATATTTTTTTCTCAGCTCATCCGGCGTCAATACAGGAACGTCCCTCTTTCCGCAAAAATCACCTAAAATATTTATACATCCGGCAATGTGATCTTTCAATATCTTTTCCTTTCTAAATCCAGTTTATGGCCGTAAACCTAATATATTATATCTTAGTACTTGATTTAATCCGTGTCAAACATTACCGGCCGGAAACCAGAGCGCGGAAATTGTAACAATGATAAATATTTGTAATCAAATTGTAAAATTTGCAGATTTTTGTCAAAATAAGCCTTAAAATGTCTTGATTTTATTTTAATTTTTTATTAAATTTAAGAAAAATTGTTCCAATTTCCTCCTTTTTCCTGTATAGTAGTGGATAAGCTATATGGGAAATGTCCTGGGGGCGTACCTGTATGGGCAGAAATTACAGGCAGGAAAGGAGTGGGAATATGAAAAAACTATTACAATTGGGCTGCAGCCTCATGGCCGCAGCACTTGTGACAGCATTTGTACCTGGACCGGCGTATAAGACTCTGGCGGAAGAATCAGCTCCGGCACAAGAGGAAGCTGAGGTACGAAACGGCTGGATAGATGAAAACCTGGGACCCGGCGTTGCCCGGTGGGTGGATGAGAACGGAAATATTTCAGAACAGCCTGGAAAGCCTGGGGACTCTGACGAGTCAAGGCAGAATGATTCCGGAGAACGGGGGCAGGAAGCCGGGACAGAAGAAAGTACACAGGAAGGAAACCAGGCAGCTACAGGCCAGGAAACGGCACCTGCAGAGAGTGAAGCGCAGACACCTGCCGGACGGCAGATTGATCCCGCAAAACCTATGGTGGCCCTGACCTTTGACGACGGCCCCTATGCTCCTGTGGGAAATCAGATTATGGATTGTCTGGCCCAGTACGGAGGGAAAGCTACCTTTTTCGTAGTGGGAAACCGGGTGGCCTCCTATCAGACAGAGGTTCAGCGCATGGTGGCAGAGGGGCATGAGGTGGGCAACCACACCTATGAGCATAAGTATCTGACCCAATTGAGTCCTGCGCAGATCCAGAGCCAGATCAACCTCTGCAACGATGCGGTACAGGCTGCCAGCGGAGTCAGACCGACTCTGGTAAGACCGCCGGGCGGCTATAAAAACGGAACGGTAGCCGCATATGCCAATGCCCCCTTGATTATGTGGAGCATCGACACCAGGGACTGGAAGACCAGAAATACGGAAAAAACCGTCAATGCGGTGATGAGCCAGGTCCGGGACGGAGACATTGTGCTGATGCACGAGCTCTATGCCCAGACAGGGGCAGCAGCCCTTGAAATCATCCCCAGGCTTACGGAAGCCGGATATCAGCTGGTGACAGTCAGTGAGATGGCCCAGCTCCGGGGCGGGACTGTTCCGGGGGGAGTGTACTTTCATTTTTATCCATAAAAATTTATCCATAAAAGATTAGAGACTCCATGGGCTTGCAATCGGGTCAGGCCCCATTATAATAGGATGCACAAATGCGCATTGATCGGCTGTACAAGCCGTTTCAATGCGCATTTTCTTATCGTACCTCCGGGGGATCGCACTGCGGCGGTAAGGTTGGATGTCGCAGAAGCGACCCAACCCAGGAGGAGAATCCCGCACGCGGGATTCTTTCTTGTTTCTTAGGCAGCAACTGCCTAAGATCATTTTTCATCGCAAACCTGGAAGATATAAAACTTCAAATAATAAGAAGTCTCCTCCCCTGACCATAAAATAGGATGATCTGCCGCCTGGGTTCTGTATTCCACCTGGCGGAGGCGTTTATGGACATTTCCGGCTGCTTCCCGGATGGTCTTGGTAAACAGCTCCGGCGTCATGAAGTGGGAGCAGGAGCAGGTGGCCAGATAGCCTCCGTCCTTTACAAGCTTCATTCCCCGAAGATTGATTTCCCGGTAGCCCTTTACCGCATTTTTTACGGAATTTCTGGACTTGGTGAAAGCAGGGGGATCCAGGATTACAACATCGAACTTTTCCCCTTTTTTCTCCAGCTCCGGCAAAAGCTCAAAGACATCGGCGCACTGAAAGGCCACCCGGTCAGATAAGCCGTTTAACCTGGCGTTTTCCATGGCCTGGGCCACGCCAAGCTCTGATGCATCCACGCCCAGGACTTCTCTTGCACCTGCAATTCCTGCGTTTAAGGCAAAGGAACCGGTGTGGGTGAAGCAGTCCAGAACCTTCTTTCCCTTACAAAGGCGCTGGATGGCAAGGCGGTTGTATTTCTGGTCAAGGAAAAACCCGGTTTTCTGGCCTTCCTGAACGTCCACCAGATATTTCACGCCGTTTTCAACAATTTCCACCTTTGTGTCAAAGGGTTCTCCGATGAAGCCCTTATACCGCTCCATGCCTTCCTGTAAGCGGACCTTTGCGTCGCTGCGCTCATAAATTCCCCGGATCTCAATGCCGTCCTCTGCCAGGACTTTCTTTAATTTTTCCAGAATCACCGGCTTTAACCGGTCAATGCCTAAAGCCAGGGATTCTACAACCAGCACGTCGGCAAACTTGTCCACCACAATACCGGGGAGAAAATCCGCCTCCCCGAAAATGATCCGGCAGCTTGAAGTATCCACCGTGGCCTTGCGGTATTCCCAGGCATTTCTTATCCTCATTTCGATGAAATCCTCATTTACCTGGGTATCCTTTTTCCTGGTCATCATCCGGACGGTCAGCTTGGAATTGGTATTGATGAAGCCCTGTCCCAGAAAATATCCGTCAAAGTCTTCCACGGCGACAATATCCCCGTTGATATAATCCCCGGTGATTTTGTCGATTTCGTTATCGTAAATCCACATGCCGCCTGCTTTTAATGAGCGGCCTTCCCCTTTTTTGATCCTTACGGTTGCTGGTTCCATAGGTGTTTTACTCCTTTATCCTTGAGATTGAATGTGTTTTAATGCGGTGAGCAGCCGGTAAAGCGGCTGGAATAAAATCAGGGCCAGAAAGAAATTGCCGGCCCCGTGAACGATGTCAAAGGGAATCCCTGCGGTCCACCAGGCGAGAGCGGTCCCCGGACCTCCTGCAAAGAGATAGGGTATGGCGCAGAATAACCCGAAAAGCATTCCGAAGGTGCCGGAAAGCAGGGCTATGACGAAAGGTCTTGGGGTCCTGCTTTTCCAGAAGAGAAATACGGCAAGGATCAGCAGGGCCCATACATAGAGGTAGGAAAACCACCAGGGGCCGAAGCCGTAAAACAGGCCTTCCAATATAACAAACACGTACAGGATGAACCATACGTGTTTTCGGAATACAAGAGCGTATAAAATTAGCAGCAGGGAAACCAGCTCCACATTGGCGATCCAGGCAAGGCTGACCTGACTTACGAACAGAAGAGCGGCAAGAAGTCCGTCAGAAGCCAGCTCCCTTGGGGTGAAAGCAGGATGTTTTTTCATGATTTTTTGTTTTCATCTTCAGCCAGGGTGTACTGGAAAGTATAGCTTTCCCCGTCCTTGATGGCCTGCATGCTGACTCCGTAGCTGCAGGGGTCTCCGTCGCAGAGAAGAGCCCAGTAAGCGCCGTCCTTCTGGTAATCTGCCCGCTGGCCGTTTATGGTGGTGACCATAAGGCCGAATTCCTCTGAAGTGGTACCGTCGATCTTTAACTCCGGTATGGCTTTTATGGCCTCGGAGAGAAATTGCGCTTCTGTGGTTATCTGGTAATGGTCCCTGTCGCCGTTTTGATATACCACGTCAATGGAAATATTTTTGGTTCCCGCCATGGGGACCGGTCTGGTCAGGGAATATATCACTAACAGCAGTGCAAGGACTGCGATAGCTGCGCAGGCCCCCAAAAAGGGAGAGAGCCTTTTCAATTTATTCATGGTCTGCCGGCTTCCTTTTTCTTTTTTAGAATTCACGGATTAGTATAGCATAAATGTATAGTTGGCCGCAAGGACAGAATTTCCATCTTTTCTTAAAATCTGTGCTGGTGTATAATGGACAAAGATTAAAAAAGAAGGTGGATGAAAATGGATTTAAACAAACGGATAACAGAGGAAACAGCAGCCTGCGAAAAGCTGCTTGTAGGAATCGGTGAAGAATGGAGCGCCCAAAAGGTTCCGGATGTCCAGAGTCTTTATGAAAAGATGGCGGTTCTTTTTAAGGATAAGGATTACTTTATTGTCACCACCCTGACTGACGGGGAAATATTTAAATCTTCCCTGGACCCGAAGCGAATAACAGCTCCCTGCGGAAATGTGACCTGGAGACAGTGTTCCAATGCCTGTACCAAGGATATCTGGGAGCCCGGGGAGGTTCCGGACGATATCTGTCCCCATTGCAAAGCCCCTCTTACGGGAAATACCATAGAGGCGGACGATTACATAGAAGAGGGCTATCTGCCCCAGTGGAACGCCTATACCCGGTGGCTTTCTGGAACCCTTAATAAAAAGCTTCTGATCCTGGAGCTGGGCGTGGGCTTTAAAACGCCTACGGTCATCCGGTGGCCCTTTGAGAAAACAGTGTCCGTGAATAATAAGGCCCGTATGTACCGGATTCACGGGGACCTTGCCCAGCTTTCCGAGGGCATGAAAGAAAAGGCCGATTCCATTGCACAAAATTCCGTGGAGTTCTTTCTCGGCCTGTAAGAGCGGCGGCATAGGATATTTTTCGTTGTACAATGGGAAATCCTGTGCTAAAATATTGAAAAAGGCGTAAAGAGGTGGCTGCCATGATAGCGATTATTGATTATGATGCTGGAAATTTGAAAAGTGTGGAAAAAGCCCTGACCGCATTAGGGGAAAAGCCGGTGGTGAGCAGAGATGAGAAAACCATTCTCTCTGCGGACAAGGTAATCCTGCCCGGTGTGGGTTCCTTTGGAGATGCCATGGGAAAGCTTCACCAATACGGGCTGGTGGATGTGATCCGCAAGGTGGCGGATAAGGAAACGCCTTTTCTTGGAATCTGCGTAGGGCTGCAGCTTTTCTTTGAGGGCAGTGAGGAAAGCAAAGGGGTGGAAGGACTTTCCCTGCTTCCCGGTAAGATCGTCCGGTTTCCGGACACGCCGGGGCTTAAAGTCCCTCATGTGGGCTGGAACTGTCTGGACATAAAGCCCGGAGCCAGACTTTTTAAAGGGATTGATCAGGGGGCATATGTATATTTTGTCCATTCATATTATTTAAAGACAGACGTGGAATCCGATGTGGCGGCATCCTCGGAATACGGCGTGAAATTTGCGGCATCCGTGGAGCGGGGCAATCTCTTTGCCTGCCAGTTCCATCCGGAAAAGAGCAGTGATACCGGGCTTAAAATTTTAAAAAATTTCATTGAACTTACTTAAGGAGGTGCCGGATGCTTACGAAGAGAATTATTCCATGCCTGGATGTCAAGGACGGAAGGGTGGTAAAGGGCGTAAATTTCGTTGATTTAAAGGATGCCGGGGATCCGGTGGAAATCGCGGCAGCCTATGATAAAGCCGGAGCGGACGAAGTGGTGTTCCTCGATATAACCGCATCCTCGGATAACCGGAATACGGTGGTGGATATGGTGCGCCGGGTGGCGGAAAAGGTGTTATCCCCTTTACCGTAGGCGGCGGAATCCGTACCGTGGAGGATTTCCGGATGCTCTTAAGAGAAGGGGCGGATAAGATATCCATTAATTCCTCTGCCATCAACACCCCACGGCTGATTTCTGACGCGGCGGATAAGTTTGGCCGCCAGTGCGTGGTGGTGGCTATTGACGCCAGAAGGCGGGCGGACGGAAGCGGCTGGAACGTGTTTAAAAACGGAGGCCGCATTGATACCGGGCTGGATGCCCTGACCTGGGCCATGGTGGCGGACCGTCTGGGGGCAGGGGAAATCCTCTTGACCAGCATGGACTGCGACGGAACAAAGGCCGGCTACGATGATGAATTAAACCGTATCATAGCGGAAAATGTTTCCGTTCCTGTCATCGCTTCAGGCGGAGCCGGGACCATGGAACATTTCCGTCATGCCCTTGTGGAAGGAAAGGCGGATGCAGCACTGGCTGCTTCCCTGTTCCATTACAAGGAGATGGAAATCATGGATTTAAAACAGTATTTAAGGGAATCGGGAGTGCCGGTAAGGATTTGAATTCAAAGGAGAAAAAATAATGGGAGCAATTGATAACGACTGGCTGGAACCTTTAGCGGGGAGTTTAGAAAGCCATATTACAGGGAACTTTATCAAAAGGTGAAAACTGAATATGAGACAAAGCAGGTCTTTCCGTCTGCTGACGACATCTTTAACGCCTTTCAGTTTACGCCTCTTTCCAAGGTGAAGGTGGTAATTCTGGGGCAGGACCCTTACCATAACATCGGGCAGGCCCACGGCCTCTGCTTTTCCGTAAAGCCTGACGTGGAGGTTCCGCCGTCTCTTGTGAATATCTATCAGGAGCTTCGGGATGATTTGGGATGTGAAATACCAAATAACGGGTTCTTGAAAAAATGGGCGGATCAGGGAGTTATGCTTCTCAATACAGTTCTTACGGTAAGAGCCCATGCGGCCAATTCCCATCAGGGCATTGGCTGGGAGCAGTTTACAGATGCGGCCATCCAAATCCTCAATGACCAGGACCGGCCCATGGTATTTCTCTTATGGGGACGTCCGGCCCAGAATAAGAAATCCATGCTCACAAACCCAAAGCATCTGATTTTAGAGGCGCCTCATCCCAGCCCTCTATCCGCTTACCGGGGCTTCTTTGGATGTAAGCATTTCAGCAAGACCAATGCTTATCTGGAGGCCAACGGATTAAGTCCCATTGACTGGCAGATTGAAAATATTTGATGAAACAGAGGAAGCGACATGAATTTAATTGAGATTTTAAAAGTGATTGTCCTGGGAATCGTGGAAGGCTTTACGGAATGGCTTCCCATCAGCAGTACCGGGCATATGATCCTGGTGGATGAGATCATTCATTTAAACCAGCCGGCTGACTTTAAAAACATGTTCCTGGTGGTAATCCAGCTGGGAGCCATTCTGGCAGTGGTAGTCTTATATTTTGACAAGCTGAACCCATTTTCCAGATGGAAAAAAACGGCGGCAAGGCAGGCGACCCTGGTTTTATGGTCCAAGATCATCCTGGCCTGTATTCCGGCGGCTGTAATCGGATTTCTGGTGGATGATATTCTGGATGAATATCTGATGAACGGATACGTGGTAGCCGCAACCCTGATTATCTATGGCGTTCTGTTCCTTGTCATTGAAAACAGGAACCAGCATAAGAGCTTTGAAGTGCAGAAAGTGGGGGACATTCCCTACCAGACCGCCCTTTATATCGGCCTGTTCCAGCTTCTGTCCTTAATACCCGGAACTTCCCGGTCCGGCGCAACCATTTTAGGAGCCATGATCTTAGGCTGCTCCAGGGCTGCTTCGGCGGAGTTTTCTTTCTTCCTGGGAATTCCCGTTATGTTTGGGGCCAGCTTATTAAAGATTGTAAAATACGGGCTGAATTTCACCGGAAGCCAGATTTTCTACCTGCTTTTCGGCATGATCGTGGCCTTTGCGGTTTCCGTTTATTCCATTAAGTTTTTGATGGGATATATCAGACAGCATGATTTTAAATTCTTCGGATATTACAGAATTGTTCTGGGCGGAGTGGTGCTGGTTTACTTCGCAGTTTCGGCCATTCTCGGGCTGTCCTGAGAAAGAAATGAAACACCCTGGGGGCTATACTCATACTCCTAAAGAATATGGGCAGAAAATATGAAAAGAGAGTTGACTTTAAGCGGTAAGCTAAAATCAACTCTCTTTTAAATTATGGTCCATAAAGTTTCCTTTCCGGCGGATCACGGCTGGAATAACATCTCGATCCGTCCCTCGGCGGCCAATTCATCGATGCCGTCGAAATTAAATTGTAAATTCCTGTGCTGCGTGTTAAGCCCTTTCTTCATCTCGTCGTAGTCCTTGACATTTACCTTTGTTAAGCCGTAATCAATGTAGATATCACAATCAAAGGCATTTGCTGTGTTGATTAAAAGCGCGAGCGGAATGGGGGTATAACGCAGTTGGATATCGACATTTATAGTCCGCATACCCATACCTCCTTTTCCTGATGTCCGGACAAACCCGGGTGAACGTGTCTGCAGCAATGAGAGTTCTCAATGGTACCAACAGGATGAATAGTCAAATAGCTGACTATAAGTATATTCTACCATTATTTTTTGAAAATACAAGAGAAAAGTTAAAAGTACCTGAAAAAAACAATCAAGCTCCCTAAATATAGAATAGAGGAAAAGTGGAGAAATATTCATAAAAAGTAAATACCGCCTCAGGAAGTTTTAAAAACGGCTTTAAAATTCCTGAAGCGGTATATTATTTAAACATTTTCAGCGATTTCGTAGATCAGACGCTCCGAATCCTCCCAGCCAAGACATGGGTCGGTAATGGATTTTCCGTAACAGTGGTCACTGACTTTCTGAGCGCCGGGCTCAATGTAGCTTTCGATCATTAAGCCTTTTACAAGAGCACAGATTTCCGGAGAATGCTTTCTGCTGTGGAGAACTTCCTTGGAAATACGGATCTGTTCCTTATATTTTTTATTGGAATTGGAATGGTTGACATCCACGATACAGGCCGGATTCTTTAAATTGCGGCGGCTGTACATTTCGTGAAGCAGGAAAAGATCTTCAAAATGATAATTTGGAATGCACTGGCCGTGCTTGTTTACAGCGCCGCGGAGAATGGTATGGGCCAGCGGATTTCCCTGGCTCTTTACCTCCCAGCCTCTGTAGGTGAAATCGTGGTTCTGCTGTGCGGCCACCACGGAATTGAGCATAACGGATAAATCGCCGCTGGTGGGGTTCTTCATTCCTACGGCAACGTCACAGCCGCTGGCGGTAAGACGGTGCTGCTGGTTTTCCACGGAGCGGGCTCCGATGGCAATGTAGGACATGATATCATCAAGATATCCCAAGTTTTCCGGGTAAAGCATTTCATCGGCAGTGGATAAGCCGGTTTCTGAAAATACTCTCATGTGGATTTTCCGGATGGCGATAATGCCTTCGTGCATGTCCGGCTTTTTCTCCGGATCGGGCTGGTGAAGCATTCCCTTATAGCCTTCTCCTGTGGTTCTGGGCTTGTTGGTGTAGATTCTGGGAACGAGGATCAGACGGTCCTTTGTCTCTTCCTGAACCTTAATCAGGCGGCTGGTGTAATCACATACAGAATCTTCGTTATCAGCAGAACAGGGTCCGATAATGACAAGGAATTTATCGCTTACTCCAGTGAGAACATCGCTGATGGCCTGATCCCGCTCTGCTTTAAGAGCTTTTAATTCCGCCGGAAGTGGGAATCGTTCTTTGATCTCCTCCGGGCTTGGCAGATTATTTACATAATGAAATCCCATAATATCCTCCTGTGTATGCTGAATTCTTTGGTTTGCAGTTGATTATATAACAGAATGATTGAAAAATCCAGTGCCCATTGAAATTTTAGCAATGTGTCGGTTATTATTTGGCCATGCAGAAATATTTGTGTGGTTTGAGCCTGGGGAGCTTGCTCACCAGGCTCAAACCACACAAATATTTCTATAGGGCGGAACGCCCGACATGAATAATTTGGCGGGCCTTATCCGCCAAATTATGAATGGCATGGCTGACTAGTAATATAATATATATTGCATAAGTGTTCCTTTTTTAAAAAAAATAGTGTATTATTATAAAGAATGAAAATCAGGAAGGGTGCTTTTGAGATGGTAAAATACTGGAATTGGGGAGGCAGCTATATCGGCGTAAGACAGAAAGATTATCTGGTGGCCTGCGACGGAACGATTCTTGGGAAATTTTACGGGAAAGAGATTTACGACCAGAACGGGAAATACATAGGAGAGCTTGGAAGAAATGACCGGCTTGTGAAAAACGGAACAAAGGATGGATTCCGCCGCCCGGCTTTCAGCCCATCCGTAAAGGGAACCATTACCGCGCCTTTTAAGGACTGCGCGCCCTATCCCATGGTCCCCGGCATTGAAGACTTTCTGTAGAAAAAGAATTTTCCCCTGAGGTTCCGCACCGGGCTTTGCCCGCTGGGAGCCTCATTTTTTTATGGTATAGGAAAATTCTTATTGACCTCTTATCTGCCTGTAGACAGCCTTAACCAGTTCGGAAAGAAGAATCACGGTAAAGGTAAGGCCGAATATTTTCAGCCACATATCCAGGCCCAGGGGGACGGTTCCAAAGAAAGCGCCTGCAAACTGGATGATAAGTATCTGCAGCAGGAAAGTGACGGATATGACCAGAAGCATGATCCTGTTGCTGAGCAAATGCTTAAAAATGCTGGTGGAGTGAAGCTCCCGGCAGTTAAAGGCATTGAAAAGCTGAAACAGTGCAAATAAGGTAAACAGCACAGTGGTCATTTCCCCTTCTGCTGCACCCAGGAAATTGAATACATACTGGCACAGGAACACAAAGGAGATATACAGGCCTGTTAAGCCGATCCTCATAAACATGGTGCGGGAAATGATGTTGTCCCCCCGTCCCGTAGGCGGATGACCCATCAGATCGTCGTAAATGGGCTCCAGACCCAGGGTCAGGGCAGGCGGCCCGTCCATGATGATGTTGATCCACAGAAGCTGCAGGGCCGTAAAGGGCGCTTTCAGCCCCAAAAGGATGGAGACGAAGACGACGATAACAGAGGAGACATTTACCGTAAGCTGAAACTGGATGAACCGCTTGAAGTTTTCATAAATTCCCCGTCCCCAGGCAATGGCCTTTACAATGGTGGAGAAGGAGTCGTCCAGGAGAACGATGTCGCTGGCTTCCTTTGACACCTCGGTTCCCGAGATTCCCATGGCAATGCCAACGTCGGCGTTCTTTAAGGCAGGGGCGTCATTGATGCCGTCTCCGGTAACAGCCACCACGTTGTTCTGAGCCTTTAACAGCTTGACCACCCGCATTTTAATAGAAGGAGTGCTGCGGGCGATTACGCTGATCTCGTGGAGCCGGTCCGACAGCTCCTTATCTGTTAAATCTGCAATGTCCTTTGCCTCAACAGCTACGTGCTTTTCATCTAAAATATGGAGCTCATTGGCAATGGAGGTAGCAGTAATAATATTGTCTCCCGTAAGGATTTTCAAGTCCACGCCGGCCATCCGGCAGTTTTTCACGGCATCGTACACATCGGTCCGGAGAGGATCGGAGATTGCCACAAAGCCGTCGAAAACCATGTTTCTTTCCATGGCGCTGTGCTGGGCGTCATCTTCATAGTTCTTCATTTCCGCCAGCTCCTTGTGGGCAAAGGCGATGACCCGCATGGCCTTTTCCTGGGCTTTTATAATGTACTGTTCAATTTCGGTTCTTTCCGGTTCTGAAAGGGCGCACATGGTAAAAACGCATTCCGGGCTTCCCTTTACGTAGGATATGATCTTGCCGTCCACCTTGCTGATGGTGGTCATATGCTTTAGTTCAGAGGAAAACGGAAAGGCATGGAGCACGTCGTGGTCGGACCGCTCGTCCTTGTAGGACTTGCCGGCTTCCTTGCGGAGCTTTGAATTTTCATAAAAATTCAGCATGGCGCATTCCGTAGGGTTTCCGATAAATGCTCCGTCTGGGGAGATATCAGCAGTTGTGTTAAGACAGATATTGTGGATGAGCCAGTTGGAGGTTAAATCCTCGGTTTCCTGCTTCCATGTGCCGTCGTAAAATGCGGAGACTCTCATTTTATTTTCCGTCAGGGTTCCTGTTTTGTCGGAGCAGATGACGTTGATGCAGCCCACGGTTTCGGAGGCAATCATCTTTTTCACAAGAGCATTTTGCTGGGAAAGCTTAATGATGTTGATGGATAAGGATACCGCCACAATGGTCGGAAGGCCTTCCGGTACTGCGGCCACGATGAGGACAATGCTGGTGACAAAGGCCTCTAAAACCTCCTCCAGGTGAAGTCCCCCTGCCAGGGCAAAAGAGATCAGCTCCGAGACAAAGACGATGGCGGCGGCAATGATGCCCAGGACAGTGATGGTGGCGCCCAGCCTTGCCAGCTTTTCCTGAAGCGGAGTGGAGGACCGCTCGGTTTTGGTCAGCTCCCTTGCAATATTTCCGAATTCCGTATTGTCGCCCACTGCGGTTACCACCATTTTCCCGTACCCGTTTGTGACATAATTGCCGGAATAGGCCATGTTTGCCCGCTCGGCAAGCGGCGTTTTTTCGTCAGTGATAATGAGCTGAGCGTCCTTTTTTGCAGGAACGCTTTCCCCGGTCAGGGCGGATTCGTCAGCCTCCAGGCCGGAGCTCTGCAGGAGCCGTCCGTCAGCCGGAATTTTGTCTCCGGTGGAAAGAAGCACTACATCTCCCACCACAATCTCTTTCTGGCTTATGAGAGAGGTATCCCCATCCCGCAAAACCTTGATCAGAGTATCATCGCTGATCTTTGACAGGGCCTCAAAGGCCTTGGCGCTTTTTCCTTCCATAACGACCGTAATGAGGACCGATAAGGAAATGGCGGCAAAGATGCCCACGCATTCTAAAAAGTCTGCCTCCGACCCGGTGGAGGCGCGGATGATATTGACCACAAGGGCAATGACGCCCGCCATAATAAGCATCAGAATCATGGGCTCGCTGGCCGCTTCCGCAATGCGCTTAAAAAGCGATTCCGGCTTCTCCTTTGTCAGGGTGTTGCTTCCGTATTGCTTCCTTTGAATTTCGATTTGTTCTGTCTTTAAACCGGCTGTCTCGTCTGAGCGGAGCCGGTTCAGTAACCCGCGTGTGTTTTCCTGAAATTCTTTCAATGCTCTTTTCTCCTTAAAAGTTTGTATTGAAATTCCGGGTGTTTTATGGTGCAGGACGAACTTTCCCATACAATAAAAAAGACCCGTGCATATACGGCTATGCATGAGTCAAAAAAAAGACCATGTACAGCCAATATGCTATACATGAGTCTCGTTTATTAAGACAAGCCAGACCAAAAAGGTCAGTATGTTGACTTGGCACGCAGAGATCTGCGCAAACTACTCCCTCACAAGTGTTTAATATCGTACCACATATCGATAAAAATTGTCAACTATTTTCGGACACATTTAGGAAAGTAAAACGGCTATAATCTGATTTTTTCACTGAATATTTGTTTTCCCTTTTCCGTGAGCATGGAAAAATGGCGGTCCAGGCCCGGAAACGGAACCTTGTCCGGCTTGCGCCCAGCTTCCCCAATATGAAATTTAAAATGGGCGGGCTGTATTTTAAATCAATGGCCGAATCAGGCCGTCTGAAAATAAAAATTGGCCTTGACAAAAATTACAAAACCCCATATACTAGTCAATAACTTCATAATCAAAGAAAAAGCGCAGACAAGAACAAGTAACAATTCAAAGCACCACACAGAAAGCAGCCGGCAGATGAGAGGCGCGTGGAAAGTGGATTGTGAATACATCTTTGAGCTTCACACCCAACGGCGGCTTCCGGTTTTGGAATCATTTGCCCAGTAGGCTGTGACGGATTCCCGCACCCGTTATTGTGCTAGAGTATTTTAATGGTACTCGAAGAGGTAAACAGCGCAAGCTGTTTATAAACTTAAGGTGGTAACACGAGACTTCAACCTCGTCCTTTTGATAGGACGGGGTTTATTTGTTTTTATGGGTATTTTGCGCAGGTATCCTGCCCGAAGAGCATGGGCAGGAAAAGAGAAAGGAGAATTGCAATGACGATCTATGAGGAACTGAAAGCCAGGGGCTTAATTGCCCAGGTGACCAATGAAGAGGAAATCAGCAAAATGGTCAATGAAGGAAAGGCCGTATTCTATATCGGATTTGACCCGACGGCGGACAGCCTGCATGTAGGCCATTTCATGGCCCTGTGCTTAATGAAACGGCTGCAGGAGGCCGGCAACAAGCCCATTGCCTTAATTGGCGGAGGAACCGGCATGATCGGAGATCCGTCCGGACGGAGCGATATGCGCCAGATGATGACGGAAGAGATAATCCAGCATAACTGTGACTGCTTTAAAAAGCAGATGAGCCGTTTTATTGATTTTTCCGAGGGAAAGGCCCTTATGGTCAACAATGCGGATTGGCTTCTGGGACTGAATTATATTGAGTTTATCCGTGATATCGGACCCCATTTTTCCGTGAACCGGATGCTGACGGCGGAATGCTATAAGCAGCGTATGGAAAAGGGCTTAAGCTTCCTGGAATTTAACTATATGATTATGCAGAGCTTTGATTTCTACGAGCTTTATAAGCGCTACGGCTGCAACATGCAGTTCGGCGGCGACGACCAGTGGAGCAACATGCTGGGCGGCACCGAGCTCATCCGGCGCAAGCTGGGCAAAGATGCCCATGCCATGACCATTACCCTGCTTTTAAATTCCGAAGGGAAGAAGATGGGAAAGACCCAGTCCGGTGCCGTATGGCTTGATCCGGAAAAGACCTCTCCCTTTGATTTCTACCAGTACTGGAGAAATATCGCCGATGGAGATGTTTTAAAATGCCTCCGCATGCTGACTTTCCTTCCGATTGAGCAGATCGATGAAATGGATCAATGGGAAGGAAGCCAGTTAAACCAGGCGAAAGAGATTCTGGCTTATGAGCTGACCAAGCTGGTTCACGGCCAGGAAGAAGCGGAAAAGGCCCAGATAAGCGCCAGGGAGCTTTTCACCGGCGGAAACGCGGCCAACATGCCTTCCTGTGAGCTGGAAGAAGAGGACTTTACCGACGGCACCGTGGATATTCTGACCATTCTCCAGAAATCCGGTCTGGCTCCAGCCGCTCCGAGGCCAGAAGAAATGTGGCAGGGAGGTGTCATAGTAGACGGTGACACTGTTTCTGACTTAAAGGCTGTTTTTACTAAAGAGCAGTTCTCCGGCGAAGGCCTTGTGGTAAAGCGCGGAAAGAAGAAATTTGTAAGAGTTGTTGTGAAATAAAAAAACCGGGATAAATCTGCATAGCAGGCTTTATCCCGGTTTTTGTCTCTTTTCTTCGTTTTACGGCCATATAAAGGCATCTTCCTGCTTTCTTAAGGAAAGCACAAACTTAAGCTTGTCGGTGAACTCCTCCAGCTCAAGCAAATGCTCGTATTCCGTATTCAGCCTTTCGTAAATGCTTAAAACAGGCTGGCACCGCTGGATGGTGGTCTCCAGAATTTTCGTAAGGTTCTCGCAGGCTATATCAATGATGACAGGGTCCAGAAGATATTCCTTTTTCATCTTGGTCAGAATGGAAACGATCCGGTCCTGAGGGAAAGAGTCCTTATAGCTTCTGGTTCCGGTCAAAGCGCTGATGATGTCAGCAATGGCCACAAGCCTCTCTTCCGTGGTAAGATCATAGGAGGTAAGGCCTTTCGGATAGCCGGTCCCATCCAGCTTTTCATGGTGGCGGAGGGAAATGCGCTGAATGGTCTCGTCAATGCTGCCGCCGAAAATCTCTTCCGTCAGATTTACGTGGGTTTTCATGATGGTCATGGCCTGATAGCTTAATTTTCCGGGGTATTCAAGGATTTCTACAGGAATTGCGATTTTTCCCAAATCGTGAAGAAGAGAGCCGCAGAGGATATGGTTTAACTGATCTTCGTTTAAATTGAGCAGCTTTCCCAGCTCATAGCTGATGCTGATGGTGGACATGGTATGGGTTACGGTGTGATGGCTTCTGAAATCAATGATGAAGACCAGCATTTTCAAATAGTCCGTAATGTCTTCATTGGAAAGGGGAATGCGGGTTAAAAAATCATAATATCCCAGATCCCTTTTCCATTCCAGATCCACGGATTCACTGAAATCCAGCTGAGCTGCCAGGTCCACGATATGGGGAGCGTAATAGGTCCCCCTTCCATCGTTTAAATAGGCAAGAGTTTCCTGCCAGGACCATTTTCTTAAGGTCATGGAAACATCGATGGTATCCGCAACGTTAAGGAGCTGGGATAAATCCTTAAGCTTTGGGCTGAGGGCCGCTTCATCTTCCAAAAGCTCCCAGCGGATGTGGTGCAGGAAGATTGCAGGAGCCAGATCCTTTAGGGGAGAGAAATAACGTACGAAAAGGTATCCGTAAAAGGAATGTTCCCAAATATCTTCTGTTTCAAATTTGACCATCCGGGCCATTTCTTCTGTCTTATAGGCCCCCACATCGTGGAACTGGCCCACATAGGAAATGTCGCGGCATTCCTGTTCTGTATATTCTGAAGAGTATTGAAGCATGCGGAAAATAATATAAGCGACGTGGGAACCGTGTTCCGTAAGCCGGGGATCAATGTAGCCGCAGAATCTGCGGATAATTCCGAGAATGCTTTTATTATCTATGCTTTTTGTATACTGCATCTGCATATTGGTGTCCTCCTTTGTAATGATAATTCTGGAATAAGTTTACCACAATAAAACAAATATGGAAAGAAAAAGAAGTTGTGGCAGGTGTCAGGACGGAAGCTTACTATTAGCAAAATCCCGGAGAATATGGGGTGTCTGAACACATGGCATGAGATTCTCTTTCGAGATTCTCTTTCTCCGGGCTTTATATTTTGAAATTTCTGCCGACATGATAAATAGAAGCGTTCAGAGAGGGGGAATCATTGTGAATAAGGTTTCGGCTGTCAGTGGAAAACCGGGAGCCGGGTGGGAGAAAGTCCCGCCTGCGGGAAACAGGACGGAAAGCGCCCCGGCGGATGCGAATGAAAGCCGGATTCCGAAAGACAGGGTTTTGATCTCGGAGCCGGATATGAATTGGAATGATATAATCGGGACAGTTCTGGACCGTTTAAAGGAGCAGTACCCATCTGTCAGCATTGTCATAGACAATAACCAGAGGGATGGAGATATTGCAGGGCTGGCAGCAAGCCTGGGGGCAGGGACTCATCTCGTCATTTCACAAAAGTTTATAGAGCGGCTGGGAAGCAGCACCGAGGAATTTGCCAAATGCAGCTCTATTCTGACCGGCATTGCAAAACAGCTTGCAGGGCAGAAAGGGAATCCATCAGGTTCAGGTCCAATCATGGCGTCCGGAGCATATGTGGGAGAGTCTGGTTCGGCCTTTTGGACGGCATCAAAGAAAACAGAGGTTCCGGCCCCCGAGATGTCCTTTAATACGTCCTCAGAGAAAAAGGAATCGTCATACAGCCGGTTATCAAAGACGGCTTCCATTTCCGTGTCCAGGCATTACGCCAGACTGGCGGGTGCACGGACCAAGGGTCAGGTCCAGTCCGTACTGGCGGATGTCCAGAGAAGCATGGGAGATCTCCGCATGACAGCTGTATATGGGGAGGAAGAGGAGAGAGTAAAGGCGAGCCGTGCGCTCCGGTCCCTTAATAAGCTGCTGTCCCGGGGAGGCAGGAAAATCAGCCGTTTAAACCGGGAGCAGCTTGCCGCTATGAGAGAGAAAAGGGCAAAAAGGGAGCAGGAAGAGGTAAAGGCCACACAGGCAAGGCAGGAAATGAAGCGCCTGCGGACCGGCAGGTCAGGCTCGGATTATTCTCTTGAGAGAGAGGGAAGAGCGGATGAGGCCTACATCAGGGGCTATAAGCATTACCGTCAGGTGAAAGGGGATTATGAGGAAAGGGCCTTATCCTCAATGGATATGGCGGGGGCGAATCTTTCCCAGACAGGTGCTCTGGATATGGGCGGAGCGATTGAAGGCGGGATTACGGCCGCTGATGTGACGGTTTCCGGTACAATATCATTTTAAATGTAAAAGATCATAGCTGCGCCGGAACTGACGTATTCCGGCACAGCTATGATTTTTTATTACATAATTAACAAGGCGTATTTTTATAGCACCAGAACCAATCCATGCAATTTAGATCTGATTTTTAGCATAAAAATGTGGTTAGACCCCATTATGGGAAAACTAACCACATAAGCATTACAAGTTAACTAAATGACATTGGCTCCTGAGAAGTAACCTTCCGCTATTTTCCGGCATGGCAGGGGCAGCATTCACTCCCCAATAGAAAGTGTTCAGCTGTTATAGAATTCCCAGGAACGCTCCCAGGAAAGCTCCCTGCCGGGTAAAAGGCAGATGGGGTAAAAGACTTCCACCGATATTAAGTGATCCACCGCCCAGATATCCACCTGACAGGGGCGAAAGCCTTCTGTGACCTTGATACCGGCTTTTGATGAGGAATGAGTCATTTCCCAGGAAAAGGTGTCACAGGGCATGATATCCTGTTCCGGTATGGAGTATAAGGCGGAGCTGGGATTATACCCGGTAAAGGTAAATCCCTGCTCCTGGTATTTGAGGGTTCCGGGGAGGATTCCGGCTTGAGGCCGGATTCCGGGAAGGCTGATGTGATAACCGTCCCCCAGAGGCAGATGTTCGATCGTTAAAAAGTTGTGGCAATATTCCTTTGCCTGGATTTCCCGGCTTCCTGTGTTGCGTAATGCGGTGCGGCAGATCAGACGGTTTCCTTCTACAGCAATCTGCCGTTTCTGGAACCAGCCATACCCCGGGCCCATAGAAGCGTCCATGCTGAATACGGCGGAATTGCCGGTTAAATTCCAGGTCAGGGGAAAGGGCTGCACCTCATACGTCTCATAGAAGCAATAGGGTGCCTGACCTTTCTTTTTCATAAGGCCGATACCGGGCTTCGGAAAAAATGTATCAGGAGCCGCTTCTGAGCACATCAGAGGCGCAATGAATTCACTGCACAGCCCCAGCCCGCCGGAGCTGGGATGAGACAGGTTCTCTGGTTCAGAAGTGCAGAATTCCAGTTCCCCATCCAGAAGTACAGAGGTTATGAAGCCTGACCGGTCAAAGCGGCAGGTGGTGTTGGGAAAGGTTCCCGGTTCTGCCAGAGTGACTTTCAGTCTGTCGGTGGAAAGTGTCATATGAGCCCCCTTTATAATTCCAGATAATCAAAGCCAAGTAACCCGGCTGTCATGCCCAGCTCCATCAGCCAGTTTCCGTCAGCCAGGGCGTAATGCTGGGTGACGCCGAATTGCAGAAGCTTTTGAAACAGTTCTTCTGCAGGCAGTCTGGGCTTTAGAAGGCCGTGGGAGTACCCGGCCAGGAAGTAATCGCATTCCACTGCATCTAAAACTGTTGCGGCCATTTTAAAGGAACCGTCTTTCTGGGAAATGTGGACCATGGTTTTTTCGCCGGGGCCGATCAGATGCCAGGCAAATGGGGCTCCGGCGTGTTTATAGCCGGATTTTGCAAAGCGGGTGTCCAGGGATATCTTCGTCCTGCCTGTGGGACAGGTATAGTCCTGTGGGCCTGCGTGTCCTGCGGCAAAGGTCCCGTCCTGAGAATTGATATAAAACGGTTCAATAAAATTTACATGGCAGCCGGATAGCTTTTCTAAGATGTAACATCCTAAGCCGCCTCCTAAGTCCCCTTCCGGCACGACCATGAGATCGTCGGTGCCGGGACAGGGAGAGAAGCCGGGACGGAGGCCGATCCGTTTTAACAGCATGGTATCCACATCATTTAAAACCAGCAATTCCACGCCTGCGTTTCTGGCTAAGGATTCCATGGCAAGAGAGGCCTCCACAGAAGCGAACATCTGATCCATCTGAAGCTCTCCCTCATGAGGGTACGCCGCCAGTATATCATTGACGGCCGCCCAGGTTTTTTCCGGGGGCGTATTTGCAATTTCTTCTTCCAGGCCGGAAACAGACAGAAAGCGAAGCTCAGGACCGGCATTCATAAAAAAGCTGTAAGGGTCAACGTATGTGGACCACATGACCTCGTTAAAGGATGGCAGCAGTCCAAAGGCAGTATTCTTTAGTTCATTTCTTAAGGCTGCACAACGGGAAAAGGCTTCCGTTTCTCTCATCACACGGTCTAAAGAGCCTGTGACCGTATGAAACATAGGCCGGTGAAAACGGGAAATTGAGCCGGAAGCCTCAAGGCTTCCCACAAGACCGCCTGCGGCCAGGAAATCCACAAAGGTATCCTCTGTAAAAGAATCGGAGAAACCGGGCCGTTCCTCTGTAATTGTAGCAAAAAGGATGGGGACAGGAGGCATGTCACGCAGAAAACGAATCCAGGCGTAATCATCGGACCAGGACAGGAACATGGCAAAAATCAGGTCCGGTTTTTGGGAAGAAAAGGCCCTTATGGCATGGTCCAAATCGCCTCTGGTATAGACGATCCCCGGAAATACCGTATCGGCAAAGATAAAATGTGACAGCAGGCTGGAGGCAGCTTCTTCCTTTCTTTCATAGAAAAAACCGTGCTCCGTCCCCTCGCCCAGGCGGTAGAATCTGGGCGTTGAAATAAGCAAAATGCCAATGCTTGGCTTCTTTAATGTTTTCATAAACAGTCCTTTCTGTTTACATACACCATTATTCGGGATTGAATTGAATATGCTTCTTGGCGGCAGCAAGCCTTGTCTTGTCCAAGGAAGCCTTTACATGGTTGTATTCCCGGCTGGCAACGGCCGTATAAAGGACGTCAATGACCGTAAGCTGGCCGATTCGGGAGCCCGTGGGGCCGCTGCGGATCAGTGCTTCCGCCGATGAGGAATAGAGACAGATATCCGCCATTTTGGCCAGAGGATTCTTGGAATACTTCGTAAGGCTTATCAGGACTGCACCGGACTGTTTTACGGCCTCCGCGGTCTCTAAAATGTCCTTCGTGTTGCCGGAATAGGAAATCAGGACGGCCACATCGGAAGGGCTTAAAAGGGAGGCGTTTAAGATCTGCTGGTGCGGGTCGGCGGTCGACATGGACAGCTTGTTGATCCGGACGAATTTATTGCAGGCATCCATAGCCACGTAACCGGATACGGCCACTCCGTAAAAATCCACTCGCTTTGCACCGGCTATGGCTGCAACGGCTTTTTCCAGTTCATCTGATTTTAAAACTGAGAGGGTATTCTCAATCGCCCTGATATCATTGGCACAGACCGTATTTTTAATTGAATCTACAGAATCACCAGGCTGCACATCCCCATAATCATCAGAGGACAGAGACTGGGATTGAACCAAGTCCACCGAAAGCTCCCGGCAGAGCGTTTTATAGCCGTCGTACCCGGCGGATTTGCATAAACGGACCACAGTTGAAATACTGGTTCCGCAGGACTGAGCCAGTTCGTTGATGGACATTTGTATGACATCGGAAGGAAAATCGATGATGAATTGTGCTAGGATCTGTTCCTTTGATGTCAGGGAATTCATTAATTCTTTCAGCTTGAAACGACAGTCTGCCATATGGCTCTGCCTCCTCTCCCGGTTCGTATTTTAGCTTTATTATATCAAATAATGGTATCAATAGTAACTAGAAAATAAATATTGTGCGGCTCCCCGCAGAGGAACGTAATCAGAATCGGAATCGGAAATGGTGCGGATTTCCATGGGAGCAGCTAAAAGCCCTTCTTTTAAAGCCGGAAGAAATAAATCGGCGGACTTTGATATGGCGCCTCCCAGAAACAGCAGCTGAAATCCATGTTCCATTACGATGGGCAGCAGGATGGCGGAAAGATGGGTCCCCATTTCCATAAACACCTGCTGTGCTTCTTTTTCTCCGCCGCGGGCAAGGTCTGCAATGGTCTTTACTTCTGTCTCCTCCCGGGAGAAGGGGGAGAGCTCCCTGTAGCGGCGGAGGATCCCTCGCTTTGAAACGTAATCTTCGGCAGTTTTTTCCAAATAAGGACGGCCGAAAATACTGATGCCGGGCCCGCCGGAGGGATTTTCTAAAATATGTCCCTCAACCATGGAGGCAAATCCCAGACCGGTTCCGATGATGACGCCGCAGACACTCTCCGGAAGGGGAGAAAGTCCGGCGCATGCTCCAAGAAGGAACGCAGTGGAATCATGGAGAAAGCATATGGATAATTCTCTGCCAATGCCCTTAAACAGCCAGGGCTTTAAAGATCTGCCGAAAACCGCTTCATATTTGTGGTGCATGAAGAACCGCCCGTTTTCATAGTCAAAAGGACCGGGAATGCAGAGTGCACATCCGGATGCTTTCACCTGCAGTTTTTCTTCCATAAGCCTTGCGCTGTGCCCCAGCTCCCAAAAGGCTTCCTGAATTTCTTCTTCCGTTCCGTCGGAATGGACCGGAACGGAGAAAAAAGAATCCTTTATTACATTATTTTTATATACAAAAGCGGCTTTTAAGGAGGTTCCGCCCCCATCCACGGAAAGAATGCAGGAATCAGAGCTCTTCATTTTCAAATCCGTCCTTTAACAGGGTCTTGTGCATGGTTACAACCCCTTCCCCTCTATTGATTACCTCATAGGGACCGAAGCCTGCAGGCACGATGACCATATCCAGATAATCCTGAATAAAGTAACGGTCCGGCCTTGAAAGGGAACGTATCATGCATTGTTCTCCTTCCACCAGAACCAGAACGTGGAAGCGGTCTGCTGCTTCATCTTCATACCCCTTTGTAAAGCGTACGTTTCTCAGGCTGAAATAAAGAAGCGGATGTTCCCCTACGATAGATTCTAAAAAGTCGGTGCCTTCCCGCAGGAGCCTGGGCTTTTGAACCAGGTTTTCTTCCACCCAGGAAGCTTTGCGGGTTCTGTCTAAGACCTTTTCTCCGTGGAAAGTGTGGATCGGGCGGAGATTGCCGTCCAAGTCCTGCCGGAGGTAATCGTACATCTTATAGGTATAGGAGCCTATGGTAAGGCTGCCGATTTCCAGGATGACCTGGTTTCGCCCGGAAGCGTGGATGGTTCCGGCGGGAATCATGAACTGCATGCCCGGCTTTGACGGAAGTGAATGAACGTATTCATCGTGATCAAAGCCTATCTTTTCTCTTTCCGCCCGCTTCGTCTTTTCAATAAAATCTTCCACGTCCGCCTGTTCGGTAAAGCCGCAGTAGGTCTTGGCCTCCTGTCCGGCAGTGACTATGTAATAGCTTTCATCCTGGCGTCCCAGTTCGTCATTATGCTCCCTGATATAGCTGCTGCCCGGATGGACCTGGATGGACATATTGCCGCTGGAATGAAACGTGTCGTCATAATTAAAGCGGATGGGGAAATAGCCGTGAAATTTTTCGGCGGCAGCTTCTCCCATGAGCTTCGGTCCAATAATTTGAACGAAGCAGTAAAAGGGGAATTCCATCATAAGCTCCTTCATGTCGGCCACAATGGAAACCTCCATGGGGATCAGATCAAAGACCCAGGCACAGTTCTTCATTTCCTTTGGCAGACTGCGTAAGTGCTGGACATAATACCCGCCCCATACGCCTTCAATATAGACCGGACGGCAGCGCAGCGGATAAGTAGTCATGGTGGAAAACAGGGCTTTTAAATGCTCCGTGGAAATCATCTGTATACCATCCGGATTGTCTCCTGCCAAATAATAGCTGATGATGCCGTCCCGTATGACCTCCTGCCGGATGGGAAAGCTGGCTTCAAAGTCGATGTAATAGCTGTGCCGTATCATTTCATTATAGGTTCCCTGCTCTTTGATTCCCAGGTTGCCGCATTTCCCGGCCCTGATGTTGAGTATGGTCCGCTTCTGAGTCATATCCATATAAATTTTCAAATCATAGAAAGGGCGGAGGGCAGGGATGAGCGCTCCGTTTCCATACACGATTAAGAGCCCGTCTCCGTGGCTCCTAAAGTCCTCTGCCATTTGTATCATATGGCTGATCTGATCCGGTTCCATCAGGCCTTCCATACCGTCCTGATACAGTCGGCC